>NEUS01000065.1 GCA_002288455.1 Opitutia bacterium Tous-C1TDCM
GAAAACACGACGTCGGCCTTGGCCTTCGCCAGCGCCGCCAGCGCCGCCTCCGCATCCCCGAGCAGCAGCGGTTTCACGACGTAGATTCCCGGCCAGCCCGCGCCGAGCCAGCGTTCCACATCGCCCGCGCCCACCAACGATTCGTCCAACGCCAGGCGCGTCGGAAAATCGCCGGCCAGGCCGAGCAGCAAATCGTCCGCGCCGCGCGTCTCCGGCGCGATCGGCTGTTCGACAAATTCCACCGGCCGGTCCGCGCATCGCTCCAGCCAACGCTCCGCACGCCGCCGGTCCCAGGCGCCGTTGGCATCGAGCCGCAGCTTCGCGCCCGACGGCAACGCCGCGCACACATCGTCGAGCAAAGCGAGTTCGTCGGCCGCATCGCCGACGCCGACCTTCCACTTGAATATCCGGAATCCGCCCTCCGCCTTCGGCCCGATGGCCGCCAGCACCGCGCGTCCCGCCGGCAACAAGGCCGCCACCCCCAGATACGGCTTCGGCGCCGCGGACTCGGCCCCGCCCGCGGCGGCGTTTCCCGTTCCCGTCACCGCGGCCGTCGCGCGCGCGAGGTCGGCCCGCGCATCCTGCAACGCCTGCCGCGTGCACGGCAGCTTCGCGGGCAACTCCGCCAACCGCTCCGGCTCCACCCATTCGCCGAGGTCGCGCAGCGCCGCTTCGGCTAGGTCCGCCGTCTCGGTACCGAACCACGGGATCGGCGCCGCCTCGCCCCAGCCGACCGCGTCGACCGCCCCTTCGGCCGCGTCCGTAAGTCGCACGATCAAGCCTTCGCGTTCCGCCCAGAGCCCGTGGGCCGTGCGCACCGGCGTGCGGAACGGCAGACGGTAGCGGCGAAACTGGAGGTGCAGCGGCATGAAGATTCGGCAACGGCCGCGCCAAGGGACGACGTCCGGCTCCGGAAATCAAATCCGCAAACACCAAGCGCCGCGGACGCGCCGCGCCGGCCCGGAAAATCCCCCTTGCGCTTGCCCGCCCGGAGCCTACTCCGTTCCCGGCAATCCATGACGAAGGTTGCCACGAATTCCGCCGCCGTCGCCGCCCAGGCCGACGCCGAATTTTACCTGCCGGCCGACGCGTTCTTCCGCGCCAATTTGCCGACCGCGCTCACGTTCGACGACGTTTCGCTCGCGACGCTGTACTCCGCGATTTTGCCGAAAGACGCCGACACTTCGACCGCGCTCTCGGAATCCCTGCGCCTGCAGATTCCGGTGATCTCGTCGGACATGGACACCGTCACCGAATCGCGCATGGCCATCGCCATGGCCCTCAACGGCGGTCTCGGGCTGATCCATTACAACATGCCCGCCAAGGATCAGGTGAAGGAAGTGGCCCGCGTGAAGCGCCACATCCACGGCCTCATCCAAGACCCGATCGCCGTGGCGCCGGACCAACTCGTCGGCGATCTGCTCGCCCTCATCGAGGCCAAGCGTTTCGCGTTTTCCACGTTCCCCGTCGTCGACCGCGCCGGCAAACTCGTCGGCCTCATCTCCGGCAATGTCGTCAAGGACCGCTACAAAACCAAGTCGGTCGCGGACGTGATGACGCCCCGCGCCCAGCTGATCACGGAAACGAAACGCGCCGCCGCCAAAGATCCGATCCGGACGGCGGACGCGTTCTTCACCCGCAATGTCGGCATCAACAAGATGCTCGTCGTCGACGACGACGACCGCCTCCACGGCCTCATCACCGCCTCCGATGTCGAACGCATCACCGCGGAATCGAAATCCCGCCGCAAGCCGGCCCGCGACGAAGAATTCCGCCTCGTCGTCGGCGCCGCCCTCTCGCCGGTGCGCAAACCCGACGGCTCGCTCGACCGCGACAAGATCGTCGAGCACGTCGGCCATCTCGTCGACGAACAGGTGGACTGCGTCGCCGTCTCGACCGCGCACGGCCACACCGCCGGCGTCGGCGACGTCGTGAAGCTCGTCCGCGGCGCCTTCAAGGATCTCACCATCGTCGCGGGCAACGTCACCAGCGCCTCGGGCGTCGCCTTCCTCGCCGACAGCGGGGCCAACGCGATCAAGATCGGCCAGGGCCCCGGCTCGATCTGCACGACGCGCATCGTCGCGGGCGTCGGCATTCCGCAACTCACCGCGCTCTTCGTCGCCGGCGCCGCCGCGCGCAAGACCGGCGTCAAACTCATCGCCGACGGCGGCATCACCAAGAGCGGCGACATCGTGAAGGCGCTGACGTTGGCGGACGCCGTCATCCTCGGCGGCCTGCTCGCCGGTTGCCGCGAAGCGCCGGGCGAGATCCTCGAGATCAACGGCAAGGTCTACAAACAGTACCGCGGCATGGGCAGCCACGCCGCGATGAAGGCCGGCAGCGCCGCGCGTTACGGCCACGACAAGAACGACGCGACGCGCAAGGTCGCCGCCGAGGGCATCGAAGCCCTCAAGGAAGTGAGCGGGTCCGTCGACGACGTCCTCGCCAACCTCATCGGCGGCGTGCAGAGCGGCATGGGCTACCTTGGCGCGGCCAACTTGCCCGACCTGCGCACCAAGGCCCGCTACATCCGCGTCTCCCCCGCCGGCCAGAAAGAAGCGGCCCCGCACGACGTCATCGAAGTCTCGACCCGGACCAGCAACGCGTAAGCAACCGCGGGGCGGTTGTTTCGGTTTTGGGTTTTGGGTTTTGGGTTCCGGCAGCGGCAGGGACGGGGTAGGTTCGGAGTTCGGAGTTTGGAGTTTGGAGTTTGGAGTTTGGAGTTCGGAGTTTGGTTCGAGGGAATGCCGTTCCTTCAATTCCCTTCCGCCAATCCCGTATCACCAATCCGGCTTTCCGGTTTCCGGTCTCCGCATTCCGGTTTCCCGAAGTCTCCGGTCTCCGGTTTCCGCGTTCCGGTTTCCCCAAGTTTCCGGATTCCCCAAGTTTCCGGTTTTCTATTTGGCCGTGCCGAGGGCGATTTCGCGGCAGCGTTTCATGTCCGTTTTTCCGGTGCCGAGCATCGGGATCTGTTCGACGCGCTTGATGATTTTCGGGACCCAGAGATTCGGCACGCCGACTTCGGCGAGTTTGGTGCGCAGCACGTCGGGGGTGACTTCGTGGGTGGTGAGCAGCACGAGCGCCTCGCCCTTCGTCGCATCGGGCACGCCGACGACGAACACGGGCGGCGCTTCGTTGGCCTCGAGGGCGAGCACTTCGACGATCTTCTGCTCGACGGTGCCGTGCGGGACCATCTCGCCGCCGATCTTGGAGAAACGGGAAAGCCGGCCCTCGATCTTGAGGAAGCCTTCGCTATCGAAATGGCCGAGATCGCCGGTGATGAACCAGCCCTCGCGGAAAGCCGCCTTCGTCTTTTCGGGATCGTCGAGGTAGCCGCCGAAGACATTCGCGCCGCGCAGCATGACCAGGCCGGTGCGGTCCATCGGCAACTCGGCGCCCGTATCCGGATCGATGATGCGGGCCGTCATGCCGGGCATGAGGCGGCCGACCGTGCCGTGGCGTTTGCCCAACTGCGGCTCGTTCGTCGAGGTCACGATCGGCGGATGCGGCTGGTTGATGTTCGAAGCCGGCGTCGTCTCCGTGAGCCCGTAGCCCTGCAGAATCTCGATGTGGAAATTCTCGAGGAAGCCCTGGTGCAGGTCGTCGGGCAGTTTCTCCGCGCCCGTCACGACCAGATCGAGGGAGCGCAATTCGCGCGGTTCCGCTTTCTTCAGGATCGGGCGCACGAAGGTCGGCGCCGCGATCAGGACCGTCGCCTGCTCCTCGTGGATCGCGTCGATGATCTTCCGGGTGTCGAGCGGGCTGGGCACGGTGACGACGGTGCAGCCGCGCAGCATCGGGTACCAGAGCGTGACGGTGAACCCGAAGCTGTGGAACACCGGCAGGCAGCCGAGCAGCGTGCACGTTTCCGGCAAAATCGAGAGCGAGGAAATCTGCGCGCAGTTCGCGAGGATGTTGCGGTGCGTGAGGACGACGCCTTTGGGCTCGCCGGAACTGCCGCTCGTGAAGAGCAGGCCGGCCTCCTCGCGGTCGCCGCGTTTCGGCAAACCGAGCAGGTTGGCGCACCATTGGTTCGGCAGCAGGTGCGCGGCGAGCAGCCACGGCAGCATCGCCTTCTTGCCGCCGGCGGCGACGATCTCCTGGCGCAGATCCAAGGTGCGCTCCGGCCAGGGGAAGGTGGGCAGTTTCGTTTTGAGGATCTCGGCCGAGAGAATCGTCTTCACGCCGCCCATGCGCATGCAGGCCTCGAGGGCGGTGCGGCCGGCGGTGAAATTGAGATTCACCGGCACCTTGCCGGCGGCGAGCACGGCGAGGTTGGCGATGAACGCGCCGGCGCCGGGCGGCAGCACGATGCCGACGCGGCGTTCCGGGATCGTCGTGCGGACCCGGCGCGAGAGCGCGGCGGCCGCGGCGTAGAGTTGGCCGCAGGTCATGGGCCGGCGCTCGGCCGTGCGGTCGACGACCATCAGGCGGCGCGGGTGTTTCGCCAAGGTGCGGATGCACTCGCGGCCGAGGTGGCGCTTGAGCACCGGACGTTCGTCGAAGGCCAGGACGCCGAGATCGAGCAGTTCGCGGCGCGCCCAGGCCGGGTCGACGCGGTCCGGCGGCGTCGGCTGGCCGAATTGGACAAACACGTGCGTCGGCAGCAGGCGCGGCGATTTCCAGAGGTACTTGTTGCCCGCGAAGGAAAAGATCGAGCCCCAGAGCCCGTCGATCGCCACGGGCACAACGGGCGCCCCGGCCTGCCGCGCGATGAGCTCGAAACCCTTCTTGATCTCGAGCAATTGGCCGGTGCGGGAAATATGGCCTTCGGGAAAAATGCACACGACCTCGCCGCGTTTCAGCGCGCGCACCGCGGCGCGCATGCCTTCGAGCGGCGCCTGCGGCGAGACATCGAGGCAACCGCTGCGGTCGAAGCACCAGTTGAAAAACGGATTCCGCCGCAGGCCCTTGAAAGCGAGGTAACGGATCGGCCGCGGGCAGACGAGCTGGAGCACGACGACGTCGGCGTACGAAATATGGTTCGCGATCAGCAGCACGCCCCCGGTGGCGGGGACGTTCTCCGCGCCCCTCGACTTCACCCGGTAAAGGATCCGGGCCAGCCAGCCGGCGAACAACTCAAGGTAGTAAGGGAGGTAGGAGCGCCGGCGAAAGACGGGAAGGGGCATGCGCGAAGGGGTTGCTCTGGGAAACGCGGACGGGGTGGTCGGGTTTGGCCCGCGTTGCCTGAACGGCAATTGCGGATACGGGCCACCGTCCACCAAGAGTCGGCGGATGTAAAGTCGACCCGCTCGGCCTCAGGGCGCCGGATTTGCCGGCGGCGGCTTCCCGCCCCGCGCGGCCACGGCCGCCCGCAGGTCCGCGGCGAGGGCCGCGAATCCGGGAAAGTCATGCTCGAGCCGGCGGGTGTCGCGCCGGTGCCGGACCACTTCCTGCAACGCGCAACGGATCTCGTGCTGCAGACTCGGCCGGTCCGTGCCGTAAACCCGCTGCTTCAGCTCCGCGCGCAAGTAAGGCAAACGCCCCCGCTCCTGCCCTTCGATCCACGCCGCCTCCGTGACCCCGGCGTCCCGCCCGCACAAATACCACGCCTCGATCGCCGGCACCGCCACGCCGACCACGCGCAGCACGCGCTCGCGCCCGTGGGCCGGCGCGAAGCGCTTCATCGTCCGCCGGAAAATCCCGCGGAGCTCGCACATCCGGCACCGCGGATGGAAATAGTCCGGCGCGTCGTGCGGCGGCGTGTGGACCACGGAATCGTCCGAATCGACGTTCACCAGCAGCACGTCGGTGTCGGTGTTGAAATGCAGGTGCCGGATCACCGCCGGCAGCACTTGCGCGACGTTGGGCCAGCCGCGCGCCCGGAATCCCGGCGCCACGAACCGCGGCGGCATCCGCAGCACCGCCGTCACCAATTCCCGCAGCGCCGTCTCGTCGGCCGGCGATTCGCTCAGCAGCGCGACCTTCATTCCCGCGGGAGTTCGGCCGCGTCCGGGCCTTCTTCCGGCACGCCGCCCAGAATGCCGCTGAACCACATGTCGCCGAGCGAACCTTCCTGCAACAGCTCAGGCAGATCAGGCCGGTCGGTCAATCGGGCAAACGTGGCCGCGCGACCGTGCTTCTCCGTGATCACGACCTCCTCCGGGTGCTCGCGGAACAGGTCGATGAAGTACGGCGAATGCGACGTCGTCACGATCTGCACCGGCGCCCGCTTCAACCCGAACGCCTGCGGGTGGCTCAGCCGGTAAAGCGCATCGCGGAACTCGCGCAGACGGCGCGGATGGATGCCGCGGTCCACTTCCTCGATGCACAGCACGCGCGGCGGCGCCGGATCGAAGGCCAAGGCCAGCACGCCGAGCAGATAAAGAATCCCCTGCGACAACTCGTGCGCCGGAATCAAGGTGCCTTCCGCGAGGCGGAGCGCGAGCGCGATCCGGTCCCCGCCGTCCGGCACGAGTTCGACGCCGCCGAACTCCGGCATCATCCGCAGCAATTCCGCCGTCAGCGCGGCATACTCCGCCGGCGCGCGTTCGCGCAGCGTGTGCAGCACGGCGGCGAGGTTGCCGCCGTCCGGCGCCAGCGTCGTGGTGGCCGCCCGCGCCGCCGGTTCCGCGAGGGCCTCGTGGTCGAGCACGTAGCTGCGGATTTCCCGGAGCTGCGTCCGCAGCGCGGGCCAATCCGCATGGTCGGGCGGTTCGACGACCAGCAGGTTGCAGACGGTTTCGCTCACGCAGCCGAGCCGCGCGACCACGCCTTCGAACGGCGGCGCAAAGCCGAAATCGATTTCCGGCCCGCCCGCGACGCGCACCGCGTCCGCCTCGCCCAACGGCAGCTGCGACAACGTGCGCAACATCGTCAACGCCTCGATCAGGCTCGTCTTGCCGCTGCCGTTCGGCCCGATGACGAGATTGAACGGCGTCAACGCCAGCCGCGTGTTGCGCAGCGCCTTGAAATTCCGGAACGCAATCGACGCGATCACCGCGCCACCGTGCGCCGCGAATCCGCGGGTGTCGACGCCGTTAATGGCCCCGCCCCCGCCTCATTTGCCGCCGCGGATCCGGTTGATGAGCTCCGACGCCTTTTCCGCCACGCCCGATTTCTCCGCGGCCAAGGCCGAAAGCCGGCGGCCGAGTTCCCCGGCTTCCGGCCGGCCCACCGTACCGCCGAGATGCACCGGCAGTCCGCTGGCCGTGTAACCGAGGTCGTCGGCAGCGCCCTCGGGCAAGCCGAGGTACTTCAGCAAATCGCCGGACCGCCCCCGCGTCCGCAACGCCAGATCGAGTTCCAGCTCCGCCGCGGCCAGCCGGCCCGCTTCCGGCCGCACGAATCGGCCGCCGCCCACCAATCTGAGTTCCGGGGAAATCAGCGAAAACTCCGTCACCGTTCCGCGGATACCGGAGTCCGCGACGCGGAAACTCAATTGATCGTAACGGATCGCGCCGAGCGCGCGGCCCAATTCCGCCGTCGCCTCGGGCCGGCCGGCGATGTCGCTGGCGTCGCGCCGCCCCGTCAACCCGCCCAGCACGCTGCCCGCCGAAGCCAGAATTCCCGCCAGGCGCCCCGGTGTCTCCGCCGGTCCCGCCACCACCGTCGCCAACCCGCGAAACACCCCGC
The DNA here is from genome assembly GCA_002288455.1 of Opitutia bacterium Tous-C1TDCM. Taxonomy (GTDB): domain Bacteria; phylum Verrucomicrobiota; class Verrucomicrobiia; order Opitutales; family Opitutaceae; genus ER46. The sequence continues at coordinate 7,576 of NEUS01000065.1, forward strand.
CCCGGCTGGTCACCTGCCACTCTCCGCCCAAAGCCGCCGGCAACCCGCGCACGGTCGGTGCCCGACCGGTCAAGACGGCGTCCGCGTCGAATTTTCCCTCCGCCCAGGCCGGCGCCGGCCCGGCCTCGGCCCACGGCGCCGGATCCACGTCGCGGGCGCGGACCGCGAGCTCGGCCCGCCAGGGTCCGCCGGGATTCTCCCTTCGGATACGGCCGCTCACGCCGAGCTCGCCGTCGGTCCCCACCCGCGCCGCCCCGGACTCGACCGCCACCTCGCCGCCGCTGAATTTCAGCACGACCGCCGCCTCTGCCAACGCGGGCCGCAAGACGCCGTCCAGGCGCGCGGCCTGCAACCCGACCACGCCGTCCCAATCCGCCGCGCCGGCCGCCGTCGCTGCTTCGCCGAGCCAAGTCGCCCAGGCCGCGACCTCGGGCCCGTGCCAGTGCGCGCCGGCCAACCGGAGATCGATTTTATTCCGCCCGCGGCCGGTCGGCTCCAGCGTGCCCGCGACCGCCACGTCGGAGCGGCGCTCGGCCCGCCCGACGAGCAGCGGCCCGCTTCCCGCCCAGCGGCCGGCGGCGTCGACATCGATCCGCAACTCGGCCGCGAGATCCGGCAGGATTTCCGCGTTCTCCCCGCGGGCCGGTTTGGCTCCCTTCACTTCGCCCTGGACCTGCAATTCGAGCTGCGCCGCCTGCTGGCCGTCGAACTTCAGCTGCAATTCCCCGGCCGCCCATTCGCCCCCGGCGCCGGCCGCGAGCCCGGCCCATTCCGGCAAACTGCCGCCGAGGCTGCCGGTAAACTTGATCGGCTGGCCCTCCCCGGCGAGCCGCCCGGCCTTGGCTTCAAAGGTGCCGACCGGGGCGGCCCCGCGGGTCACGGTCCCTTCCGCCAGGCCCCATTGCCATCCGTGCACCGACCAGTCGGCCGTCGCGAAGCCGCGCCAGGCGAGATCGGCCGCCCGGCGCGTTCCCTTGTATCCAATTTCCAAATCCGTCACCCGCAGCGGGGCGCTCGAACGCAACGCCAGTCCGCCGGAACGCACGCCGCCGCTGAATTCCCCGTGCAAAACACCGGCCCGCAGTTCCCAACCGGGCGGCAACCACGGTTGCAGCCAACGCACCGGCACGCCGTGCGCCGCGACGGCCAGCAGGTCGCGCCCCGCGTCCGCCACGTGGAACTCGCGTTCCCGCCACGTCACCGCGAGCGGCTGCAGGAGCCGCAGTCCCGCCGCTGCCGCGCCCTCCGCCTGCATCGTCATCCGCGCTTCGTGCCACGTCAGCCGCTCCGCGCCGACCGTGGCGGAAAAATCTCCCGTGCCCGAAATCGCGCCCAGGCCGGTCCAGCCGCCGGGCCACGGTTCGCGGCCGTCGGAACCGAATTCAAAGCGGCCCGTCAGCTTCACGTCGCCGGGCTGCGGCGCGGTTTCCCAATCGCCGCTGCCGGCCAGGTTCGTCAACGGCCACTCCTCCGCGAGGCCCAGTTGCTTCGCCTCCCCCGGCCGCAACGCCACCCGCCAACTGCCCCGCCAGCCGGCGGATTCCCCTTCCCTCGCCCCTTCCACCGCGAGCAACGTGTGTTCGCGGCCCGCCACACTCCAGCGCCGGATCTCCGACCCGCCGTTTTTCCGGATCTCTCCGCGGGCCTGCCAGACCGGCACCGTCGGACCGCCCGCAAAGTCCAATGCCAAGGTCGCCCCCACGAGGCTGCGGGCCGGACCCAGTTCAAGCCGCAGTTCCCCGGCCACTTCGCCGGTCCCCGCCGCCGCGGCCTCGTGCGGCCGGACCACGATCGCCAGCCGCGCTTCCTGCCCCGGCCGCAATCCCCCGCCGCCCAGCGTGACGGCGAGGGCCGGGCCGGCCGGACCGGATCGCACCGTCCCCGCGCCTTGCAAGCGGACGATTTCCCATTCGGGCAACGGCACCGTCGGACCTTCCCCCAGCTCCGGCAACCAAGCGAGCATCCGCGCTACCGGCCCGAAGGTCGCCGAGGCCTGGATCAGCTCCAGCCAATCCGGCGCCGCCTCCGTCGCGGGCGTTCGCGGGGCAAGTTCCACGGTCCAACCCGTCGCCTGCAGATCCGAAATCAGCCACGCCCCGCGCCGCCACACCGTCCACACCGGCAAATCCAAGGCCGCGTGCGGCGCGCGGAAAGTCGTTCCCCCCCGCCGCGCCGTCAGGCCGCGCAGCTCGATGCGGCCCGGGCGGACGGTTGCGCCCTCGATCCGCAGCGACCAGCCGGGAACTTTGGCCAGTTCCCGGCCCACCGCCCACGTCTGCACCGCGGGGGTAAACGCGAGCCCGAGGCCCAGCAGCCCCGCCGCCCCGCCGACCCCGGCAATCGCCAGGAAGAGCCGGAAAGGTTTCATGGACGGCGGCATCGACAGGGGCGGTCCGGCCGGGTGCCGCCGAATTCCGGATTTTCCGCCGTCCCCGCCGAGTTGCTCAGCGCGTTTCGGTCGTGAATTCGTCCGCCTTGCCCGTCGCTTTGCGCAAGGACGCCACGGCCACGTTGTAATTGAAGAACGCGAGAATCTGATTCGTCCGCGCCGTCGTGAGATCGACCTGGGCCGCGAGCACATCGAGCTGCGTGCTCGTGCCGGCATTGTAACGGGCATTGGCCAACCGCACCGCCTCCGTGGCCTGCTCGACCACCTTCTGTGACGCTTCCGCCAGTTCGGTCGCTTCCTGCCATTGCGAATGGGCGCGGCGCACCTCGATTTCCACCGCCAGCTGCGCCTCGGTGAGGGTCAGCTTGACCTGTTCGAGTTGCGACTTGGCCTGCGCCACCCGGCCGGCCGTCGCCCGGCCGTCGAAGATGTCCCACTGCGACTGCACCCCGAGGAGCCAGCCGTTGTCGGAATCCCGGAATCGGTCGGACGGCCCCCGGCGCAGGGTCCAGCCGCCGAACGCCGAGACTGTCGGATAGAATCCCGAGCGGGCCGAGACGACCGCTTCGCCGCGGGCATCGGCCAGGCGCGCGATCCGCTCGAGGTCGGGGCGGTTGGCGCGGGCCGTTTCAAACGAGGCCTGGAGATCGAAGGTCTGCGGCGCGAAATCGAGCGAACCCACGAAGTCCGGCACCTTGCGGAGCGATTCGGGGGTGTTGGTCGTGAAGCCGAGCGCCTGCCGCAGGCTCTCGACGGCGAGCCGGTAGTCGTTGCGCGCCGCGATCAGGGGCGCCTTGGCGTTGGCCACCGCGACTTCCGCCCGGAGTTTCTCAAAGCTCGACACCGTGCCCGCCTGGTAGCGGTCGGTCGTCGTCTTCAGCTGCTGCTGCAGCAGGTCGAGATTGGATTCCTGCACCTTGATCCGTTCCCGCGCGAGCAGGACCTGGTAAAACGAGGTCCGCACCTGCAGGAGCGAGTCGTTGATGACCGCCTGGAGTTCGAGCAGCGCCGCCTCGCGCGCCAACTTTGCGCCGCGCACCGCCGACTGCACGCCGCCGCCGGCGTAAAGGGTCTGCGAGGCCGTCAGGTTGATCTGCCAGGTCTGGTCGCTGACCGGGAAACCGTTGCTGATTTCCTTGTCGTTGAGCTGGTACGTGGCCGAGGCGCCGACATTGGGAATCGTGCGGGACGAGACCTCGACGATGACGCCGTCCTGCTGGCGGATGCGTTCCCGCGCCTGCCGGATGGCGAAGTTGTTTTCGAGGGCGTAGGCGATCGCCGTCTTGAGATCGAGGGAGTCCGGCACGGGCTGCTGCCGCGCAGGCGGCACCGTCGCCGGCGCCGGGGCGGAACGGAGGGCCGGCGCGGCGCAAGCCAGCGACAGCGCGGCGAGGGAGACGACCGGCGAGAAATAATGGCGGGCGGGTTTCATGGAAGGACGGGCGTGAAGCGGAGGTTTATTCGGCGGGGACCGCGCCGGCAGCGGTCGCAGGAGCGGCGGCGGCCCGGCGGGACGCGTCGCGCCGGTGGTCGCGGGCGATCAGCATGTAGAACGCCGGCACCACGAAGAGCGTGAAGAGCGTGCCGACCGCCATGCCGACAACGAGGATCCAGCCGATGCTGTTGCGGGACGCGGCGCCGGGGCCGGTCACGAAAATCAGCATCAGATGGCCGAACACGGTCGCGGCCGATGTCATCAGCACGGGCCGGAGACGGGTGGCGGCGGCGCGGCGGATGGCCTCGCGTTTGGCCACGCCTTCCTCCTGCAGCGAGTTGGCGAACTCGACGATCAGAATGCCGTTCTTCGCGATCAGGCCGACGAGTGTGATGAGACCGATCTGGGAGTAGATGTTGAGCGAAGTCTGCCACAGGAAAATCGGGAGCATCGCCCCGAAGATCGCCAGCGGCACGGAGCCGAGCAGAATGATGAACGGATCGCGGAAGCTGTTGAACTGGGCCGCGAGCACGAGGAAGATAAGGAGACCGGCGAGCACGAAAGCTTTCCACAGGGCGTCGCCTTCGTTGCGCAGTTGCCGCGATTGGCCGCCGTAGTCGATCGTGTAGCCGGGCGGCAGGACCTCGGCCGCCTTGGCTTCCAGTTTCTTCAGCGCCTCGTCGATGCTCGGACCGACGCCCGTGATCTTCACGGAATTGAGCTGCTGGAAACGGTTCAAGGTCCGGGGCTGCACCGTTTCCTTCAGCGTCGCGATCGTGGAGAGCGAGATGAGCTGCCCCTGCGGACCGCGGATATGGTAATCGAGCAATTGGCCCGGATTCAGCCGCTCGCCGCGCTCGACCTGCGGGATGACCCGGTAGCTGCGGCCTTCGTTGATGAAGCGGTTGACGTAACCGCCGCCGAGCATGGAGCCGAGGTCGCGGGCGACATCGCTGAGGTTGAGCCCCATCGAAGCGACCTTGTCCTTGTCGATCTCGATCTCGACCTGCGGCAGATCGAACTTCAGGTCGCTGTCCGCAAAGTAAAAGGTCGGGGCCGCGTTGGGGGCGTTGGCCTCGGTGTTGGCGTAAAGCACGAGCTTCTCCGCGTACTCGAGCATCTGCTGGTGGTCGGCCGTCGAGCGCAGCACGAACTCGATCGGGAACTGCCCGCCCGAGGGCAACGGCTCCGGCGTCGTGATCACCACGTTCATGCCGGTGATGGCGGCGGCCGGCCCCATCAGCGACTGCTCGATCTGCAACGAGGAACGCGTCCGCTGGGACCACGGTTTCAGAATGATGCCGGAGAACCCGAAATTCGCGCCGGTGATCTGGAACGATTGCTCGTATTCCGGCACGGCCTCGAAGGCCTTCTGGACTTCGCGGGCGTAGATCATGTTTTGGTCGATCGTCGCCGTCGGCGCCGGCAGCAGAATGCTGAACACGACGCCCTGGTCTTCCTTGGGCGCCAATTCCCGGTTCGCAAACATCACGAACACCGGCAGCAGCAACGTGAGCAAGCCGGCCACCGTCAGCGTCACGGGCACCCAGCCGAGGCTGGAATCGATCCACCGTTCGTAACGGTTCCGGACGCGGTCGAACTGGTGGTTCGTCCAACCCGAAAGCCCGCTCTCGGTGGCGCCGCCGCCCTTCAGCAGGTACGCGCTCATCATCGGTGACAGCGTCAGCGCCACGAAACCCGACACCGCGACCGACCCCGCGAGGGTGAACGCGAATTCGCGGAACAGCGCGCCCGTCAGGCCGCCCTGGAAACCGATCGGCGCGTACACCGCGGCGAGGGTGATCGTCATCGAGATCACGGGGCCCACCAGTTCGCGGGCGCCGAGGATGGCGGCTTCGACCGGCGTGTGGCATTCGCGGATACGCCGCTCGATGTTCTCGACCACGACGATCGCGTCGTCGACGACGATGCCGACCGCGAGCACGATCGCGAGCAGGGTCAGGAGGTTCACCGTGAAGCCCATCACGAGCATGAGAAACAGCGCGCCGACCAGCGACAGCGGCATCGCCACGATCGGGATCAGCACGGAACGCAGCGACCCCATGAACAGGAAGATCACCACGGTGACGATCAGCAGGGTCTCGACCAGGGTTTTGACGATTTCCTTGAGCGCATCCTCGATGTACTTGGAAGCATCATACGCGATCTTGGCGTTCAGGCCGGCCGGCAGGCTGCGCTGGATGTCGGGCATCGCCGCCCGCACGCGCTGGATGACTTCCACGGTGCTTTCCGACGGCAACACCCAGATGCCCATGAAGGTCGCGGTCTGGCCGCCGAACCGCACCTCCTCGTCGTAGCTTTCCGCGCCGAGGACCACGTCGGCCACGTCCTCCAGCCGCACGATCACGCCGTTGCGCTCGGCGACGACCATCTGGCGGAATTCGTCCACGTTCTTGAGATCGGTGTTCGCGATCAGCGAGACGGAGAGCATCGAGCCCTTGGTGGCCCCGACCGCGGCGAGCGCGTTGTTGGCCGCGAGCGCCCCGCGGACTTCGGAAGGGCTGAGGCCGCGGGCCGCCAGTTCGTCGGGCTTCAGCCAGACGCGCATCGCGAACACGCGGCCGCCGAGGACGTCCGCCTTCTGCACGCCCTTGGTGGCGGACAGGCGCGGCTGCACCATGCGGTTCAGGTAGTCGGTGATCTGGTTCTGGTCGAGGGTGTCCGAGTAGAAACTCAGGTACATCGACGCGAATTGGCTGTCCGCCGTCTCGACGTTGATCGTCGGCGCCTCCGACTCGGGCGGCAGTTCGTTGCGGACCTGGTCGAGCTTGGCGCTGATCTGCGCGAGCGCGGCGTTGGTGTCGTAGTTCAGCCGCAGGAAAACCTTGATCGTGCTGAGGCCGGCGCGGCTTTCGGATTCGATGTAGTCGATGCCGTCCGCGCTCGCGATCACGCGCTCGATCTGGGTCGTGATGTAGCCGCGCACCGTGTCGGCGCTGGCGCCGAAATAAACCGTGGTGACATTGACCACGGCGCTGTCGCTGCGCGGGTACTGGCGGGTGTTGAGCTGGAAGTAGGCGACGACGCCGACCACCAAAATGACGATGTTGACGACCAGTGCGATGACCGGTTTGCGCACAAACATGTCCGTGAAACTTTTCGAGACCATGGGAAGCGGGAATGAGGGCTGCGGGGAGGAGCGGAACGGATCCGGACCGGCAGCAAGGCCGCCTCAGGCGGCCGCACCGGCACCGGGAATCCGCGGCCGGGCGATCAGGTATTGGCGGGCTTGGGCGCCGGATTGCTCGTGGGCTGCACGGTGTTGTTCACCTGGACCGGCGCGCCGTTGCGCAGTTTGAAAACTCCGGCGGAAACAATCTCCTCGCCCGCTTTCAGGCCGCTCGTGACGGCGACGAGGTCGCCGCGCGTGGCGCCGAGCTTCACGAACTGCTGGCGGACGCCGACGTATTCCTTGCCGTCCGCGTGCTTCATTTTCTCCACCACGTAGACGGAGTTGCCGTAGGAGGCATAGGCGATCGCGGTGGCGGGAACGACCACGAGGGGTTCGCCGGCCGGCAGTTCGACTTCGACCCGGACAAACATGCCGGACCGGAGCGTTTCGCCCGGATTGGCGATCGTCGCCTGGACCGACACGTTGCGCGTCGCGGCGTCGACCTCGGAATTGATCGCCGTGATCTTGCCGGCAAAGGGCTTTTCGTAGGCATCCACCGCGACCGCGACGGATTGGCCGGGAGACAGCGCCGGCAGGTAGCGCTGCGGGATGCTGAAGTTGACGAAAATGGGATCGAGTTTCTGCAACGGCAGCAGGGCCTGGCCGCGCGCCACAAACTGGCCGGTGTTTACAATCCGGATACCGACGCGGCCGGCGAACGGCGCCCGGACTTCCTTCTTGGCGATCTGGGCCTTGAGCGCCGCGACGGCGGCCACGGCCTGTTTGGCGGCGGCATCGGCGGCGTCGAAGTCCGATTTGGCAATGGCCTGGCGGTTCCAGAGGTCGCGGGCCCGCTCCAGATTGATCCGGTTGAGCTCCGCCGTGGCCTCGGTGGAAACGAGGTTGGCCCGCTCGACGGACGTATCGAGTTCGACGAGGAGGTCGCCGGCCTTGACGGCCGTGCCGCTCTCGGCGGCGATGCGGACGATGGTGCCGTCGGCATCGGCGGAGACGGTGACGCCCTCCACCGGGGCCAGCGTGCCGATCGACTTGAGGGTCGGCTGCCATTCGACCGCCTTGGCGGCGAAGGTGGCGACGGAACTCGGCGGCACCGAGTGGTCCATCGAGGACATCTGCTTGATCTGGGCGACCTTGACGGCTCCGAGGGTCACGACCAGAACGGCAAATCCGGTGAGGGCGAGGGCGAATTTCTTGAGCATGGGAACAGCGGGATGTGGTTCTTGGAAAAGGGTGCGTGATCTCAACGGGCGGCGGAGCTTTCGGCGGACGGGTCGCCCGCTTTGAGGGCGGAAACCTGGCGCTGGATCTTCACCAGCAGGCGCACAAGGGTCTTCCGCTCGCCTTCGCCGAGGGTGTCCATCACGGCCGCCACGCTGCGGAAATGGCCGGGCATGAAACCGCGCAGGAACTTGTCGGCCTTGGCCGTGAGCTGGACCAACAGCATGCGCCGGTCGGACGGATCCGGTTCGCGCCGTACGAATCCGTCACGCTCCAGCGTGTCGATCAGGCCCGTCATCGTTGCCCGGGTCACGCCCGCCGCCTCGGCCAACTCCGCCGGGGTCCGCGGTCCGCAACCGATGCCGTCGGCCGCGGCCGCTCCCATCCGGGGCTGCGCCCCGCGCCACAGCAGCATCAGCACCCCGAACCGCCCCTGCGAGATGTGATGGGCCGCAAAATGCCGCTCCGTCACCCCGAAGGCCTCGTCGCCCGTGCGCAAAAGATGCAGGAACGCCTCGGCCGCCGACGGATCCAGGTCGGGAAACTCCTTCGCGGCCTCCAGGAGGCACTCGTAGCGCGGCAGATCTTTCAGCAACAGGTGCGGCATTTCGTAAAATAGTAAGGGCGGTGACAGTAAGGCGGCTGACCGTTAGCTTCCTAATCATTCCCGCAAGCCGAAAGTCCGGAATTTCCGGATTTTTCCCGCAAAAAAAACCGCCGGCCCGGAGCCGGCGGTTTTTCGTCACCGAATTGGCACAATTCAGAGGGCCGAGGCGGCCGCGACCACGGCCTCCGTCGTCACCCCGAGTTCCTTGAACACGATCGGCGCCGGCGCACTGAGGCCGAAGCGGTCGATGCCGACCACTTTGCCGTCGAGCCCGACGTACTTGTACCAGAGGCCGGTCACACCCGCCTCCACCGCGACGCGCTTGCGGCAGGAACCCGGCAGCACGCTCTCGCGGTAGTCGCCCGGCTGCCGGTCGAACCGCTCGGTGCACGGCATCGAAACCACGCGTACGCCCGCGCCCAACTGTTTCGCGGCGGCCACCGCGAGCTGCAGTTCGCTGCCGGTGGCGATGAGGATGTGCGTGAGCGGAGCCGTTTCGCGGACCGCGACGTAGCCGCCCTTGAGGGCGCCCTCGCGGCGGGTCGCGACCGGTATGTCGTTGAGATTCGGCAGCGCCTGGCGGGACAGCGCCAGCAGCGTCGGGCCGTCGGTGCGCTCGAGCGCCGCGGCGAAAGCCCCGGCGGTTTCTTCCGGATCGGCCGGGCGGATAACGTCGAGATTCGGGATCACGCGGAGACCGGAAACCGTTTCCACCGGCTGGTGGGTCGGACCGTCTTCGCCCACGCCGATCGAGTCGTGGGTGTAAATGTACACGACGGGCAGCTTCGAAAGCGCGGCGATCCGCATCGCGGGCCGCGAGTAGTCGGCGAAAACGAGGAATGTCGCGATGCTCGGACGGAAAACGCCGTCGTAGGCGATGCCGTTGGCAATCGCCGCCATGCCGTGCTCGCGGATGCCGAAGCGGATATTGCGGGCGCCGCGGTTCTCGGGCTCGAAGTCTTTGTCCGCGGCAATGTAGTTCAGCGTGGAGCCGTAAAGATCGGCGCTGCCGCCGATGAGCAACGGCAGCGCGGCCGCCACGGGCTGCAGCACGTCGCGCCCGGCCGCGCGGGTCGCGAGTTTCGCGTCCGCCGGGAAGACCGGGATCTTTTCCAGCAGGGCCGCGGCGTTGGGTGCCTGTTCGCGGGATTCGAGCAGCGCGGCTTTCTCCGGATTCGCGGCCGCCCAGGCTTTGAACGTCTTCGCCCATTTGTTGCAGGCCCGGACGAGGCGCTGTTTGTGGGCCTCGAAGTAGGCGCGCACATCGTCGCTGACGAAGAAGTGCTGGTCGGCGGGCAGTCCGAGGCCGGCCCGCGCGGTGTCGGCGAACTTCGCCCCGCCCTCGCCGTGGCCCTTGGCGGTGCCCTGCACTTCCGGAATGCCCTTGCCGATGATCGTCTTGGCAATGATCAGCTGCGGCTTGCCGCTCTTGGTTTTCTTGGCGCGGTTGAACGCCTTCAGGAAGGCGGCCATGTCGTGGCCGTCGACCGTTTGCACATCCCAGCCGATCGCCTTGAAGCGGGCGGCGGCGGATTCGCTCTGCGTCTTGGCCGCCATCGCGTCGAGGGTGACGTCGTTGGCATCGTAAATCAAAATCAGGTTATCGAGCTTCTGGTGGCCCGCGAAAGCCACGGCCTCCATCGCCACGCCTTCCTGCATGCAGCCGTCGCCGGCGAGACAAACCACGTGATAGTCGAAAATCGGGTGTTCGGCGGTGTTGAAGCGCGCCGCCGCCATCTGGCCGGCGAGCGCCATGCCGACGGAGTTGCCGATGCCCTGCCCGAGCGGGCCGGTGGTCGATTCGACCCCGGGAGTGTCGTGAAACTCGGGATGTCCGGGCGTGAGACTGTGCAGCACGCGGAATTTTTTCACTTCCTCGATCGGCACCGCGTAACCGCTGAGGTGCAGCCAGCTGTAGAGAAACATCGAGCCGTGGCCCGCGGAGAGCACGAAGCGGTCGCGGTTGAGCCAACGCGGACGCTCCGGATTGTGGACCAGAGCATGGCCGAACAGCACGGCGCCGAGGTCCGCCGCGCCCAACGGCAGGCCGAGGTGGCCCGAAGAGCACGCGTGGACCGCATCGATGGCGAGGCCGCGCGCCTGGTTGGCAGCTTTGGCGAGGAGGTGAGTTTGCAACGTCATGATAAAATTCCGCCCAGAGCTAGACACCGGCGGTCCGGCGGGAAAGCCCGAATTTCCGGCGACGTGTCATGGCGGGGGGATTTGCGGACACAAAAAAGGCGGGCTCCCAAGCAGGGAGCCCGCCGAAAGTTTGGCTTGGCCTCAGGCCTTGGCCGGAGCCGGCGCGGCCGCAGCCTTGGTGGCGGCGACCTTCTCGGCGTGGACCTCGGCCGCGCGGTCCTTTTCCTTGATCGCCACGGCGGCCTTGCCGGTGCGGCGACGCAGGTAATACAGACGCGCCTTCATGGCCTCGGACTCGCGCTCGACCTCGATCTTCTCGATGTTGGGAGAGTTGACCGGGAACACGCGCTCGACGCCTTCGCCGTAGCTGAGGCGGCGGACGGTGAACGTCTCGTGGATCCCATGACCCTTGCGGGCGATCACGATGCCGCCGTAAATCTGCACGCGCTCCTTGTCGCCTTCGCGCACCTTCGTGTGCACGCGCACACCGTCGCCCACCTTGAAGGGCGTGATGTCTTTCTTCACCTGGGAGGCGGTGATCTCTTGGATAATCGGGTTCATGGCTGTGAGTTTATTTGAGTAAATCGGGTCGGACCTGACGGGTTTTCTCCAACTGACGCGCGGATCGCCATTTTTCGATTTCGGCATGATTGCCCGAGAGAAGAACCTCGGGAACGGACATGCCCCGGAACTCGGCGGGACGCGTGTATTGAGGAAAGTCGAGCAACTTGTTGGTGAAGGATTCGTGCGTCAATGACTTTTCCTCCCCGAGCACGCCGGGAATGAAACGGGCCAACGCATCGATCAAAACCGCGGCCGCCAACGTGCCGTTGGTCAGCACATAGTCGCCGATGGAAATCTCTTCGTCGATCACGCCGTCGCGGATCCGCTGGTCGATGCCCTCATAGTGGCCGCTGAGCAACACCAGGTGCCGCTCCTGCGAAAGCCGGTGCGCGATCGTCGGCGAAAGCGGCGCGCCGTCCGGGGTCAGATAGATGCGCCGGCAGCCGGGAGTCTGCACCTGTTCGATCGCGGCAAACACCGGCTCCGCCTTCATCACCATCCCCGCGCCGCCTCCGAAAGGCCGGTCGTCGGCGGTGCGATGCTTGTCGGTCGCCCACGCGCGCAGGTCGTGCACCTTCACCGCCAGGTGGCCGGCCGCGATGCCTTTGCCGAGAATGCTTTCGGCCAGAAAGCCGTCCAGCATGCGCGGGAAAAGCGTCAGCAGGTCGATCTGCAGCGGCATCGCGGGGGCGGTCGGAAGATACGGAAGGCGGCCACAAAAAAGCCCCGGAATGCTCCGGGGCTTTCTGACGGCGGAACCCGCAGGTGCCGCCGCCGGAAAAAATCGCCGGCCTCAGGCCGTGGCGGTCGCAGTCGCTGCGCGGCGCGCCTTCTTGATCATGGCGTGCATCGTGGCCGTGGGCAGCGCGCCCTTGCTGAGCCAGTAGTCGACGCGGGCGAGATCGAGCTTGATCGGGCTGCCCTTGGTCTTGGGCGTGTAGGTGCCGATGTTTTCCACCGCGGCGCCATCGCGGCGCGAGCGCGCTTCGGCGACGACCACGCGATAGAGGGGCTGGTGCACGGAACCAACCTTGGTAAGACGGATTTTGAGAGCCATGTCGGATGTTTTGCGGAGCGATTCTTGCTTGGAAAAGTCGAGGACAAGACCGCCCCACTATCGGCTTGTCAAGCCCCGGTTCGCGCCGCACTTCTCCAACCTCTTATGCTCAAAGCTGGCATCGTCGGCCTGCCCAACGTGGGCAAATCCACTCTCTTCAATGCGCTCACCCGGTCCCGCAAGGCCGAAGCCGCGAACTATCCGTTCTGCACGATCGACCCGAATGTCGGCGTGGTGATCGTCCCCGACGAACGCGCCTACGTGCTGCAGAAAATCGCCAAAACCAACGTCGTCGTGCCCGCCGCCATCGAGTTCGTCGACATCGCCGGCCTCGTCGCCGGCGCCAGCAAAGGCGAAGGCCTCGGCAACCAATTTCTCGCCAACATCCGCGAAGTCGACGCCATCGTCCAGGTCGTCCGTTGCTTCGAGGACGGCGACATCGTCCACACCATGGGCGCCATCGACCCGGTCCGCGACATCGAGGTGATCACGACCGAGCTCGTGCTCGCGGATCTTGATGCCGTGACCAAGCGCATCGAGAAAACGCAGAAGAAGGCGAAGTCGGGCGACAAGGAAGCCCAGGCCGAAGTCGCGCTGCTCCAGAAACTCGAGCCGCACCTCAACTCCGGCAAAACGGCCAACACCCTGCCCGCCACCGACGACGAGAAGGCGCAGATGAAGCTCTTCCAGTTGCTCACCGCCAAGCCCGTCCTTTTCGCCTGCAACGTCGCCGAAAGCGATCTCGCCACCGCCGAGCAGAATCCGTTCGTGCAGAAGGTCGCGGAGTTTGTCCGTTCCCACCACGACGCGGCCTACGTGCCGATCAGCGCGAAGATCGAATCCGAACTGATCGATCTCCCGCCCGAGGAAGCGAAGGCCTTCCTCAAGGATCTCGGCGTCGACGATTCCGGTGTTTCCTCGCTCATCCGCGGCACCTACCTGCTGCTCGGTCTCCAGACCTACTTCACCGCCGGCGAAAAGGAAGTCCGCGCCTGGACCATCAAGAAGGGCTGGAAGGCACCGCAGGCCGCCGGCGTGATCCACACCGATTTCGAAAAAGGTTTCATCAAGGCCGAGGTCGTCTCGTATCAGGATCTCACCACGCTCGGCAGCGTCGCCGCCGCCCGCGACGCCGGCAAGTACCGGCTCGAGGGCAAGGAATACGTGTTCCAGGACGGCGACGTCGCGCTCTTCCGCTTCAACACCTGAAGCCGCGGCCCGCGCGCAACGTGACGATCCGGCGAACGTGAGGCGCAGGATTGCCTGAAGCGGAAAACGTGGCCTGCTGGCCGCGCATGCCCCGCCGCGCGATCTTCACGCTCTGCTGCACGCTGCTCGGCGCGGCGTCGGCTTCGGCCCACCCGGAAATCGAGGCCGCGCTCGGTCGCCTCAACGCCCGGATCGCCGCCGCGCCCACCGAGGCCGGCGCCTACATCGAACGCGGCGAGCTCTATACCCGGCATGAAGAATGGACGGCGGCCGAGGCCAATTTTCTTGTCGCCGCCGAATTGGCGCCGGCGCATCCGCGGCTCGATCGGGCCCGTGGCGCCCTCGCCTTGGCGCGGGGCGAACCTGCCTCCGCCCGCCAAATGCTCGACCGCGCCGTCGCGGTCTCCCCGACCGATCATGAAGCCCGGGTCCTCCGGGCCCGGGCCGCGGCCGCCCTCGGCGATACCGCCGCCGCGGCCCGCGATCTGGCGGTGGTCCTCGACGCCCTGCCCTCTCCTCCGCCCGAACTGATTCTGTTCCACGTCGGGCTGCTTCCGCCCGCGGCTGCCCTCGTCCAGCTTGAGGCCATGATGGCCCGCGTCGGTCCCGCGCTCGTGCTCCAGTTGCGCGCGCTGGAATTCGAGGAAGCGACCGGCCGCGTCGACGCGGCGCTCCACCGCCTCGGCACGCTGGCCACCCAGAGCGAACGGCCGGAGACCTGGATCCGCCGTCGCGGCGATCTCCTCTCCCGCCACGGACGTGCCGCCGAAGCGCGCCTTGCCTACGCCGCCGCGCTGGCCGCGGCCCTCGCGCTGCCGGACTGGCTGCGAACCTCGCCGGACACGCGGCAGTTCATCGCGGAGCTCCGCCCGCTCGTGAATCCTTCGACCTGATTTCCATGAATACCCGCCTCCTCCTGTTCGCGTTGGCCGTCTTCGCGGCCGCCCCGGCCACCGATGCCGCCACGACCATTTTGCGCGGCCCCTACCTCCAGTCCGCCACGCCCACGAGTCTCGTGATCCGGTGGCGCACCGACACCACGGAAGCGTCCGTCGTTTCCTACGGTCTCGAAAGGAACGCGTTGACCTCGAATACCAAGGCCGAAGGCATCACCGCCGAGCACGTCGTCCAACTGACCAACCTCAAGCCCGGCACGCGCTACCACTACACGGTCGGACCGGTTGCGGTGCCCCCGCCGACACCCGCCACCGAAAAGAAATCCGCCGCCGCCGACGCCCCGCCCAAGAACGGCGTTTTCAGTTTCGTTACGCCGCCCGTCGTGGGGCCCGCCAAACCCACCCGCATCTGGGTCCTCGGCGACCCGGGCACGAAAGGCAAAACCCAGGAGGCGGTGCGCGACGTCTACTATACCTTCACCGGCAAAAAGGAAACCGACCTCTGGCTCATGCTCGGCGACAATGCGTATCCGGACGGCACGGACGCCGACTACCAGAAAGCCGTGTTCGAGATGTACCCGCAGACGCTGCGCACCGCCCCGCTCTGGCCCGCGCTCGGCAACCACGACGCCAAGAGCGCCAACTCGATCACCCAGTCCGGGGTCTACTACGACATCTTCACCCTGCCGACGCGCGCCCAGGCGGGCGGCGTCATGTCGGGCACCGAGGCGTACTACTCTTTCGACTACGCCAACATCCACTTCATCTGCCTCGACTCGCACGATTCCGACCGTTCCGCCGGCGGCGCGATGATGCAATGGCTGAAGGCCGACCTCGCCGCCACGCAGCGCGACTGGATCGTCGCCTACTTCCACCATCCGACTTACACGAAGGGCACCCATGATTCCGACAAGGACAGCGACAGCGCCGGCCGTATGAACGACATGCGCGCGATCTTCCTCCCCGTCCTCGAGGCGGGCGGAGTCGACCTCATCCTGACCGGCCATTCCCACGTCTACGAACGCTCCTGGCTGCTCGACGGCCACTACGGCAAGAGCGACACCTTCGCCGCCGCCCAACACGTCAAGCAGACGCAGGACGGCCGCGCCGACGGCACCGGCGTTTACAAAAAGCGCCGCGGCCGCATTCCGAACGCCGGCGAAATCTCCGTCGTCACCGGCAGCGCCGGCCACGCGGGGAGCGCCACGAAGCCGCCGCCGCTCAACCATCCGGCGTTTTTCATTTCCCTCAACGAACCCGGTTCGTTCGTCATCGACGTCGACGGTCTCAAACTCGACGCCGTCTTCCTCAACGACAAGGGCGCCAAACGCGACTGGTTCACGATCGTGAAGGAATGATCCGCCGCCGTTTCCGGTCCGCGCGAACAAACATTGCGCGGACCGGCGCCGCCGGTAGCGTCGGAAATCTCCCATGAGCGAAGCGCCGTCCCACCCGACGCCCCCGTCCGCCCCCAGCCGCCCCGCGCCCGAATTGCTCGATTCGTCCATTTTGCGTGTGCTCATGGAGGCGAGCACCGACCGGATCTATTTCAAGGACCTGCAAAGCCGGATCGTCCGCAACAATGCGGCGCATGCCCGCTCCCTCGGTGCCAAGTCGCCCGACGAATGTGTCGGCAAAACCGATGCGGATTTCTTTTCCCGCGAGCACACGGAACGCGCCCTGCGGGACGAACAGGAAATCATCCGCACCGGCCAGCCGGTCATTTCGCAACTGGAGCGCCTCACGATGCGCGACGGCCGCAAGACCTGGGCCTCGGCCACGAAAATGCCGTGGCGCGACACCGCCGGCACCATCATCGGCACCTTCGGAATCACCCGCGATGTCACCGCGACCAAGGAAGCGGAGGAGAAACTGGAGGAAGAGCGAAACCTGCTGCGCACGATCATCGACCACTTGCCCAGCCGGCTCTACGTCAAGGATACGGCCGCCCGGTACGTCCTGAACAACCAGGCGCACCTCGCGATGCTCGGGGCGAAGACCCAAGCCGACACCCTCGGCCGCACGACCCTCGATTTCTTCCCCGGCGAACGCGGCCGCCAGGCCCTCGCCGACGACCG
>NEUS01000066.1 GCA_002288455.1 Opitutia bacterium Tous-C1TDCM
GGGACCGTGGACGACCTCGATGCGTTCGACGAGGAACGGTTCGACGCTCACGGCGTGGTCGGGGCTGATGACGGAGGCGTCGAGCGTGCCGACGCTGTTTTCCAGGAGCCGGATGCGGTCGCCGCCGAGACCGCGGATGAGCGGCCGGCTGGCCCCGGGACCGAACGACGTCGCGCTGATGCCGGGTTCCGCGGCGAGGGTTTCGCCCAGCGTGGGCTGCTGTTTCAGGAGCAGACTGCGGCCGCCGAGGACGGTGGTCGATTGCGCGAGGTCGACTTGATTGCGGGCTAACGGGGTCGCCGTGGTGACGAATTGCTCGAGGGAAATGACGGCGTGGCCGTGGGCATGCGGGGCCGTCGGCGGGGGCGCGGACGGGGCGGTTTGGGCCGGGGCGAGACCGGCGGCGGCGAGGAAGAGACCGGGAAAAAGAAAAGGACGGGACATGGCGGGACGGATTTGAGTTTGCGCGGCGGGAGCACGCGCCGGCCGACGGTCGGGGACCGCGGCCAAGGAAAAGTCCGGCGGCGGTCGGCGACCGCAGTCCGGATGAATCGACTCAAACCCGACCCGGGGGACCGCGTTCCGGCTGCCGGAGATACCGCGGGGAAATCAAGTGCAGCCGCGGCTCGGTCCGGAGCTCCGCCGGCGCGGTCCGCGTCGCCGGAAGGAGGACCGGCACTTGCGGGGCCGGCGCGGTGATGCCGGCCGCAAACTGGAAAACGACGCAACCGGCATCTTCCTCGGTGGCTTCGCCGTGGTGGCAGGCGTGGTCCGCGCCGGCGTGCAGCCAGGCGTGGGCGCCGGGGCTGGCGGCAAACACCGTCAGGGCCAGCACCAACGCGGCCGCGGCGGCGGCTCCGCAACGGAGCCGGCAGCGGACAAGCAGGTGCAGCAGGGCGGACGACATGAAAGCGGTGAACCTCGGCATTATGCCCGAGGCGTCAAGGCCCGCGTCGGAAAGCGGGCAGCCGAACGCCGCAGGCGCCGCCGTGCGGTTCACGGCGCGGCGACGGGGCGGAATTCGACGAGGCGCCGGACCTCGCCGGCGGGATCGCAGCGGCCGATGAAGCGGCGGCCCGGCACCGCGGCGGCGACCATGGCGGCGGAGGCGAGGAACCGGTGGCGGCCGGCGGGCAGCAGACCGGGCACCTCGTCGTGCCGGACCCCGATTTCCAGCGTATCAGGAAATACGGATACGACGGTGCCGAAGAACGGATAGCCGGCGAGCTGCTCGGCGGTGGGCGCGCAGTCGCAGCTTTTTTCCGCCTCGAGCAATTCGCCTTCCGGCACCGTGACGAGCGCGCCGCGCAGGCCGCCGCCGGCCTGCAGCCAGGCGGAGAGCAAGCGGGCCGGTTCCCGGCCGCCGCGGTAGTCTTCGAGCACGAGCAGCCGCGGCCGGCCGCGGACGGCGCCGGCCGCGGGATCGGCGAGCCCGGCTTCGACACTGAGGCTGAATTCGGGCGTCACGCGGCGGAGGCGCAGGCCGCCCGCGCCGTCGACCCACGCGGCGAGCAGGGCGCCGTCGCGGAGGATGGCGGCGGCGGGGCGGCCGGCGGGACGGGTTTCGCTCAGCCGCAGCGGCAGGAGAAAACGGCCGCCGGCGTCGGGCGAAGCGGAAACGAGGACGCGCGGATCGTTGTCCCCGGCGGTGAACCACGCGGCGGCGACGCGGCCGCCGTCGCTCGCGAGCGCGGGCCCGTTGACGGGGCAGGCGGCGAGGCGCCAGTCGTCGTGATTGAGGCTTCGGGATTCCTCCCAAGCCGCGGCGCGGAAGCGGGCGGTGCGGATGTCGCGGACGTTTTCCTCCGTCCGCCCGCGGTACGCGAGCAGGGCGGTGCCGTCGGGAAACGCGGTGAGGGCGGGCGGACAGCATTCGCAGACGGCGCGGTCGACGGTGAGATCGGGGCCGGATTCCCCGACGATCCGGCTGACCAAGTGGACCGTTTTGGCCGTGACCTGCTCGAGCCAGGCGGCGAGCACGCGGCCGTCGGCGAGGGCGGCGAGGGTGACGAATTCGGCGGGGCGGCCGGACGGCGTCAGGGGTTGCGGGTCGGACCAGGTGCGGCCGCCGTCGCCGCTGCGGCTGAAGTACGGCGAGGCGGCGGCCGGGTGGCCGGTGCCGTGGCCGGCGGGTTCGGCGGCGGGCCGTTGCCAGACGGCGGTGAGCCGGCCGTGGCGGTCCGCGGCGAGGGCCGGTGCCTCCGTGGCATCGGCGACAATCGCGTGGTCGGTGGGCACCGTGACGGGCGTTTCCCAGCCGGCTTCCGGGGAGGTTTGCCGGGCGAACCGGAGGGCGCGGCGGTCGCCCGCGGACTCGAGCCAAAGGAGATGGACCCGGCGATCGTCGCCGCGCACGACGGTGAACGAGACGGCGTTTGCGGTGCCGGGCGGCAGCAGCCACGGGGCGACGGCGAGGCGCGGAGCATCGGCCGCGCGCAGGGCGGCGGACAGACCGAGCAGCAGACCGAGGAGGAAAATCCGGCGCATGGCGGGACGGTAGGGCGCGGGGCGATTTTCGCCAGCGCGGCGTGGTCCTGTCGCGCGGCCGATGCTCCGCAATTTCACGGCTGGCGCCGGCGCTGCAGGAGCGTCACGACGAGGAGAAGCGCGAAAGACAGGACGAGCAATACGGCGGCGAAGGCGTGGGCCTGCGGGTACGAGAGAGCCTGCACCTCGTCGTAGAGGGCGATGCTGGCGACCTTGGTCACGCCGGGCACCGAGCCGCCGATCATCAGGACCACGCCGAATTCCCCGAGCGTGTGGGCGAAGCCGAGCGTCAGCCCGGCCGCGATGCCGCGTCCGGCGAGCGGAATCTGCAAGCGGGTGAAGACGCGGAACGGGCTCGCCCCGCAGGCCGCGCCGGCGTCGAGCAACTCGCGGGGCACGGCGCGCAGCGCGGCCTGGAACGGCTGCACGGCGAAGGGCAGCGAATAGATGACGGACGCGATCACGAGGCCGGTGAACGAAAACGCGAGCGGGCTGCCGGTGGCATCGCGCCACCAACTGCCGGGCGGGTGCTGCGGGGAAAAAGCGACCAGCAGGTAGAAGCCGATGACGGTCGGCGGGAGCACGATGGGCAGGGCGACCAGGGTTTCGAGCAAAGGGCCGAGGCGGGAGCGGGTGCGGTTGAGCCAGTGCGCGAGCGGCAGGCCGCAGAGGCCGAGCAGCAGGGTCGTGAGCGCCGCGAGGCGGAGCGTAAGCCAAAGCGATTGCCAGAGGGCAGCGTTGAGGCCGAGGAAACTGGATCCGGGATCGGGCACGGCGGTCCGGAACTTCTATTCCGGCCGGCGGCGGGAGGAAGCGTATTCCCGGCGCCGCGGGCGGGCGGACAGGCGGGGCGTCACGGCAACGCCGGCGGCAGGCGGAAGCCGTAGCGTTCGAACACGGCGCGCGCGGCGGGCGAGCGGAGGAAGGCGGCGAAGCGGACGGCGGCGGGATTGCGGGTGCCGGCGACGGTGAGCACGAGGGCCTGTTCGAGCGGCCGGTACAGCGACTCCGGCAATTCCTGCCAGCGACCGAGGCCCTGCAGGGCGGGGGCGAGCACGAGGGAGAGCGCGACGATGCCGGCTTCGGCGTTGCCGGTCTGCACGAACTGGGCGGTCTGCGCGATGTTCTCGCCGAGGACGAGCCGGGGTTGGACCTCGGTCCAGACGCCCAGGGCGAGGAGGGCTTCCCGGGCGGCCTGCCCGTACGGGGCGTGCTGGGGATTGGCGATGGCGAATTTCTTCACCGCCGGGTGGCGGACGAAGGCGGCGGGATCGGCGGGATTCAGGTCGGCCCGGTTGGTCCACAGCACGATCCGGCCGATGGCGTAGAGGGCGAGGCTGCGGCCGTCGGCGGCACCGGCGGCGACGAGTTCGCGCGGGTAGCGGACATCGGCGGAAAGGAAGACGTCGAAGGGCGCCCCGTGCCGGATCTGGGCGAAAAAGTTGCCCGAGGATCCGGTGGTGAGGCGCACGGCGACGGCCGGCTCGGTGCGGGCGAATTCGGTGCGCAGGGCTTCGAGGCAGAAGACCAGATCGCTGGCGGCGGCCACGGCGACGGTTTCGGCGGCCCGCGCGCCGGGCAGGGCGGCGGCGAGGCCCAGCAGGAGGCGGAGGATCCGGGGCATGGCGCGAGCAAGGCCCCGCGTTATATTTTGTCAAAGATAACGCAGCCACCGCCGGCCGTTCAGGGGCCGACGGCGGCGCGCGCCGCCTCGAGCAGGACGCGGCCGTCGAGGGGCTTGGGCACGAAGCCGGCGAGGCCCTTGCCCGCGAAACGGGTGATGACTTCCTGGTGGTTGAAGCCGCTCATCAGCACGACCCGGACGCCGGGGTAGATGTGGCGCAGCTGGCGGAAAGTTTCCTCGCCGTCGAGGTGGGGCATCGTGAGGTCGAGCAAAACGAAGGCGTAGGCGGCCGGGCCGCGGCGGAAAAGTTCGAGGGCGGCGACGCCGTCGTTGGCCGTCTCGGCGGTGAACCCGGCGTAGGCCAGCAGCCGGGCGGCGACGCTGCGGACGGTTTCCTCGTCGTCGACGACGAGCACCTTGCCGTGTCCCTGCCAGGCGGCCGGGGCGGCCGCGGGCGCGACGGGCTGGGCCGGGCCGGGGACGCTCGGGAAGAGCAGGCGGAACGTGGTGCCCTTGCCGGGTTCGGAGTAGATTTTGATGCCGCCGCGGTGGCTGCGGACGATGCCCTGGACGGCGGCCAGGCCGAGGCCGCGGCCGGCGAATTTGGTGGAAAAGAACGGATCGAAGATCCGTTCGACGACCTCCGGGGCCATGCCGCAGCCGTTGTCGCTGACCTCGATCCAGGTGTAGGGGCCGGGCGGCAGGGTCTGTTCGAAGCGGAGCGTGGCGGCGTATCGGGAATCCAGGTACGTGGTGCCGGTGGCGAGGGCGACGACGCCGCTGCGTTCGCCGATGGCCTCCGAGGCGTTGATCACGAGGTTCATGACGATCTGCCGGAGCTGGGTCTCGTCCGCCTCGATCGCGGGCAACTGCGGCGCGAGGTGGAAACGGAGCACCGTGTGTTTGCTGATGGAGATCTCGAGCAGCCGCGCGGTCTCGGTGATCAGGCGGTTGAGATCGACGTTCTTCACCACGAACCGGCCTTTGCCGGAGTAGGCGAGCATCTGTTTGCAGAGGTCGGCGGCGCGATGGGCGGCGGTTTCGATCTGGCCGATGGCGGCGAGGTGGGGCGACTGCGCCGCGAGCTCGAGGCGGAGGAGGGAGGCGTTGCCGAGCACGCCGGTCAGGAGATTGTTGAAATCGTGGGCGATGCCGCCGGCGAGGACGCCGAGGCTCTCGAGCTTGGCGGTCTCGGCGAGTTTGCGCTCGATGCGTTCCTTCGCTTCGGTGGCCTCGCGGGCGGCCTGGATGTCCTCGAGCTGGGCGATGAAGTGGAGCGGCCGGCCTTGGCCGTCGCGGACGACGACGGCCGTGAGTTTGCACCACCGGCCCGATCCGTCGGCGCAACGGTAGCGTTTTTCGACCCGGGCCACGGGAATTTCCTGGCGCAGCAGTTTCCCGGCGTTGGCGTCGAAATCCGGATCGCCCGGCCAAGTCAGATCCTGGATGGTGCGGGCGGCCAGTTCCGGCAGGGACCAGCCGAGCATGGCGAGCAAAGCGGGGTTGGCGTCGAGCCAACGGCCGTCGAGTCCGACGATCGCCATGCCGATGCCGGCGTGGGTGAAGTTCAGCCTGAACCGTTCCTCGCTTTCGCGCAGCGCGGTCTCGGCCTGCTTCCGCGCCGTGACATCGGTGATGAAGCCGTGCCAGAGGATGGCGCCGTCCGCTTCGCGTTCCGGGATCGAATCGCCGCGCAGCCAGCGCTCGGTGCCGTCGGCGAACTGCGTGCGGTATTCGTACTGCCACGGCTGGAGCGTGCGGGCGGATTCCTGGATCGAGGCGACGATGCCCGCGAGGTCGGCGGGGTGGAGTTGCCCGAACACCGGTGCGGCATCGGCGACGACGGCCTCCGGGGCGACGCCGTAGATTTCGCGGAGGCGTTCGCTGGCGTAGGGAAAACAGGAGGTGCCGTCGGGCCGCAGCCGGTACTGGTAGATCACGCCGGGAACCCGGCTCGCGATCTTGCGCAGTTTGCTTTCGTCGCCGCGCAGCTTGTCGAGCGCGGCCCGTTGCGCGAGGCGCACCTCGGCCAACGCGGCGAACTCGCCGGCGAGCGCGATTTCGCTCCCGATCCAGGCGCGATCGTCGGCGGCGACAAGCCCGAGGGCGCCGGCGGATCCGCCGATCGGCGCGGCGAGCAGGCGACGGCCCGCGGCGGCGCGCGCAACCGGCGAGCGGGCGCGGGCGGCATCGGCGCAGGCCGCGCGCAGGAACGGAACGAAGGGTTCGGCTCCGGGGGGCGGCGCGGTGACGAACGCGGGCTCGGCCCCGGGGGCAGCCGCCAGCGCAATCACCGCGGCATCGGCGGCGAGCGCGTGGGCGGCGAGCCGGCAGATGCGTTCGAATTCCGGATCCGAAGCCGACGCCGGGCGGGGCGGAACAGAAGGGGAAATCGCGGCGGCATCGGGAGGGGAACCGGACACGGAATCCGGGTTTAGGGGCATGGCCCGCCGGCACAAGCGTCATTGTCCGGCTCGTTGCGTCCCGAATCAGGCTTTCAAGCGGGCCGACAGGGCTTGCCAGTCCCGCCGGGTGGCGCGCCGGCAGGCGGCTTCCATGCGGGTGTAGCGGGTCAGGACCTCCTCGCCGAGCGGCGTGAGTACGGCGCCGCCGCCGGTGCCGCCGCCGCGGCTGCGCGCCACCAGCGGCGTGCGGAAAAGGGCGTTCATGGCGGTGACCAATTGCCAGGCGCGGTTGTAGGACATGCCGAGTTCCGCGGCCGCGGTGCGGATGGAACCGGTGGCGGCAATGTGCCGGAGGAGTTCCGCTTTGCCCGGGCCGAAGGCATCTGGCCCCGCGTGCGGGAAACGCAGGCGGGGTTCGAGCCGGGGGGCGGAGCGTTCCTTCGGGCGGGCGGGCATGCGCAGCGCCGGCACTAGAAGGCGCCGGGCCGGGCTTGGCGATCCGATCCTCGCGCGGCCCGGCCACGGACGAGGGCGATTCGGCGTCAGTTGACGCCGGCGAACGATTCGCTCCGGGCCACCCGGCGGGCGGGGCTGCGGACGGGACCGGAATGGCGCAACGGCGGCGGGGCGGGCGGGGTCGGCGGGGCGGCGAGAGCGGTCGCCGCGGCGCGCGAGCCTGCGAGCAGTTCGAGTTGGTTCACGGCGTGCCGGAGCATCTGGGCCTGGCTGTTGAGTTCCTCGGCGGCGGCGGCGGTTTCTTCCGCGCTGGCGGCGTTGTTCTGGGTGACCTGATCGATTTGGGAGACGGCGGCCGACAATTGCCCGACCCCGCGGCTTTGTTCGGCGGTGGCCGTGGAGATTTCCCCGACGAGACCGTCGAGCGCTTCGATGCGCTGCCGGATGGTGGCGAAACTCTGCGCGACGTCCGAACTGATGAGGACGCCTTGCCGGCTCTTCTGGGCCGACTCCAGCACCCGCGCGGCCGTGTCCTTGGCGGCGGCGGCCGAGCGCTGCGCGAGGGCCCGGACTTCGTCCGCGACGACGGCAAAGCCCATGCCGTGCTCGCCGGCGCGAGCGGCTTCCACGGCGGCGTTGAGGGCGAGGAGGTTGGTCTGGAAGGCGATTTCGTCGATCGTCTTCAGGATTTTGGCGATGTCGTCGGCGGCCTCTTTGATGCCGGACATCGCTTCCTGCATCGACTGCATCCGGTTCGCCCCGGTGTCGGCGGCCTCGCGCGCGGCCGTGGCGGAGCGGTTGGCGTCCGCCGAGCTGTCGGCATTGCGCTTGGTCATGGAGGACAACTCCTCGAGGGAGGCCGACGTTTCCTCGAGGGAGGCGGCCTGTTCGGTGGCGCCCATGGCGAGCGATTGGCTGGAGGCCGAGACTTGGTCCGCGGCGGCGGCGGCTTGGGCGGCACCGGCGCCGAGGGATTCGGCGACATCGCGGAGCGGGCCGACGATCGAGCGGGTGATCGAAAAGGCGAGGCCGGCCCCGAGAATCACGGCGGCGGCGGCAACCCAGAGCACGACCGACGCGGTGTGGCGAAGTTCGGCGTCGATGCGCGGGCCGTCCGCCTGTTGCCGGGCGATGAAGCCTTGTTCGAGCTCGTGGGAGTCCCGATTCAGCGCGACGCCGACATCCGCCATGCGGCGTTCGATGGCCGCGCGGTCGTCGCGGCCCGCGCTCACGGACTGCTCGAGCTCGCGGAAGAGGGCGGCATGCTGGGCGGCGGCGGCGCCCATGCGCTCGAGCTGGGCGGAGAACTCGGCGGCGGGAAGATCCCCGCGGGCCTGCTCCAGCAAACGGGCAAACGCCGTCTGCTGACTGCCGTAGGCGGCGACGACTTCGAGGTTGCTGTGCAAGGCAAGGTCCGCGGCGAGCAGCCGGAGTTCGGAGACGCCTTCCTGCAGACCGGTGCCGAGCAGGCTGTTTTGGGCATCGGCCCGGTATTCCTCGAAATCAAGGTAGGCGGTGCGGAGGCTGAGGCCGCTTTCGACGGCGAGGCCGATCAGGACGGCGAGCAGCACGGAGAAGCCGGCGGCGAGCCGGCGGCCGATGTTCCAGTGTTGGGCGACGGCCAGCGAGGCGCGGTGGGAACCGTAAAGGAGGACCGCCACGCCGACGGCTCCGGCCGCGATCGCAAGCCAGGAGACGGATGCGGCGTGGACCACGGTTTGATCCGGCGCGGCGGAAACCGAACCCGAACTCGCGGCGGCAGCAGCGGCGGCGAAGGGGAAAATGAACGGGAGGGCGCGCGGCAGCCCGCGGGACGGAGTTTGCATGAATGAAGGAGACGAAGGTTCGAACCGAACCTTCGCCCATCACTCGGCTAACCCGGGCCGGACTTGAGAGTTGCCAGGGGGACGAAAACTACCCGGAAAGCCGCGGTTGAACTACGGATTCCGGGGGGTGCAATGGAAAATGCCGCCAGGTCACCCGGTCGCGCCCGGGCCACTCGCTCACGCTCGCGGCTACGGATCGGGGAGGCGGGTGCGGCGCAGGGTTACTTCCCGGCGGGCTGCACGTTTTCCAGGACCCAATCTTTGCCTTGGCGGGACATGAGGCCGGTGACGGCGTCGCCCTTCTTCACGGCGGCGAGGGTCTTGGCGTCGACCTTGAAGGCCATCGTCATGGCGCGCATGACGCCGGGGATTTCCTCGTGTTTGACCATGAGGGTGGAGCGTTCCGCATCGACGGCGGTGACCACGCCGCGGAGCGGGTGGCGTTTCACGGCGTCGGTTTTTGCGGCCGGTTTGGTTTCGGCGGCGGCGGCAACGGAGAGGCCGGCGGCGGAGAGGACGAGCAGGGTGGCGAGGAGGCGGGTTTTCATGGCTGGGAGGCGAGACGGTTGGAGGCGGACGGAGATGCGCAAAGTTCGAGGATCGGCGGCGGGCCGCGGCGGATGATCGCGGGGGCGGCGGCGAGTTTGCCGGGGCGCACGAGCTGGGCGGGGTCGAAGTCGAGCAGGCGGACCTGGTTGGGGTCGCCGGCCTGTGTCCAAGCCATCACGATACGCCCGTCGGGGCGCCGGGCGGCGCGCGGGAAACCGCTGGCGCGGGCCTGGGACGAAGTCGCGACGAGCCGCGCCTCGGACAAGGTGCCGTCGGCCCAGAGCCGGCGGGCGTAGATGCCGGCGACGTTTTCCGCATCGCCGACTTCGAGCCAGAGGATCGCGGCGGAGCCGTCCGCGAGCATCACGGTTTCGATCCGGCCGAGCGGCCGGCCGAGATCGACTTGGACGGGGGCGCCGAAGGTGCGGCCGGCGTCGGACGACGCGCGGGCCTGGACGCGGGCGACGCCGTCGGCGGCGGTGAACCAGGCGACGGCGAGGGCGTTGCCGCGGCTGTCGGCGGCGGGGCCGTTGACGGGGCAGGCGGCGATTTTCCAGCCGTCGTCTTTCAGCGTGGCGGGCGCGGACCAGGTGCCGGCGGCGAGATCGAAGACGGAGTATTTGTTGTCGCGGATTTCTTCCGCGGTGTGGCCGCGGTAGCCGACGAAGACGCGGTCGCCGGGGAGGACGGCGGCGGTGTTTTGGCAGCAGGTGCAGACATCGGGGTCGACGGTCCACTCGCGGAGGGCGGAGCCGTCGGGCGCGAGCAGGCGGGCGAGCAGCTTCATCGAGGGCGCGTAGGGCGCGTTCGATTGCGGATTGCGGATTGCGGAAGGCGGATTGCCGGAGGAGCGCGGGGCGTGGTGATCGTGGAAGCGGGCGCTTTCCAGCCAGACGGCGAGGGTGCGGCCGCCGCTCAGCGGCGCGAGGGCGACGAATTCATGGCCAAGGCGGGCAGGGGTGCGCCAAGTGCGGCCACCGTCCTCGGAACGCGAATACCAGCCGTCGTAGCCGCGGGCGTCGGGACCTTCGGGTTTTTGGAACCACTGGGCGGTGAGGGCGCCGTCGGTGCCGACGGCGAGGGAAGCGAAGTCGGCCCAGTTTTCCATCAGCAGCGGGGTGCTGACGACGGTGAGCGGCGCGGACCACTCGGCGCGGCCGGGGGCGAGGGTCGCGAGTTTGAGGGCGCGTTCGCCGGCGCGATCACCGGGTCCGTACCACGTGAGGTGGAGGGTGCCGTCGGGCGCGGAGACGAGGTTGGCGCATTGGGAATCGGCGGCGGCGGGGGTGGGCAGGGGCCGGGCGAAATCGGCGGCGCGGGCGGAAAGGGCGAGGGCGGCGACGGCGAGCAGGAGGCGGAGCGGATTCATAGGCGGCCGGTGGAGGGAGCGGAGCGGGATGCGGAGGAGAGGCAAACGGGAAACGTGGAACGGGGGCGGCGCGGCGGGCGCCGCCCCCGGGAACGGAGTCGGAGGCGCGGATCAGAACGAGAAGCGGGTGCTGAACTCGGCGGTGCGGGGATCGGCGAGGCGGCGCAGGGTGGTGCCGGCGACGGACTGGTATTCCTCGTCGAGCAGATTGCGGCCGCGGAGGGTGAAGTGCCACTTGTGCCACGTGTAGGTGGCGGAGGCGTCGAGCGTCACGTAGCCTTCGGCGACAACGGAGTTGTTGGTGTTGCCGAAGCGGTCGCTCACCCAGCGCGGGCCGCCGCTGAGGGCGAAGCCGTTGGCGAAGCGTTTCGCGACGAAGACGTTCGCGATCCACTCGGGCACGTTGCTCGGGCGCCGGCCGGCGCGCGAGATCACGCCGGTGCCGAGGTTCTCGTTGAAGTCGGCGTATTGGGAATCCGTGTACGCGACGTTGCCCTCGAGGCGCCAGCCGTCGCCGGGCGAAACGGCGAGGGCGAATTCGGCGCCCTTGGATTTCTGGGCGCCGATCTGCTGGCTGATGCGCAGGCCGGTGACGGGGTCGAGGGTGCTGGTGAGCAGGTCCTGCTTCAGCAGGTCGAAGATCGCGAAGGTGGTGTCGAGTTTGCCGCGGAGGAAGGTGCCCTTGATCCCGGCTTCATATTGGCGGCCCTTTTGCAGGGAGTAGTCAGCTTGGGCGGTGTTGAGCGAGACGAGCTGGGAAACGGGCTCGGCGGCGCGGGAGAACGAGGCGTAGGCGTTGACGGATTTCGACAGAATCCAGACGCCGCCGACGCGGCCGGTGGTGGTGCGGTAGCCTTTCTTGAAGGTGGAGAAACGCACCGGCACGGCGGTCGTGTTGTTGGCGAGCGTGTCGCGCTGGAGCGCGATGTGGTCGTAGCGCACGCCGGCCACGGCGCGGAAGTTCGACGTGACGTCGAAGACATCCTGGAAGTGGAAGGCGTGGGTTTCGACGACGATGCGGGACGTTTTCTGGAAGCGCGACGCGGGCGCGAAGCCGACGTTGGGATTGTAGAGCGAAACGGCCGGGATGGCGGTGACCTGGTTGCCGGCGGCGCCGCCGCGGATCTGGTCGTTGCGTTCGAAGACGGCGCCGACGAGGAGCCGGTTGGCGTGGCCGGCGATCGGCTTTTTCACCGTGAAGTCGAGGCGGTTGCCGTAGAGGACGTCGTCACGGTAGATGAGCGTGAGGCCGCCGCGGGTGATGTTGCGGGCGACGGGGTTCCAGGTGTTGCTCTCGGTGTTCTTCCATTTGAGCAACTGCGTCGCGACGTACGATTCGTTGCGCAGCTCGACCGTCGGGGAGAAGCGGAAGTCGGCGCGCACGCGGTTGAACACGTTCTCGGTCGTGGCGTAGTTGTCGAAGAAGTTGTAGTTGGTGCGGCGAGCGGCGGGATCGACGCGGGGGTTGATCATGCGGTCGGTGGCGGAGTTGAAGGTACGGACCTCGGGCTGGGCGTTGGCGACGAGGGTGTTGACGACGCCGTCGTAGATCGTGGGGTTGCCGTAGTAGCTCTCGTTCCAGTCGTCGAGGAAGGTGCCCCACCACGTGAGCGAGAATTTCTCGGACGCCTGCCAGGCGAGGGAGAGGGCGACGGCGTCGTAGCGCTGCGAGTTCCGTTCCTGGTAGCCGTTGGTCCGGTTGTGCGAGTAGTCGGCGCGGTAGGTGACGGAGTTGGACGTTGAGGGTTGAGAGTTGAGCGACGATTTCAGCAGCGGGCCGCCGACGCCGAGGCCGAGGCGGTAGCTGCCCCAGGGGCCGATGCTGGCGAGGCCGTCGCCGCGGAAGACCGGGGACGGGGATTTGGAAATGTAGTTCACGGCGCCGCCGATCGCGCCTTCGCCGAACATGAGACCGTCGGGTCCCTTGAGGACTTCGATGCGGTCGAGGATGAAGGAATCGACGGTGCGGGAACTTTGCGACGCGGTGTTTTGGCGGATGCCGTCGCGCATGACGGTGACGTTGTTGCCGCCGAAACCGCGGGTGGCATAGGTGGGGATGGAGCCGAAGTTGGTGCCGCCGGTCATGCCGACGGCGGCTTCGACCGCCTCGACGGCGGTGCGGAGACCGCGCAGCTGCATCATCTCCTGGGTGATGACGGAGATGCTGGCGGGCAGGTCGCGGCTGGTGAGGCCGAGGCGCGAGCCGGAGGTCGCAACGGCGTCGAGCGGCAGGGAGAAGTTGTTCTCTTTGTCGGCGGAGACATCGAAAGCGGCGAGTTGGACGGGATCCTCCTTGCCGGGGACCGCGGGGACGGCCGGTTTGGCGGACTGCGCGGCGGCCGAAGCGGCGAAGGCGGCGCAGAACGAGAGGAAGGTGGCGGGAGACGGGAGACGGGAAGACATGGGAAGACGTGCGGAAGGCTGATTCACGGCGGCGCGCACGCGGGCGCTCGACCGTGGTTCGCGGGAGGCGAACGGGATTGGGAAAATCGCGCGCGGCGGATGGCGCCGGGGCGCGGACACGGCGGTGCGGTGGCGCGTCAGGCCCGTGGCGGCGGCAGCGGTGGGGCGGCGCGAAGGGTGCCGGCAGCGGTGAAGTCGGCGACGGGCCACGCGGGGACCGCGGACAACGTGACGATGGCGGATTCGGCCGCTTGGTGGACGAAGACGATCTTGGCCTCCGACTTGCCGGCGGTGCCCGCTGGGCCGGGTTCGTCCTGTTTGGCCTGCGAGACGGCGTGACAGAGGCTGCAGCGGGCCGCGGGGCTGAACGTCCGCTCAAGGGCGGCGAGCACGGGCAGGTCGCGGGAATTCTCCGCGAACATCCGGACCCACGCGACGGCCTGCACGACGTCCCACTGCGTGCCGGTGGCGCAGAGCCAGGCGACGAGAGTCACGACGAGGCCGAGTCGCCGGGCGGGCGGCAGGGCGGAGCGGGCGGGAGCGGGGCGGGCCGGGCGGGTCATGGCGACGGCGGGGCGAGGCGCCGGAGAAAATCGTCCGGGGTCCAGGAGGATTCGTCGGTGCGGTGGACGATCTTGCCGTCCGCGCCGATGAGAATCGTGGCGAGGGTGTGGCGGTAGAGGTTTTCGCCGGGGATGGCGTAGACGCCGAATTGGCGGAGCAGGTCGGCGATGGCGTCCTTGGGGCCGGTGAGAAACGAGAAGTTGGACGTGTCGATGCCGCGGTCGGCGGCGTACTTTTTCAGCACGGGCGGCGTGTCGTAGTCGGTGTCGAAGGAGATGGAGACGAGCTCGAAATCGCGGATGCCGGCGGCCTTGGCGGCGGCCTGGAGGGCCATCATCTTGCCCGTGGCGGCGGGGCACATCGTCGGCACGGGGCAGCGGGTGAAGATGAAATTGAGCACGACGCGTTTGCCGCGGAAGTGGTCGAAGCGGACGACGGCGCCGTCTTGGTTGGCGAGGGCGAAGGCCGGGGCGGTTTCGCCGATTTCGCGGTAGGCGTGCTTGCCGCGGGTGTGGGTGTCCTGGCGGAGCGCGAGCGCGGCGGCGGCGAGATCGCGTTCCTGCTGTGGATCCAGAATCCGGATACCTTCGAGGCGGAAGTCGCCGGCGGCCGCCTCGACGAGGGTCGCGGCGATTTTCTGGCCGTCGCGGAAGGCGCCGAAATCGGCGCCCGGGGCGGCGAGTTCCATGGTCATCGCCGGCATGTAGCCCGGGATCTCCTCGTGGTGCACGACGAGGATGCCGCGGTCGGGGGCGACGCCGAGGATCTCGCCCCGCAGCGGGTGGCGCGGCGGTTCCGGCGGGCGCGGGGCGGAGCGGTCGCGCGCGCAGCCGGCGAGGGCGAGCGAAAGCAGCAGCGCGAGGCCGGCGACGCGAAGCCGGTACCGGCCCGCGGCCAGATCCGGCGCCGGGCGCGGTACCGAGTCGGGCGCCGGGGAATACTCGAGGAACGAGGCCGTCACTTGTTGAGCTCGGCCCAGGTCCAGGGCGTCGGACGTTTGTCGGAAGCGCGCAGTTTGGCGACGGCGTCGGCGGCCACGGGCGCGGCTTTGTTGCCCCAGGTGTTGCGCACGTAGGTGAGGACGTCGGCAATCTCGGCGTCCTTCAGTTGGGCGGCGTGCGGCGGCATCATGCTGTTGTAGACGACGCCCTTGACGGTGATGGGGCCCTGCAGGCCGTGCAGGACGATGCGGATGATCTTGGTCGGGTCGGGGGCGGTGACGATGTCGGAGCCGGCGAGCGGCGGGAAAGCCGGGGGCAGGCCGAGGCCCGTCGCTTGGTGGCAAGCGAAGCAGACGCGCATGTAGACGGCTTTGCCGGCCTCGAGTTGGGCGGCGGCCGGTGCCGCGGGAGCGGCGGGTTCGGCGGCGCCGGCGAACGCAGTGAAGGCGGCGAGGCCGAGGCCGGCGCGCGCGAGACGAAAGCAGGAGAGCAAGTGGCTGGATTTGGTCATGGGAAGAAGGAGGGTTCCGGCAAAATCAGGGGGCGGCGGCGGCAGGGGTGAGGCGACAGTCCACGGTGGCGGCGGCAGGGGTGCGGAGGACGACGGTGTACGGGGTGCCGGCGGCGAGGCGGAAGACGGCGGCGCGCGTGAATTCGGGCGCCGGAGCGGACGTCGCCGCCGCGGACAACGGCCGACCGGCGGCGTCGAGCACGTCGAACGAGCCGCCGCCGGAGATTTCGATTTTCCAGCGACCGGCCGCGGGGGCGGTGAAGGCAAGGGTGGCGCGGAAGCCGCCGGCGGGGCCGGGGGCCGGGAGCAGGGCGATGGAATGCACGGCCTCCGGGAGCAGGGCGGAGCCGGGCGCGGGCAGGACGCGGATGCGATCAAGCCACCACTCGTCCTCGCGCCAGAACATTTCGGCGGTGAGCACGGTGCCGGCGGCGAGGGCGTGGTAGAGCGGGTCCGGCGCGCGAAAGGCCATGGTCATCGCGGGCATGAAGCCGGGGATGTCCTCGTGTTTCACGAGGAGGAGGCGGTCGTCGGCGAGTTTGCCTTCGACCTTGCCGCGCAGGGCGTGGCGTTCGCGGGCGTTGGGATGTTCGGCGGCGGGCAGAGCAAGCGCCGCGGCGAGCGCGAGGCCGGCGAGGCCGGGCAGGCGGAGGAACGAAATCGGGAAAAACGGCAAAGGCATGGCAGGAACAGGCCCGGCTAGGGCGAAAGGGCCCGGCCGCGCAGGGGCGGACGGGAGCGGAGTTCGCCAGGGGCGAACGGGACTCGGGAGAACGCGCGCGCGAAACTACGTTCGCGGGGGCGCGGACACGGCGGTGCGGTGGCGCCTCAGGCGCGCGGCGGCGGGACCGGGACCGATTCCGTGCGCGACGGCGCCGCGCTCGCGAGCGCGGCGGGCCAGACTTCCGGAGCCGGAACGAGCAAAATCGGGGCCGGCGTATGCAGGGCGAGCAGCAGTTTCTCGGCCGACCGCTCGACGCCCTGAGGCAGCTGCCGCCGCGCGGTCTCCTTCGCCTCGGCGACGCCGGCGCAGAGCTGGCAGGCTTTGGCCGGATCGAAGGTCGCCTGGAAGGCGGCGGCGACGGGCATCACGCGCGCGTTGTCGGAAAACATCTTGCCCCAGACGAGCAACTGCGCCGCGTCCCAGACCGCGCCGTTGGCGCAGACCCAGGCGAAGAGCAGGGCGAGACTGGCGAACTTTTTCCGCACGCGGAGGAACACGTGGATTCAGCGGGAAGGTGGCGCAAGCGCGAAGTTAAGATTTGGGCGCGGCCGGTTTTTGCGTTGGCGTCCGGACGCGTGGGCCGCGACAAGGGCACGATGATCCGGGACGAGCGCCGAACTTCCGCGCCACGGTGGCCGTTCTGGCTGCTGGTGGCGGCGTGGATCTGCGCCAATTGTCCGCAGCCGGGATTGTATGCCGTGGTCTCGTGGCTCGCGGAGGCGCGGACGTTTTCGCACCAGCAGCGGCTCACGGTGCAGGTGGCGGTGTTGCTCGGTGCGGATCAGGCCGCGGCCCAACCGCAGCCGGTCGTCGCCGCGGCGGATGCCGTCGCGCCGCCGGCGGCGCCCTTGTGTCCGGCGGATGCCGTCGTGAAGAAGCTGCCGCTGCAGGTGGAGAATGCCGGAGTCGGGCCGCGGCCATCCGTGGCGGCGCTCCGGCGGCGAGGCGGGGAATCGGCCGGCACCGGCATCGGCCGGGCGCCGCCGCCCTTGGGGCCGCCGCGAGCGCAGGTCGGTTGAACGAGTGTCGGGGTCGCGCCTGCCGCGCGGCCTTTGCCTGCCGGCGCGTTCCGCGCCGGGAACCTTCCGTACCTGTCCGGCCGTTGCGCCGGCCCCTGCCTGCACTGTCATGTATCCTTTTTCCCGATTCATCACCCGGGCGCCGCGCGGCGTCCTGGTTTCCCTGCTCATTGCGGGCGGCGCTGCGGCGCTGCCGGCCCAGACCGCACCGGCCGCGCCGCCGGTGACCACGCTCGATCCCTTCGTCGTGCTAGGCCGCGCCAGCGACCGGCTCGGTGCCGCCGCCACGGCGGCGCAGGGCACGGTGGGTGCGGCCGAACTGGCGGCGCGGCCGTTGCTGCGCCGCGGCGAACTGCTCGAGGTGATTCCCGGCGTCGTGATCACGCAGCACTCCGGCGGCGGCAAAGCCAACCAGTACTTCCTCCGCGGCTTCAACCTCGACCACGGCACGGATTTCGCGGTCGGAGTCGACGGCGTGCCCGTGAACCTGCGCACGCACGCGCACGGGCAGGGCTACGCGGACCTGAATTTCCTGATTCCCGAAGCGGTGCGGCAGGTCGACTACCACAAGGGGCCGTTCCACGCGGAGGCCGGCGATTTCTCCGCGGCGGGCGCGGCGATGTTCCGGTTGACCGACCGGGTGGCGGTGCCGTTTGCCACACTGACGCTCGGGGAAAACGCCTACGCACGGTTCGTGGCCGGCGGGACGCGCCCGGCCGGGACCGGGGCGACGACCGGCGTGCTCGAACGGTCGCACGAGGACGGACCTTGGCGGCAGGGCGACGACTTCGGGCGGGTGAACGTTTACGGGCGCCGCCTTTGGCGGACGGACGCGGGGGAAACGCGGCTGACGGCTTTGGCGTACCGCGGCACGTGGCGGGCGACGGACCAGATCCCGGCGCGGGCGGTGGCGGCGGGCGCACTCGACCGATTCGCCGGCGTGGACGACAGCGGCGGCGGCAAGACGGAGCGGTACAGCCTGGTGCTCGACCAGGTCCGGCCCGGCGCCGACAGCACGGTCCGGTGGTCGGCCTACGCCGTGCGCTACCGGCTC
Organism: Opitutia bacterium Tous-C1TDCM; assembly: GCA_002288455.1. GTDB lineage: Bacteria > Verrucomicrobiota > Verrucomicrobiia > Opitutales > Opitutaceae > ER46. The sequence goes on from NEUS01000066.1 coordinate 17,933, forward strand.
GATCTGTATTCGAACTTCACCTACTTCCTCGACGACCCGGTCGCGGGCGACCAGTTCAACCAGCGGGACGCGCGGACCTTGCTCGGCGGCGAGGCGACGCGGACGTGGCGCGATGCCGCGGGCGAGACCGAGCTCGGGCTGCAGGTGCGGAGCGACCTGATTTCCGAGGTGGGGCTCCACCGGACCGAGCGGCGCGTGCGGCTTGCCACGGTGCGCGCCGACGACGTCGACGAGACCAGCGCGGGGCTGTTCCTGCGGCGGGAGACGCGGTGGCGGCCGTGGCTGCGGACGGTGGCCGGGCTGCGGGCCGACGGCTACCGCTTCGACGTCGCGAGCGACGAACCGCGGAATTCGGGCCGGACGGACGCGGGGATTTTCAGCCCGAAGGCGGGCGTCGTGCTCGGGCCGTGGGCGAAGACGGAGCTGTATTTCAACGCCGGGACGGGTTTCCACAGCAACGACGCGCGCGGCACGGTGATCCGCGTGGATCCAGCCGACGGCGTCACGCCGGCCGACCGGGCGACGCCGCTGGTGCGGGCCCGCGGGGCCGAGTTCGGGATCCGGACGGCGGCCCGGCCGGGTTGGGTGAGCACGTTGTCCTTTTGGCAACTGGAGCTGGACTCGGAGCTGGTGTTTGTCGGCGACGCCGGGGCGACGGAGCCGACGGGCCGCACGCGCCGGCGCGGGGTGGAGTGGTCGAATTTCGGCCGCGTGACACCGTGGCTTGTGGTGGATGCGGATCTGGCGTTGACGCACGCGCGGTACCGCGACGACGGCGGGGCGGGGACGCGGATTGCAAATGCGATCGGGACGACGGTGACGGCGGGGGCGATTGTGGGCCGCGAGCATGGCGCGTTCGGCGCGTTGCGGCTGCGTTACTTCGGGGCGCAACCGTTGCTCGAGGACAATTCCGTGCGGGCGCCGGCATCGACGTCGGTCAACCTGCGCGTGGGTTGGCGCACGGCGACGTGGGAGGCGTCGATCGACGTGCTGAATGTCTTCGACCGGGCGAACAACGACATCGCGTATGCGTACGGATCGCGGTTGCCGGGCGAGCCGGCGGAAGGGGTGGACGACGTGCACTTCCATCCGGCGGAGCCGCGGATGGTGCGCGTGACGATCACGCGGCGATTCTGATTCGGAAAACGGCGCCGGCCGCGCCCGAGGCTCGACCGGGCGCGGGCGCCGGCTTTGCTGTGGGCGAACCATGATACCAACGTTCCGGAAATTTCCTGAAACACCGCGCGGGTCCGGACGTCGAAGCTCGCCATGATTTTCCGGAAATTGCGCGGCGCGGTGCGGGCGGCGGTCGGGTTGTGGGCGGCGATGGCGGCGGCGGCCGAGCCGGCCGGCAGCCGCGACACGCTCGTGTTCAAGGACGGCGACCGGGTGCACGGCGCGGTGGTGCAGCGGACGCCGACGGAGATCGTGTTTCGGTCGGACCGTTTCGGCGAGGTGCGCGTGAAGGCGACGGATGCGGTGATCATCCCGGCGGTCGTGCCGGCGGCGAAGCCGGCGGCCCCGGCGGTCGCGGGCGGGGCGAAGGCGGCGGCGCCGCGCTCGGCGGCGGATGCGGCCGACGAGGAGCGGTTGACGTTGTGGGACCGGTTTTCGCCGGGCGTGCTGACGGCGCGGGTGCGGAGTTTCATGGGGCCGTGGAACGGGCGGCTGTCGGTCGCCAGCGAGGTGGTTTCCGATGTGACGGACCGCGACACGCTGGCGGTGGAGACGAATCTTTCCCGGAAATGGGCGAAGAACGAAGTGCAACTTTCGGCGCGTTACGATTACGCGGAGACGGACGAGGTGCCGACGACCGATGTACTGAGGACCTCGGGTTCCTGGCGGCACGATTTCTCGAAGGCGCGGTTTGCGCAGTACCGGCCGAGTTTCGAAATCAACCGGGCGAGCCGGCTGCGGGGCGTCCCGAACGACTACCTGCTGCTGCAGCAGGAAATCGGCGTGGGCTTGCAGCTCTCGACCTTGCCGACGCGGAAAGTCCGCGTGGGGGTGGCGCAGAATCTCTTCGATCTTTGGAAAACGACGGGCAACGAGGAGCACACGTCGCGCGGTGTGCAGTCGGCGTTCGAGGAAATCGAGCTGAAGCTGCCGTGGCGGATGGGCCTGACGCAGCGCGGGGTCTGGTATCCGGTAAATGGCGACACCGACGGTTTCGAGAACCGGATCGAGCTGAACAAGAAACTGACCGAGACGCTCAGTGCGGCGCTGCGGCACGAGATCCGCCGCGACAACCCGGACGGCAACGCGCAGGACTATACGCGGCTGCGGGTGATGTTCGGGTTGGACTTCTGAATAGATAAGACCGGAGTTCGGAAACCGGAAACCGGAGATCGGAAAGGCGGAGGACGGAAGGGAAAACCGGGAAAGCGGGAAATTGGAAAAGTGGGAAATGGGAAGGCGGAGGACTGAAAGGCGAAAGGCGAAATGCGAAAGAGAAGAAAGGCGGGTGTGGGAAAACTCCGGTCTTTCAACTTCCGACTTTCAACTTTCACCTGCCCAGGCCGCTGGGCTTCAGGGTTTGCCGGGGCCAGGCTTCGGCAAAAGGGCGAGGATGCCTTCGGCGATCGCGGTGGCGGCGGTTTCGGGCGGGGTGCCGGCAACGAGAAACGATCCGGTCCAGGCGGGGCGGCCGGAGCGCACGGCCAAGGCGCGGACGGTGAGCACTTGGCCGGTGCCGGTGCCGTCGACGCGGGCCAAGACGACGTAGGGCGAGCGGTGTTCGCGCGCTAGGGCGAGGGCGGCGTCGTCGGCGAGCGGGGCGGCGGGCGCCGGGGCCACGGAGATCGCTTTCGGGCGCGCGGCGGCGAGGCGGGACTGCGCGGCGGCAACGACGGCGTCGCCGAAAGCGGCGGCGGAATCCGTCAGGCCGGCGGAGAAAGGAACAAGGAGAAGGGAACGGTGGGCGGCGTCGGCTTCGATTTCCGCTCCGAGGGCGCGAGCGACTTCGGCACCGACGGTGGCGAGGCCGGCGACGAGTTTGGCGGTGTCGGGGTTGCCCGCGGTTTTCTCGAACTGGGCGGCGGATTTGCGCAGCTGGGCCGCGGCGTCGGTGGCGTTCGCGGCGGCTTCGGGTTTCGTTTTGGGCGGGCGCGGGGCGCGGGGCTCGTTGTCGCCGCTGCAGCGGGACTGCGCGGTGAGAAACAGAAAGATGATCACCAGAACGCGGACGGCCTTGGGTATGCGTTTCAGCAGCAGCCAAGCGGAGGTGATGATCCACCAGACGACCTCGGCGAGGAACTTCATCACTTGGCCGAAGTTCTTGTCGTCGGCAAGATGCGGGAACGCCGGCATCGGCGGCGGCGTGTGCGGATCGTCGGCCGGCGGCGGCGAAGCGCCGAGCGGCGGCAGGGTCGCGGCGGCAGCGGGAACGGCGGCGGGTCGTGCGACGGGATGGGCGGAGGTGCGGCGGGGCGGAGCCGCGTGGTCGCCGCGGACAAGGCGCGGGCGGCAAGGGCGGCGAGGGCGGGCGTGGGTTCGCCGCCGGGGCAGCGGAGCCATTGCACGGTGACGAAGCGTTCGGGGACGCGCGCGCCGGCATCGGCGGTGTCGTCGAGTACGACCGGCAACAGGAACATGACGTCGTCGGCCATATCGAGCGTGCGCTCGGTCGCGAGGCGCCATTCGCGGCGGAAGTAGCCTTCCTTGCGCGCCTCGGTGGCGGCCGAGATGACGGGCATGAAGTAATCGCACTCGCGGATCTGGCGGCGGATTTTCTGGTCCCAGGCGTCGCCGCCGCCGAGTTCGTTTTCGTCGTACCAGACCTCGAGGCCGCCGGCGGCGAGGGCGTCGCGCAACCGGCGCACGGCGGTCCGATCTTCCGAGGCGTAGCTCAGAAAGACCGACGGCGCGGAGGCGGGCGGCACTGTTTCCGGATGGGCGCTGGCGCTGGACATGGACCGGCGGGGACGGTCGCGGCGCGGTGCGGCAGGGTCAAGTGCGGCGCCGTTGGCGCCGCCCGTTGAAGGGTGAAAGTTGAAGGTTGAAAGACCGAACCATTAAGGAGCCGCTGAGAAACGCCGGCCCCTTGGCTTCGAGCGCCAGCGAGTGGAGCTTCCCTCGGCTTTCGCCCGAGTCCGCCGCCACTCGCTGGCGCTCGCGGCCACACTTCGACGGCGAACGTCGCGTTTTTCAGAGCTGCCTTAAGCGAGCCTGCCCGACGGCCGGAGTTGGCTCAGGTCCGGGGGCCGAGGTAGATGATCGTGCCGAGGAGGGAGCCGCCGTAGTTGCCGCCGGAGATATCGCGCGCGACGGCGCCGGAGGATTCGTCGAGCGGCCAAGCGGCGACGAGGCCGGTGCGGTCGGCGGGCAGCGCGTCCGAGGCGCCGGCGGCGAGCTGGGCGGCGGTGCGGGCGACATTCCAGAAACGGACCTGGCGGGCGTAGCCGGGGAAGGCGGGGTAGTTGGTGTTGCCGTTGGCCTGGAAGGCGATGCCGACGCCGAAGGCGATGTTAGGCGCGGCGGGCGGAGTGCCGCTGGCGGTGCCGGAGGCGACGACCGTACCATTAATCAGAATACGCATCGAGGTGCCGTCCATCACGGCGGCGACATGCGTCCACGTGCGGAGCGGGAGAGCGGCCGGGGCGGTGATGTTGCGGTAGCTGCCGGCGGCACCGGTGGAGGCGGAGAAAAGGACGCGCGTGCCGGTGTCGTCGAGCTGGAGGCCGAAGGCGAGGAACGGATCGGTGCCGGACGTGGCGAGGCCCTTGCCCATGAGCCAGCCGGAGGGCGTGGTTTCGGTGCGGTAGAACCAACCTTCGAGGGTGAAAAAGGCGCCCGGGGAAAAATCCGCGGTAGCTGGAGCGCGGAGGGGCGTGGCGCCGATCGCGGCGACATGGGTCTGGGCCGGTGGCGAGGTTTGTGCGACGAGGAGGGCGGGCAGGAGCAGGAGAGTGCTGCGGACCAAGGCGAGGAGGGTTTTCATAAAGTGGAAAAGCGGCAGGTGAAGGACGGTGCGAAACGCAGACGTCGGAAAATGGCAAGCGGGCGGGAACGGCGCATGCCGTCGGTGGGCGGGCGCGGGGCGAATTGCCGGAAGAGCAATTCCCGGATCACGCCTCGCACTTGAGCACGTAGACGTGGCCCTTCTCGGTGCCGATCGCGAGTTGGCGATCGTCGGGGGACCAGACGAGCTTCGTGGCGGCGGCGGGCATCTTGACGGTGGCGCGGAGCGGTTGGCGGCGTTCGGGGCTCCAGAGTTGGACGGTGCCGTCCTGGGCGCCGGTCGCGAGCAGGCCGTGCGAATGCTGGAATTGCACGGCGCAGACGGGGGCATCGTGCGGGAGCATGGCGGGTTCGCGGCCTTCGGGGCCGGCGCCGCTGCAATCCCAGATGCAGGCGTCGCGGCCGCCGCTGGTGGCGAGCCAGCGCGAGCTGCAATCGAAGGAGAGGAACTTCACCTTGGTTTCGTAGCCGCTCATGTGGAGCTCGATGTCCTGTTCCGGAATCCAAAGGTGGACGCTCGGGTCCTGGTTGCCGGAGACGAGCCACTTGTGGTCGGGGGACCAAACGAGGCCCTGGATGCCGTTGCCGTAAGGGAATTCCTTTTGCGCCACGAAGTCGTCGGCATCCCAGAGGACGACGCCGCCGAAGTAAGCGACGGCGACGGCGCCGCCGGTGGGAATAGCCGCGAGGGCGGTGATGGTTTTCGGGGCCGGCTTGAAAGTGTGGGCGACGGAGGCGTCGGGGCGGAGCGCGAAGAGCCCGCGGCCGGCGGCGGCGAAGAGGAGTTGAGAGTTGAGAGTTGAGGGTTGATCCGCCGTCGCTCCGGCGGAGCTCTGGCGCGACGAGGAGCCGGAGGGAGGAGCCCAGGCGAGATGATCGACCCAGGTGGAGCCGAGGGCGGCGGTGGCGGTGTGTTGGCCGGCGAGGGCGTCCCAGAATTTCACGGCGCCGTCCTGGCCGCCGGTGGCGAGGATAAGTTGAGGGTTGAGAGATGAGAGTTGATCCGCCGTCGCTCCGGCGGAGCCAGGGCGAGACGAGGAGCCGGAGGCGGGAGCCCAGGCGAGGCAGTTGGTGCCTTGGTCGTGGCCGGGGAGCAGGTGGCGGCGGGCGCCGTCGGCGCCGGCAAAGAGGGAAACGGGACCGGCGGCGCTGGCGGCGGCGAGGAGGGAGCCGTCGGGGGACCACGCGAGATCGATGGCGTAGTCGTCGAGGGGCGCGGCCCAGTGTTTCGTCAGTTGCATCGCGCCGCAGGTTGCGCGGCGAGGGCGGCTGCGCAAGGCGCGAGTCGGG
>NEUS01000067.1 GCA_002288455.1 Opitutia bacterium Tous-C1TDCM
GTTGCGGGACTACAAAGTGCGCATTCTCGAGGGCAACAGCGGCGCGGGATCGCGCACGCGCGTGCTGATCGAGAGCGGCGACGGCGACCGCATCTGGGGCACGGTCGGCGTGAGCGACAACATCATCGACGCGAGCTGGGAAGCGCTGCGCGAGTCGGTCGACTACAAGCTGTCGTTGGGCTGATCCGACGCCGGGCCGCAGGCCTGGCGGGAGTTGAAAGTTGAAAGGTGAAGGTTGAAAGACCGGAGCCGGAGGAACGGCCGGAAGAGGTCGTCAACGTTTCCCGCGGCTGCGTCGACGGGCTTTCAACTTTCAACCGCGCACCTGACCCGCGGCGTCGCCGCGGGTCAGGTACGCCGGTCGGCCATGGCGGACGCGAGGGCGAGGAGGAAGGTCGTATCGCCGCCGGCGGCGGCGAGGGCTTCGCGGGCGCGCGCGGTGTGGTCGGCGGCGATCCGGCGCGAGGCGTCGAGGCCGTGCAGTTTCACGTAGGTGGTTTTGTCGGCCTTGGCGTCTTTGCCGGCGGTCTTGCCGAGGGTCGCGCTGTCGGCGGTGGCGTCGAGCACGTCGTCGACGATCTGGAACGCGAGGCCGAGGTGGCGGCCGGCGGTGCGCAGGGCCTCGACGCGGGCGGTCGCGGCGCCGCCGACGAGGGCGCCGAGCACGAGGGAGGCCTCGATCATGGCGGCGGTTTTGTTCAGGTGGATGAAGTCGAGGTCGGCGGCGGTGGCGTCGGCCTGCTTCTCCGCGAGCAGGTCGGCCATCTGGCCGCCGATGAGGCGGGCGCTGCCGGCGGCGTCGGCGAGCTCGCGCACGAGGTCGGCGGCGAGGGCGGGGCGGTCCGCGTAGGCGGTGGCAAGCAGGGCGAAGGCGTGGGTGAGCAGGGCGTCGCCCGCGAGCAGGGCGGTGGCCTCGTCGAAGGCGCGGTGGGCGGTGGGCCGGCCGCGGCGGAGGTCGTCGTTGTCCATGCACGGCAGGTCGTCATGGATCAGCGAATACGTGTGCAGGCATTCGACGGCGGCGGCGGCGGGGAGGGCGGCGTCGGGCGGCGCGCCGCAGAGGTCGGCGGCGGCGAGGACCATGACGGGCCGCAGGCGTTTGCCGCCGGCCTCGAGACTGTAGCGCATCGCGGCGTGCAGACGGGCGGGGCGGGCGGAGGCGGGCGGGACATGGCGGTCGAGGCCGGTTTCGACGCGGGCGACGAGGCGCTTGAGTTCGGCCGGGAAGTCCATGGGCGCGCGGAGTAGCGCCGGCTTCGCGCCGACCGGCAAAGCAAAAACGCGGACGCACTCCGCTCTCGCCAACCCGGAAACCGCCACCCATAACCCCGGCGTTCCCGATATGCCGACCTACGAGTATGCCTGCCCCAAGTGCGGACACGAATTCGAGCTGTTCCAGTCGATGCGCGACGAACCGCTCAAGAAGTGCCCGAAATGCAAAAAGACCGGCGTCAAACGCCTGGTCGGCGGGGGCGCGGGCCTGATTTTCAAGGGCACGGGTTTCTACATCACCGACTACAAAAACAAACGTGCCGGCGGCGCCGAACCCAAGTCCGGCGGCGACACGAAGCCCGCGGCGCCGGCGAAAGCCGCGGCCGATACCGGCAAGAAATAATCCCCTCATGAGCCGCAAAACCGACCGTTCGCAGCAGGGCCCCGGCTGGGGCGAAGTCATCCTCGGAGCCGCGCTGAGCCTGGCGTTGGGCACGGCCCTCGGCGCGGCGCTGCTGGTGCTGCGGCCGGTGACGGTCGCGAAAGAGGAACCCAAGGAGCGCGCGCGCGGGGCGGTTTACTACATCGAAGGATCGCGCGACGCCGCGAAGGGCCGGATGTCGTTGGCCAAGCGCAAAGCGTTCCTCGAGGGCCAGTCGGTCACGATCACCGAGGACGAAATCAACGCGATGCTCACGCCGCCGCCGGCCGCCGCGCCGAAGCCGGACGCCAAGGCCAAGGGCGCCGAGAAAGCGGCGGAGCCGGCCAAGAGCGGCAACGGATATCTGTCCGCCGGGACGCCGACGGTGCGGTTGCACGACGGCAAGTTGCAGGTCGGTGTGCCGGTGACGCTCGAGCTGCTCGGCCAGAAGATCATCGTGCAGGCCAAGGGCGGATTTGTGCGCGGCCGCGAAGGCTTCGAGTACGACCCGGAAACGATTTATCTCGGTTCGTGCCCGATCGAGCGGTTGCCGGTGATTGCCGGTTTGGTCCGGAGCAAATTTCTTTCCCTCGACGTGATGCCGGACGATTTCCGGGCGAACTGGACGAAACTGAAATCCGTTTCGATCGAGGGCAACGCGCTCAAGCTGCAGATGCCGTGAGCCTGCGGTCGGCGCTCGGCGTCGGAATTTTGCTGGCCGCGGCGGGGCCGAGTCCGCGGGCGGCGCCCGCGCCGCTGCCGGTGATGGTGCTGAGTGCGCCGGGGCGTTTCGAAGTGGCGGCGCTGGATGCGTCGGACGCCCATGCGGTGGCCGCGGCGGGGACGGAGCTGTGGCGTCATTTGGCGGCGCCGCTGGCCCTGCCGGATGCGTTTCCGACGCCGATTTTTGTGCGCGTGGTGCCGGAGCCGGCGGCGGAAGACGGGGCGGCGGCGACGGAGTTTTCCGCGGTGGCGGAAAGCGGCGGCGTCGTGTCGGTGCGGCTGGTGCGGCGCGGGGCGCTCGACGGCCGGACCGTGCAGCGGGCGCTGATCCGCGGGCTGCTGCTGCGGCTGCGGACGGCGGCTTTCGGCGGCGAGCGGCAGGGCGATCCGCCGGCGTGGCTCGAGACGGGATTGCGGGGTTGGGCGGAGATGCGGGGCGAGCCGGCGCAGCTCGACCGGTTGAAGTATGAGGCGGCGCGCGAGACGCCGCTGCGCTTGGCCGAACTCTGGGCCGGGGCCGCGCGGGAGCCGGGCCCGGCGTACGAGCGGGCCGCGACGGTGTGGGTGACATTGTTGCTCGGGGACACGGGCCGGGCGGGGGAATGGCCGGCGTTGCTGCGGGCGCTGCTGGGCGGCGCGGAGCCGGCGGCGGCGCTGGCGGCGTCGTATCCGGGACGCTTTGACACGGCGGAGGAGCGCGAACTCTGGTGGGCGAGCGGTTGGCACCACGTGCGCCGCCTGCGGACCCTGCCGCATCTCGAGGCGGGGGAGTCGCGCGCTGAGCTGGAGGCGCTGGTGCGGTTTGTATTCGCGGCGCCGGACGAGGACCGCGACCTGGCGGTGCCGTTGGCGGAGGCGGTGCAGCATCCGCCGGACGGCCTGCTCGACGCGGAGATCGGCCGGCGGCGGCAGCGGCTGGAGCGGCTGGTGCCGGCGCTGCATCCGTTCTACCGCAACGCGGGGTTGGCGCTGGCGGACGTGTGGGCGGCGCGCGGCCGGCCGCCGGCGCAACGGGCGGCGGCGCTGGCGGCGTTTGCGCAGGAGTGGCGCGACGCGGAGGAGCTCGCGGCGCTGACGACGGCGGTGCTGGACCGCTGGGAACGGCAACCGGCGCGGTGACCGGCGCGGGCGCAGCCAACGGGCTTGCGCCGGCCGGGCGGGCCTCGCGAAACTGGCGGCCGCGTGTCGAAGAAGCTGAAAAACATCGGGATCGTGTCGTTGCTGACGGTGGTCTCGCGCGTGCTCGGCCTCGGGCGCGACCTGCTGGGGGCGGCGATCTTCGGGACCTCGGTGTTCAACGACGCGTTCGTCACGGCTTTCAGTTTGCCGAACCTGTTCCGGCGCCTGCTGGGCGAGGGCGCGTTGACGGCGGCGTTTGTGCCGACGTTGCAGGCGGAGTTGCACGAGCGGGAGCGGGCGGGGGCGTTTGCGTTGCTGAGCAAGGTGGCGAGCTGGCTGGCGGTGGTGACGGGCGGGCTTGTGCTGCTGGCGATGCTGGCGTTTGCGCAGGCGCGGCGGGTGCGGTTCGACGATCCGGCCTGGTACCTCGTGGCGGACCTGAGCGTGCTGCTGTTTCCCTACATGGCGCTGGTGTGCGTGGCGGCGGTGTTCAGCGCGGCGCTGAACGTGCTCGGCCGGTTCACGGAGCCGGCGCTGTCGCCGATCTGGCTGAACCTCGCGATGATCGTTTCGCTGGGCGGCGCGGGGCTGCACTGGGCGACGACGGATCTCGGCCGGATGCACTGGCTGTGCGCGGGAGTGCTGGTCGGCGGCGTGCTGCAGATGGCGGTGCCGGCGGTCGTGCTGATGCGCGAAGGCTGGCGGCCGCGGTTCGATCTGGAACTGGCGCCGCGGGTGCGGGAGATCGCGTTGCTGATGGTGCCGGGGTTGGTGGGCACGGCAATTTACCAGATCAACGTGTACGTTTCCCGGCTGCTGGCGTTTTCGGTCGAGCGTTCCGCGGCGACCGTGATGTTCTACGCGAACCGGCTGATGGAGCTGCCGATCGGGGTGTTCGCGATCGCGGTGGCGACGGTGGTGTATCCGCTGATCACGAGACACGCGGTGGAAAAGAACTACGTCGCGATGGCGAAGGACTACCGGAAAGGCCTGCGGCTGATTCTGGTGCTGACGGTGCCGGCGGCGGCGGGGCTCGTGCTGCTGAGCGAACCGATCGTGCGGCTGATTTTCGAACGCGGCCGGTTCACGGCGGACGACACGCGGCTGATGGCGCCGTTGCTCGGGCTGTTCGCGCTGGGGATGCCGTTCTTTGCGGTGACGAGCCTGACGACGCGCGCGTTCTACGCGATCCGCGACGTGAAGACGACGGTGTGGTTTGCCGGCGTGAGTTTCGCGGTGAATTTGGCCTTGAGCCTGGTGCTGATGGACCGCTTCGGGGCGCGGGGACTGGTGCTGGCGAGCACGGGCGCGGTGCTCGTGCAGACGCTGCTGCTGCAGCGGGCGCTGGCGCAGCGGTTGCCCGGGATGGCGTTCGGGCCGCTGTGGCTGTGTCTGGGCAAAGTGGCGGCGGGGACCTTGGCGATGGCGCTGGTGGTCGGGGGCGGCTGGCACTGGCTGCCCGGGATCGCGGGGGCGGGCAAGGCGGCGGACGCGGCGGCGATCTTCGGGCTGATTCCGCTCGGGGCCGCGGTGTATGCCGGCGTGCTGTGGGCGCTGAAGATCGAAGGCGTCGGCGAATTGGCGACGCTCGGCGGGAAGTTGCGCGCAAAACTCGGGCTCGGCGGCAAACGCGCATGAAGTTCAAACCCGATTGGTTTCTCACGGGCATGGTGGCGGCGACGGTGCTGGCGTGGGCGTTTCCGGAACCGGGGGCGGCGGGCGGGTGGATGCACCCCGAGTTGCTGACGAAGGCGGGCGTCGCGCTGATTTTTTTCCTGCACGGCTTGGCGCTGGCGTTTGCGGCGCTGCGGGCCGGGGCGCTGAATTGGCGGCTGCACCTGCTGGTGCAGGGCTGCACGTTTTTGCTGTTTCCGCTGCTTGGGTTGGGGCTCGACGCGGTGCTCGGCGGGCGGATCGCGCCGGAATTGAGCCTCGGGATTTTCTTTCTGTGCGCGCTGCCGTCGACGGTGTCTTCGTCGATCGCGATGACGGCCGCGGCCCGCGGCAACGTGGCCGGCGCGGTGTTTAACGCCACGCTCTCCAGCCTCATCGGCATCGTGCTGACGCCGCTGTGGGTCGCGTTCGTGCTCAAGGCGACGGGTGAGAGCCGGCCGCTGGGGCCGGTGGTGCTCGACCTGTGCCGGTGGCTGTTGCTGCCGCTGGCGATCGGGCAGGCGTTGCGGCCGTGGCTCGGGGCCTTCGCGTTGCGGCACAAAGCGAAGATCGGGCTCGTGGACCGGCTGACGATCTTGCTGCTCGTGTACACGTCGTTCTGCGATTCGTTCAAGCAGGGCATCTGGTCGCGGCAGGGGCCGGCGGCGGTGCTGCTGGTCGTCGCGGTGTGCGCGCTGCTGTTTGCGGCGGTGCTGTGGACGACATCGCGGCTGGCGCGGCGCTGCGGGTTGAACCGCGAGGACCGGATCGCGGCGATTTTCTGCGGCTCGAAGAAGACGTTGGCGTCGGGGGTGCCGATGGCGAAATTGATCTTCGGCGCGCATCCCGGGCTGGGGCTGATTCTGCTGCCGATTATGGTCTATCATCCCTTGCAGCTGATGGTGGGCGGGGTGTTGGCGCAGCGTTGGGGCAAGGAAAACGCCGACGGCAAATGACGCGGGCCGGCGCAGGAAGACGTTGAGCGCGGGCGAGGCGGCGGTTTGGCTGCCGGCCATGCACAGAGACGAAACAGCAGCGGAGATCCGGCACGACGTCGCGGCGCGGCGTTTCGAAAGCGAAACCGGCGGCCACGTGGCGGTGCTCGATTACGAGCGGGCGGACGGGGAAATCGCGCTGACGCATACCTTCGTGCCGCCGGAATTGCGCGGGCGGGGATTGGCGGAACGGCTCGTGCGCGCGGCGCTGGACTTTGCGCGGCGGGAAAAGCTGCGCGTGAACCCGGTGTGTTCGTACGTGGCGACGTTTTTGCAACGGCATCCGGAATTGGCGAAGCCGGGGGAAGAATAATACGAATCGCCTCCGGCCTTCCGACTTTGACCGCAGATTCCACAGATGGGCACGGATGAGGAACAGACGAGGCATGGTTCATCGGTGATATGCCGTGAAATCCGTGGTCAAGAGGTCGGCTGCCTGGAATCCGAAATCCAAGAGGCGTGGGTATAAGGGCGGGGGGAATCGAATGCACCCGGGCTGAAGCGCCGGGCTACGGACTCGCAGTTGCGAATCGGCGGCGGGCGGGTTTGCTCGGAAGCAATGCCCGGACTTTTCGATTCGTTGACAGTGAAGACCGTGACCCTGCGCAACCGCATCGGGGTTTCGCCGATGTGCATGTATTCCGCGGCGGACGGGGACATCGGCGATTGGCATCTCGTGCATCTCGGGGCGCGGGCGGCGGGCGGGGCGGGCTTGGTGATCGCGGAGGCGACGGCGGTGGCGCCGGAGGGCCGGATCACGCCGGGGGACGCGGGCCTGTGGACGGACCGGCAGGCGGAGCTTTGGGCGCGGGTTTTCCGTTTTATCAAGGCGCAGGGGGCGGTCGCGGGCATCCAGCTGGCGCATGCGGGGCGCAAGGCCGGCGCGGCGGTGCCGTGGCAGGGCGGTGCCCACTTGGCGGATACGGCGGGCGGCTGGCCGGCCCTGGCGCCGAGCGCGATCGCGTTCGGCGGCACTTTGGACCGCGTGCCGGCGGCGATGACGGACGCGGACCTCGCGCGGGTGCAGGCGGATTTCAAGGCGGCGGCGCGGCGGGCCCGGGCGGCCGGCGCGGAGTGGCTCGAGGTGCATGCGGCGCACGGCTACCTGTTGCACTCCTTCCTCTCGCCGCTGAGCAACCGGCGGATGGACATCTACGGCGGGAGTTTCGAAAACCGGATCCGTTTCCCGCGCGAGGTGGTGCGGGCGGTGCGCGAAGTCTGGCCGGAGACCTTGCCGCTGGCGGTGCGGTTGTCCTGCACGGATTGGGCCGAGGGCGGCTGGACGATCGAGGAGAGCGTGGAGTTGGCGCGCCGCCTGAAGAGCGAGGGCGTCGACCTGATCGATTGCAGCTCGGGCGGCACCGTGGCGGCGGCGAAGATTCCGGTCGGGCCGGGTTACCAGGTGCCGTTCGCCGCGCGGATCCGGCGCGAGGCGGGGATTGCGACGGCGGCGGTCGGCTTGATCACGGGGGCGGCGCAGGCCGAGGCGATCGTGCGGGCGGAGGACGCGGACCTCGTGTTGCTGGCGCGCGAATTGTTGCGCGATCCGAACTGGCCGTTGCGCGCGGCGCGCGAGCTGGGCGCGGTCCCGGTACCGCCGCCGCCGTATGCGCGGGCGTGGTGAACGAGCGCGCGTTTCCCCTTTTTCCCATGTCCGATTCCCTGCCTCCCTCCCGCCTCGTCGCGGCGCTGAACTGGCGCTACGCGGTGAAGAAATTCGATCCCACCCGGATGATTCCGGCCGAAACCTGGACCGCGCTGGAACAGGCGCTGGTGCTGACGCCGTCGTCGATCGGCCTGCAGCCGTGGAAATTTCTGGTGGTGACGACGCCGGAGGTGAAGGTGCGGTTGACGGCGGCGTCGTACCGCCAAAGCCAGGCGGCGGAGTGCTCGCATTTCGTCGTGTTTACGGTGCGGCAGGATCTGGACGCGGAGCACGTCGACCGGCACCTGGCGCGGATGGCCGAAGTGCGCGGCGTGACGGTGGAGTCGTTGGCGAAGTTCCGGACGATGACGATGGGCAATCTGGAGCGCGCGCGGAACGACGGCACGTTGGATACGTGGCAGACGCACCAGATCTACATCGCGCTGGGGCAATTTATGGCGAGCGCGGCGGTGCTCGGGATCGACACGTGCCCGATGGAGGGCATCGAGCCGGCGAAGTTCGACGAGATCCTCGGCCTGCAGGGCACGGGTTACGCGACGGTGGTGGCGTGCGCGGCGGGTTACCGTTGGCCGGAAGACAAATATGCGACGACGCCGAAGGTACGCTTCAAGCCCGAGGATGTGATTGTGCGGGTGTGAGCGGGTTGATGCGAACGGGGTGAGGTTGGCGGAGGCGAATGAGTGGGGACAGGATCTACAGGACGGGGGAGACCGGATTGACAGGAGGGGAGGGCGGCGACGCGGCGCCGGATTCCGGAAGAAAGGCTCGCCAGTTCCCGGGGGCCGACTTCGTGTTTCCGAATGGCCGTTTTTCGACAGGAGCGAATCATGCCGGTCCGGCCGGAGGAGGTTTTCGCGGCGATCAGCGATCCGGCCCGGCTGGCGCGTTGGTGGGGCCCGGCCGGTTTTTCGAATACGTTCGAGACCTTTGAATTTCGGGCCGGCGGCCGCTGGCTCTTCACGATGCACGGTCCCGACGGGAAAAACTATCCCAACGAATCCCGGTTTCTGGAGATCGTGCCGAATGCGCTCGTCCGGATCCAGCACACCAATTTGCCGCACTTCGAACTTTCCCTCGCCCTTGCGCCCGAGGGAGCTGGCACGCGGCTGACGTGGGTGGCGGTCTTTGAGGATGCGGAATTTGCCGAGAAGCTGCGGTCGTTTCTCGAGACCGCGAACGCGCAGAATCTTGATCGCTTGGCGCAGGTTGTCGGCGGCACCGCGTGAACCGGGGCGCGGTGAAGGCGGAGGCGGATCCTGGTTGAAACAATCGAACCTACGCGAAGATGGCGGTGCGTTCCGCGGCGGCGAGTTCGCGCCAGGTGCCGGCGGGCAAGGTCCCGAGTTCGAAGTGGCCGATGCGGACGCGGAGCAGGCGCAAGGTCGGATGTCCGACCGCGGCGGTCATGCGGCGGACCTGGCGGTTTTTCCCTTCCGTCAATTCGAGGGCGAGCCAGGCATCGGGCACGGATTTGCGGAAGCGGATCGGCGGATCGCGGGGCGGCACGGCGGGCGCGGGTTCGAGCCGGCGGGCGCGGCACGGCAAGGTGCGGTAGTCGCCGAGATCGATGCCGCCGCGGGCGAGGCGGGCGAGGGCGGCGGGCGAAGGCAGCCGTTCCACCTGGGCCCAGTATTCGCGGCGGTGGGCGTGCTTGGGATCGAGGAGACGGGAATTGAGACCGGGCTCGTCGCTCAGCAGCAGGAGGCCTTCGGAATCGGCGTCGAGGCGGCCGAGGGCGTACACGGCCGGCGGCAATTTGAATTCGGCGAGCGTGCGCCAACGCGAACCGGGTTCGGGCGTGAACTGCGAGAGCACCCCGTAAGGTTTGTGGAAGGCGCAGAGCATGGCGGCGGGCAACGGGAGAAGAACAACGTCGCGTTGCCCGCTTCCACTCAATTCCCTCGCGGCATGCGTGCTGTCGTTTTGCCTGCGATCAACGAAGTCTTCGTGGCGGACGTGGCGCCGCCGAAGCCGGCGGCCGGCGAGGCGGTGGTGGCGTTGAAGGCGGCGGCGCTGAACCATCGCGACGTGTGGATCAAGACGGGGCGGTACGCGGGGCTGAAGTGGCCGGCGCGGCCGGGCTCCGACGGCGCGGGCACGGTGGTGAAGGTCGGGGACGGCGTCGACGCCGCGTGGATCGGCCGCGAAGTCGTGATCAATGCGAGTTTCGGCTGGGGCGGCAGCGAGCGGGCCTTCGGGGGCGAATTCTCGATTCTCGGCCTGCCGCGCGACGGGACGATGGCGGAGCAAATCGCGGTGCCGGCGACGCAATTGGCGGAGAAGCCGGCGCACCTGACGTGGGCGCAGGCGGCGGCGTTGCCGTTGGCGGGACTGACGGCGTACCGGGCGCTGTTCGCGCGGGCGCAGGTGCAGGCGGGCGAGCGGGTTTTGGTGAGCGGGATCGGCGGGGGCGTGGCGCTGTTTGCGCTGCAATTTGCCCTGGCGGCGGGCGCGGAGGTGTGGGTGACGTCGAGTGCGCCGGAGAAAATCGCGCGGGCGCAGGCGCTCGGGGCGAAGGGCGGTTTCGATTATCGCGGGGCGGAGTGGGTCGCGGAAGCGGCGGCGAAGGCGGGGAGTTTCGACGTGATCGTCGACAGCGCGGGCGGGGACGGATTCGGCAAACTGGTGGACGCGGCGGCGGCGGGCGGGCGGATCGTGTTTTACGGCGCGACGCGCGGGGATGCGCCTTTGCCGGTGCGGAAAATCTTCTGGCGGCAGCTCACGCTGCTCGGGACGACGATGGGCTCGCCGGCGGACTGGGCGGCGATGACGGCCTTCGTGGCGCGGCACCGGATCGTGCCGACGGTGAGCGACGTGTATCCGTTGGCCGAAGCGGCGGCGGCGTTTGCCCGGATGGAACGCGGGGAGCAGTTCGGCAAGATCGTGCTGACGATGTGAGGCGGGGAAGCGGGCCGGGCGAGCGGCGGCTTGACCGGGGCGGACGGTAATACAATGTAAGATGCCATGATCAAAACCATTTCGAAGATCGGCAATTCGCAGGGGATCACGTTCGACGCGGCGATCATGGACCTGGCGCGGCTGAAGGTCGGGGACCAGCTGAACCTGACGGTGCACGAAGGCGGATCGATCGTGCTGACGCCGGTGCGGCCGGTGGTGACGGCGGCGGAGGCGACGACCTCGGCCCGGTCGATCATCCGCAAAAACAGCGAACTTTTCCGCCGACTCTCGTGAGCGGGGAATGGAAGCACCTGTCGGTGGATGCGGTCCTGGCCATCCATGCCGAGGTGTTGGCGGCGCACGGCGGGGGGCAGGGGCTCCGTGATTTGGCGTTGTTGGAGTCGGCGGTGGCGGCGCCGCAGGCCACATGGGGCGGCGACGCCATGATCGAGGATCCTGAGGAGATTGCGGCGGCCTACCTGTTTTATCTGTGCCGAAACCATCCGTTCGTGGACGGCAACAAGCGGGTGGCGCTGGCGGCGAGTCTGGTCTTCCTCGACTTGAACGGTCTCTGGCCGGTCGACGAGTTGGACGTCGATGAATGGGAAGCGCTGACGCTCGACGTGGCGGCGTCGAAGCTCGACCGCGGGCAGACGACGCGGCGGCTGAAGGCGTTGCTCAGGCGGCCGCGGCGCAAGCGGATCAAGTAGGAGCGCCGAGGGCGCGCACGAGGCGCGCCCCTACGGCGGACGGGCGAAACCGGAAAGTCGCGCGGCGAGCGGGGCCGGCCGCAGTCGGGCCTTGGCGCGGGGAGAACGGCCCGGTAGAAACTGCGGTTTACCAAATGAGCGAACCTTCCCGATTCTTTGCGTGCATCATGGCCGGCGGCAGCGGCGAGCGATTCTGGCCGATGAGCCGGGCGCAGACGCCGAAGCACCTCTTGAAGCTGCTGTCGGAGCGGACGCTCGTGGAGGAAACGGTGCGGCGGCTCGGGGCGGCGGTGCCGCGGGAGAACATCTTTGTGCTGACGAACGCGGTGCAGTTGCCCGGGACGCGGGCGGCGCTGGCCGGGCTTTTGCCGCCGGAGCAGATCGTGGCGGAGCCGGCGAAACGCGACACGGCGCCGGCGGCGGCGTTGGCGACGGCGCTGGTGCGGGCGCGGGGCGGGGACGGCGCGACGCTGGCTTTGCTGCCGGCGGATGCGTTCATTGCGGATGCGGCGACCTGTGCGGCGCAGCTGGCGGCGGCCTTGGCGCGGGCGGAAACGACGGATGCGATCATGACGATCGCGATCCGGCCGGATCATGCGGCGACGGGTTTCGGTTATCTGGAGATGGGCGCGACGCGGTCCGAAGGGCCGGCGGGCACGGTGCGCGAAGTGAAGCGCTTCGTGGAGAAACCGGATGCGGCGACGGCGGAGCAGTATTTGGCGAGCGGGCAATTCGCGTGGAACGCGGGCATGTTTTTCTGGCGGGTCGGGACGTTTCTGCGGGAAGCGGAGGCGCAGGCGCCGGAGCTGGCGGCTTTCGTGCGGGAGTTTCCGGCGACGGATTTTGCGGCGTTTCTGGCGGCGCGGTTCCCGGTGCTGCCGAAGATCTCGGTCGACTATGCGATCATGGAAAAGGCGGCCGCGGTGGAAACGCTGCTGGCGAAGTTCGACTGGGACGACGTCGGGCTCTGGACGGCGTTGCCGAAACACCTGGCGCAGGATGCGGCCGGCAACGCGACCCGCGGATCCGTGGTGATCGCGGGGGCGGCGAACAACATCGCCGTGAGCAACGGCCGGACGATCGCGTTGTGCGGGGTGAGCGACCTCGTCGTGGTCGAGACAGCCGATGCGATTCTCGTGTGCCACCGCGACGCGGTGCAGAACATCAAGCAGGTCGTGACGCAGCTGCCGAAGGAATTGCTTTAAGCGGAGGGCGGGGCTGAAGGACTAAGGGAAGGAAGGACCAAAGGACCAAGGGACTAAGGGACCAAAGGACCAAGGGACTTTTCGGCGGGAGCGAACTCCGAACTCCGAACTCCAAACCCATTCGCGCGCCCAGAACGCAAAACCCGAAACTCAAAACCCAAAACCACAGCACCGAAAACGAAACCAACGGTTTCGTTTTCAGTAGCCGGCGTCGGTGAGTTGGCGGCGGAGTTCCTTGAGGGCGGGGGCGAGTTGGTTGGGGAGGTCGGTCCAGGTCGGCTCGAGGGCTAGGCGGTCGTTGTAGCCGACCTTGCGCAGGGCGCGGAGGAAGGGGCGGAAGTTTTCGCCGTTGATGCCGGGCGCAGCGCGATCTTTGTTTTCGGCGAGATGGGCGTGGCGGATGAGCGGGCCGACCTTGAGGATGTCGTCGGGGGACTCGCCGTTGCGCAGCATGTGGAAGAGGTCGACGAGCAGCTTGACGCTGTTGCAGTTGGCGCGGCGGACGGCTTCGGCGCCCTCGAGGATCGTGTTGACGAGATTGCATTCCCCGCGGTTGAGCGGCTCGACGACGATGGTGACGCCGTTCTCTTCCGCGAGGGGGGCGAATTGACGGAGGATGTCGACGTACTGCTCGAAGGCGGCGTTGAGGGAAAAGCCCTCGGGGACCATGCGGGCGCCGGCGCTGCCGAAGACGATGTAGGTCATCCCGATCTCTTTGCAGCGGCGGAAGACGGTGTGGGCGTAGCGGTCGAGGCGGGCGTAGTCGATGGCCGGGCCGCTGCACTTGAGGGCGGCGGGGAGGAGGACGTTGGCCGCGGGCATCGGGTAGCCACAGGCGGCGAGGGCGGCGGCGCGGGGAGCGAAGTCGGCGTCGGGGGCCTCGGGGGTGAGGAAGTTGACGACGTGGCCCTCGATGAAATCGCACTCGGGGCGGAACGGGAGGGACGCGAGGGTGGCGGGGTCGGTGCAGAAGCCGATTTGCATGGGAGGAGGCGTTTGGTTTGGCCGGCCCGCCCCGGAGGCGTCAAGCGCCGCGCCGGAAATCGCGTCGGACAAATCGACGCAATTCTGCGGAAACACGCGGGCGGAAATGCCTGGTCTACGGTCTCTTTTCGGCCGGGGAAAATGGTCGGGCTGGTGAGATTCGAACTCACGACCTCTTGCACCCCATGCAAGCGCGCTACCAGGCTACGCTACAGCCCGAACAATCGAAGGGTCAGAAAGCGCGACGGCCCGGGCGGATGCAAGTGCTTTTTCTGCGGACGCGAAATCCGGCGAGAATCCGGGCTACGGATGGGAGATTGAACCACAGAGGACACGGAGGAAGACCGGAGGGGCACGGAGGGATGAGGCAACTGCGAGAAAAGGAGGGAGGGAGAAACTTGGAAGGGAATGAAACACGGAGACACGGAGGGCGCAGAGACGGATCAGGGGGAAGGAAAGAGCCCATGGGAAGGTGTCACAGAGGACACCGAGACAAGCCGGAGGGGCACGGAGGATGGGATTGAACCACAGAGCAGGCCACGGAGGAAGACGGGGCGGGAACGGACGGAAGGGTGAACCACTGATCACACTGATGGTGATGAAATGATCGGGAATGGTGTGGCTGCGAGCGCGAGCGAGTGGAATTGGGCGGCGGGGAAGAGGGTCTGACGTCTCGGTCGCGCTCGCGGCGACGGATCGGAGGGGTGGCAGTCGCATCGCTCCGATCGTTGCAGACCATGTTGGCGCGATGTTCGGGGGAACGACCCGGGGGGGCGGCCGGAGGAACGTCGGTGGGCGAAAGCGGCCTCCGTGGCCTCGGTGTTCCTCTCCGTGTGCTCCGTGGTCCGATCGACCCATTCTGTCCTCTTCCCACGGCGGATGCGCGGGGCACAATTGGAGTGACCTCGGGCGGGCGGGGCTTTCGGCTTCCGGGTTCCCATGCGTTTGCCGGAAGTGCTTCGCCGTCGCGCGGTCGTTTGGCCGCTGGCCATCGCGGCCCTGATCTTTGTCGCGTCGAGCCGGTCGCAGGTCGCGGGCGTCGACATTTCGATGAGCGACAAGGTCGTGCATTTCTGTGTGTACGGGCTGCTCGCGACGCTGGTCTGCCGGGTCGGTCGCGGCTGGCGGGGCGCCGTGCTGGGGCTGGTGGTGGCGTCGGTGTACGGCGCGTCGGACGAATGGCACCAATCCACGGTGCCGGGCCGGGCGGCGGAGTTGGCGGATTGGGTTGCCGACACGCTCGGGGCGGCGACGGCGGTGGTGCTCTACACGGGGTGGGGCGCCTACCGGAAATTGTTGGAGACGCCGTTGCGATGGCGGCGGGCGCGTCCGGCGGCGGGCAACGCGGTCTGAACCGGCGCGGCATCGCGCTCGACTGCGCGGCGGCGGTGCGTTGAGTCTGCGGGGCATGTCTCCCGCCGAGGCGCAGGCCCGCATTCTCCAACTCCGCGCCGAAGTCGCGCGCCACGAGGCGCTGTACCGCAAGGAAGCCAAGCCGGAGATCAGCGATTTCGAATTCGACGCGCTGGCCCGCGAACTCGCCGACCTCGAGCGGGCGTTTCCCGAATTCCAGACGGCCGATTCGCCGACGCAGCAGATCGGCGACGACCGCACGGAGGGATTTGCCCGCGCGAAGCACCGGCAGGCGATGACGACGCTCGACAACACCTACGACGAGGGGGAGCTGCGCGATTTCCATGCCCGGCTGGCGAAGTTGCTGGGGCGCGACGACCTCGCCTACACCGTCGAACCGAAGATCGACGGCGCCTCGATCAGCGTGACCTACGAGCGCGGGCGGCTCGTGCGGGCCGTGACGCGCGGCGACGGCGAGGAAGGGGACGACGTGACGCCCAACGTGCGGCTCATACGCGGCCTGCCGGCGACCTTGCGGCCGCCGGAGGACCTGACGTCGCCGCCGATCCCGGAGCTAGTCGAGATCCGCGGCGAGGTGTTCATGCGCTTTGAGGAATTTGCGCGGCTCAACCGCTTGCAGGAGGAGGCGGGCCTCGCGCCCTATGCCAACCCGCGCAACCTCGCGGCGGGCTCGCTGAAGCTGCTCGACCCGGCGGCGGCGGGTAACCGGCAATTGGAAATCGTGCTCTACGGGATCGGCGCCTGCGAACCGGCGGACCTCGTGCGCTCGCAGGTGGAGTGGCATGCAGCGCTGAAAGTGTGGGGGTTGCCGGGGCTGGAGAAGATCTGGCGGCCGACGGGCGCGGATGCGGTGTGGGCGGCGATCCGGGAACTGGATACGTTGCGGGCGGGGTTGCCGTATGCGACGGACGGGGCGGTCGTGAAGCTGGACGATTTCGGCGCGCAGCAGACGGCGGGTTTCCGCGGCGAAGGGCAGAGCGGGCGGAAACTTTCGCCGCGCTGGGCCTGCGCGTACAAGTTTGCGCCCGAGCAGGCGGAGACGGTGCTGAAGGCGATCACGATCCAGGTCGGCCGCACGGGGGTGCTGACGCCGGTGGCGGAGCTGGAGCCGGTGCAATTGGCGGGCACGACGGTGGCGCGGGCGACGTTGCACAACCGCGACGAGATCGCGCGGAAGGACGTGCGCGTGGGCGACACGGTGCTGGTGGAGAAGGCGGGCGAAATCATCCCGGCGGTCGTGCGGGTGATCCTGGAGAAACGGAAACCGGAGTGCGTGCCGTATGCGTTTCCCGAGGTCTGTCCGGTGTGCGCGACGCCGGCGGTGCGGCCGGAGGGCGAGGTGGCGGTGCGGTGCCCGAATCCGGATTGTCCCGCGCAATTGACGGGCCGCATCGACTACGTGGCGGGGCGCGGCGTGCTCGACATCGAGGGCCTGGGCGGCGCGGTGGCGGAGAAACTCGTGGCGACCGGGATGGTGCGCGACCTCTTCGACCTGTTTGCGCTCGAGGCCGAGCGGCTGGCGCGGTTGGAGAAAGGGGAAACGACGGGGGCGCTGACGAAATCCGGCAAAGCCAAGAAGGCGCCGGAGCTGGGCGACAACAATGCGCGGCGCATTCTCGAGGCGATCGAGCGGACGCGGACCTTCGACCTCGGGCGTTGGATTTTGGCGATGCAGATCCGCGACGTGGGCGGGGCGACGGCGCAGGATTTGGCGGCGTTGCACGGGGATTTGCCGACATTGGCGAATTCGGCGGTGCTGCCGTTGCTGGTGCGGTTGGCGGAGGCGGAAACCGAGCGGGCCGAAGTTTCGCCGCAGTCGCGGAAGAATCCGCCGAAGGACGAGGCCGAGAAGGCGGCGCGGGTGGTGCGGACGGCGGCGCTGGCCGGGGAGATTGCGGAATTGGAAGCGCGGCGGGATGCGATTCCCGGGGCGGCGAAGATCGGGCCGGAGGCGGCGCGGCAGGTGCTCGCGTTTTTCGGATCGGCGCGCGGGCGCGAGTTTGTCGCGAAGCTGGGGAAACTCGCGATTGCGCCGACGTGGACCAAGGTGGTCGTCGGCGGGGCGCTGACGGGGAAGACGTTCGTGCTGACGGGAACCTTGCCTACGCTGTCGCGCGAGGCGGCGAAGGCGAAGATCGAGGCGGCGGGCGGAAAGGTCAGCGGGAGCGTGAGTGCGAAGACGAGCTACGTCGTCGCGGGCGAGGAGGCGGGATCGAAACTGGACAAGGCGCGGGAGCTTGGCGTGCCGGTGCTCGACGAGGCGGGGTTGGTGGCGTTGCTCGGAGAATAAGGGGCGGTAAGCGGAAAGCTTTAAGCTCTAAGCTTAATACTGCGGCGGGCGCGCGCTGGGGGTGGGCGCTGCAAACGTGAGGACAGGATGGACAGGAACCGGGCGGAGGACGGTTCAGGACTTGGCGCGGAGGAATCGCCGCAAGGAGACGCAGAAGGCGCAGAAGAGAAGGCGAGAGGAGGATCGGGACGCTTTTGCGTCTTTTGAGTTTCTTTGCGGCAAATGAATGCTGAGCGCTGACAGCTGATAGCTGATAGCTGAACGCCCAGCGCCGATCGCTTTCAGCTTAAAGCTTTCCGCTTACCGCCCCGACGCCACCTACCATCCGTAATTCCGTTTTACGCGGAGCGGTTGGTACAGATCGCTTGGGAGTTCCTGGAGGAAACGGCTCGGGGATTGGAGCATCGCGGGGCCGCCCTTGGTGTTCACTTTCGGGAAACAGAGGTAGAGCTCGTCGCGGGCGCGCGTGACGGCGACGTAGAAGAGGCGGCGCTCTTCCTCGACGTCGCCGGCTTCGATGGCGCGGCGGAGCGGGAACATGCCGTCGGCGAGACTGATGAGGAAAACGGCGGAGTATTCGAGGCCCTTGGCCTGGTGCACGGTCGTGAGGCGGAGGGCGTCGGCGTCGGGATCGGCGGAGCGGTCGCTGGTCTCGCTGTTCAGCAGCATGATCTGGGCGAGCAGGTCCTGCATGTCCTCGTAGCGGGAGGCGAAGCCGATCATCGATTTGAGGTCGTCGAGGCGGGAAACGTAGTTGGCGAAGGCGCCCTTGAGGTAGTCGCCGTACCAGCCGTCGATCGCGATCTCGACGGCGTTGTGCGGTTTCATCGTGCGCATCTGGTCGCGCACCTGCTGGAGGGAGGCGACGAACTTGGGCCATTCCTCCTTGGCGTCCTTGGGCACCTTGGACGCGACGTCGTCGGTGCCGAGGGCGTCGACGAAGTCCTGCTGCATGAGGCGCGCGTGATCGAGGGCGGCGGCGTGGAGTTTCTGGGCGTTCTTGTCGCCGACCTTGGGGAGGAGGACGGCGATGCGGTTCCAGGCGGCGGTGTCGCTCGGGTTGTAGACGAAGCGGAGCATCGCCACGAGATCGCGGACGTGGGCCTGCTCGAAGAAACGCACGCCGCTCGTGATCTGGTAGGGAATCTGGAGGCGCGAGAGCTCGAGCTGGATATCGAGGGCCTGGAAGTGTGCGCGGTAGAGGATGGCGATATCGGCGAGGGAGCAGCCCTCGTCGAGCAGACCGCGGATGCGTTGGACGATGAATTGGGCCTGTTCGCGCGTGTCCATCGCCTGGACGAAGTAGGGCTTTTCGGAATTGGCGCGGTGGGGGCGCAGTTCTTTTTCGAAGGCGCGACCCTTGGGTTGGGCGAGGAGAACGCCGTTGGCGAGGGCGAGGATCTGCGGGGTGGAGCGGTAGTTGGTCTCGATCCGGTGGATGACGGTGCCGGGGTGGCGGTCGGGAAACGTGAGGATGTTTTCGACGTTGGCGCCGCGCCAGGTGTAAATGCACTGCGCGTCGTCGCCGACGGCCATGACGCGGTGGTGGGAGCCGATGAGGTCGACGATCTGGGACTGGAGGACGTTGGTGTCCTGGTATTCGTCGACGAGGACGTGGCGGAAACGGTGGGCGAAGTACGCGGCGGTTTCCGGGGATTTTTTGAGGACCTCGAGCCAGTTTTCGAGGAGATCGTCGTAGTCGAGGACGTTGGCCTCGCGTTTGGCGGCGGCGTAGGCGCGGGCGAAGGCGGGGACGCGGTCGATGATGCCTTCGTACTGCGGGAAGAAGCGCGTGATGGTTTCGGCGAGCGGGAGCTGGGTGTTGCGCGCCATCGAGATGACGGAATGGAGCGGGCCGGCCTTGGGGTGGGTCTTGTCTTTGAAGAACGTCCGGTCGGCCTTGTCGACGGCGTCGCGCAGCACGCCTTCGGATTCCTCGGCATCGAGGATCGTGAAGGAACGGGAAAGGCCGATGACCTCGCCGTGCATGCGCAGAGCGCGGTGGCCGATGCTGTGGAAGGTGCCGCCCCAGAACCGGCCGGGCTCGACGCCGGTGAGTTCATGGACGCGGTGGAGCATTTCCTTGGCGGCCTTGTTGGTGAAGGTGAGGAGGAGAATTTCGCCGGGGCGGACGCCTTGGGACAGGAGGTAGGCGACGCGGTAGGTGAGGGTGCGGGTTTTGCCGGAGCCGGCGCCGGCGAGGACGAGGAGCGGGCCGGGTTCGGCGGTGACGGCGGCGAATTGCTCGTCGTTGAGCGAGGCCCGGAAATCGATCGGCGGGAAGCCGGGCGGCGCGGAGGACGAATCGAGCGGAAAATCCATGGTGACGGAAAGGAGAAGGCCGCAAAACGCGGGGCAGGCGCAAAGAAAATCACCGGTGGCGCGCGGGCGGCCAAGCCGGGAAACGAGCGGAAGCGCGCGGAGCGGGCGGAAGGCGAAAGGCGGAAGGCCGGAATGCGGGAGCGAAACCGGTCTCGGTGGCTCTCGCGCTCTCAACGCTCAGCTCTCAATTCTCAACTTCCCTTGCCCTAAGAAACATGCGGCTCGCGCGTTGGTCGGGGTGAACTACGTTTTCCAACATGAAATCCCGCACCCTTGTCCTTTTTGCGCTGCTGGCGGCGACGGCGTCGGCCCAGCCGGCGCTGACGATCTACAACCAGAACTTCGCCGTCGTGCGCGAGCGGGTGGCGCTCGATCTGAAGGCGGGGGAAAACGCGGTGACCTTCGCGGGGGCGACGGCGTTGCTGGAACCGGATTCCGTGGTGCTGCGCGATCCGGCGGGCAAGGTGGCGGTGCGGGTGCTGGAGCAGAGCTACCGGGCCGACGTGATGTCGCAGGGCGTGCTGCTGGCGCTGAACGAAGGCAAGACCCTCGACTTTCTCGTCCGCGACCAGAGCGCGAAGGAACACACCGTATCCGGGAAGGTGATTCGCAGCGGCTACCTGCCGGGCGGGGAGCAGATGGCGCCGATCGTCGAGGTGGACGGGAAGCTGCGGTTCTCGCTGCCGGGCGAGCCGTTGTTTCCGGCGTTGGCGGGCGACGGCATCCTCAAGCCGACGCTGAACTGGAAACTCGGGACGCCGGCGGCGGCGAAGTTCGAGGCGGAGCTCGGCTACATCACGGGCGGGCTGGGTTGGAGCGCCTCGTACAATCTCGTGGCGCCGGAGAAAGGCGACCTGCTCGACATCGTCGGCTGGGTGACGGTGAACAACACGAGCGGCAAGGTCTTCGAAAACGCCGCGATCAAGCTGATGGCCGGCGACGTGAACCGCTTGCAGCCGAAGAACGTCGTGCAACTGCAGCGGTTCGAGATGCGCGCCACGGGGATGGCGGCCGACGCAGCCGTGACGGAGAAGGCGTTCGACGAATTCCATCTCTACACCTTGCCGCGGGCGGTGACGCTGCGGGACCGCGAGACGAAGCAGGTGGAGTTCATGCGGGCGACGGGGGTGAAGGCGCCGGTGATCTATGTTTACGACGGGGCGGCGATGTTCGGCGGATTCCGCGGCGGCATGGTGCGGGACCCGAATTTCGGGACGCAGAGCAACCCGAAGGTCCGGGTGATGCGGGAATTCAAGAATACGGAAGCGAACAACCTCGGGTTGCCGCTGCCGAAGGGCCGGATGCGGTTCTACCGCCGCGACGACGCGGACGGCCGGATCGAATTCACGGGGGAGAACGAACTCGACCACACGGCGAAGAACGAATGGATCCGGGTGAAGACGGGCGACGCGTTCGACGTCGTGGGCGAGCGGATACGGACGAATTTCAACGGCAGCAACCGGCAGGAATTCGCGGAAGAGGATTTCGAGATCAAGGTGCGGAACCGGAAGGCCGAGCCGATCACGGTGCGGATCGTCGAGCATCTCTACCGCTGGTCGAATTGGTCGATCGTGCAGAAGTCGGACGAGTTCACGAAGAAGGACGCGCAGACGATCGAGTTCAACGTGACCGTGCCGGCGGACGCCGAGAAGGTCGTCACCTACCGCGCGCGCTACGAGTGGCGCTGAAGCCTGCCGCCGAAGGCGGCTGGCGGTTGAAAGTTGAAAGACGGAAGTTGAAAGCACGGAGTCCGGGCGAGCCGGACCTGGCGGGAGGAACGGGAAGGCCTTTCGGCGATCCTGCTTTCAACTTTCAACTTTCAACTTCTCACCCGCCGGCTCGAGGACGGCGTGGAGGGCGGCGACCAGATCCGAATATTGGAACGGCTTCTGGAGGAAATGGCTGAGGCCTTGGCCGCTGAAGCGGGCGACGGCGTCGGATTGGTTGAAGCCGCTCATCAAAATCACACGCAGGTCGGGGCGCAGGGCGCGCATGCGGTGGAAGGCCTGTTCGCCGTCGAGGCGCGGCATGGTGAGGTCCATGAGCACGGCCGTGTAACGGGCGACATCGGCGGAGAAGCGTTCCACGCCGGCGAGGCCGTCGGCGGCGACATCGACGGTGAAGCCGAGCCGGCGGAGGGCGATGGCGGCGGTGCTGCGGACGGTTTCCTCGTCGTCGACCACGAGCAGATGGCCGGAACCGCGCCAGGCCGCGACGGGCCGGGCGGGCGGCGGCGCGGGATCGGGGGCGCCGGGCACGAGCGGAAACACGAGGCGGAAGAGGGAGCCGCGGCCCGGGGCAGAGGTGACGCGGATGGCGCCGCCGTGGGCGCGTACGATGCCGAGGACGGCGGCGAGGCCGAGGCCGCGGCCGGAAAACTTGGTGGTGAAGAACGGGTCGAAGATGCGGGCTTGGGTCTCGGGCGTCATGCCGCTGCCGGTATCGGCGACCTCGAGAAAAGCGCAGCGTCCCGTGGGCGCGGCGGGCGAGAGCCAGGCGCGGTCGAGGAAGGCACGGTCGACGTCGGTCACGCCGGTGGTGACGGTGACCGTGCCGGGCCCCGGGCCGATGGCCTCGGAGGCGTTGGCGACAAGGTTGACCAAGATCTGCCGGAGTTGGGCGGCGTCGCCTTCGACCGGGGATTCGGCGGCGGCGACGTCGAGGTCGAGCCGGACCGATTTCCCGACGGAGATCCGCAGGAGGTGCGACGATTCCTGCACGATCCGGCCGAGGGTGAAACGGCTGACGACGAGCCGGCCCTGCCCGGAGTACGCGAGCATCTGTTTGCAGAGGTCGGCGGCGCGGAGCGCGCTTTGCTTGATGTCCTCGAGGCAGCCGCGGTTCGGCGAGCCGGCGGGGAAATCGAGTTCGGCGAGGCTCGCGTTGCCCAGAATGCCGGTGAGGAGGTTGTTGAAATCGTGGGCGATGCCGCCGGCGAGGACGCCGAGGCTTTCGAGTTTCTGCGTCTCCTGCAGTTTGCGTTCGAGGGCGGCGCGCTGGGCTTCCGCCTGCTTGGTCTCGGTGATATCGACCATCAGGCCGCGGAACCAGCGCGGGCGGTTGTTCTCGGCGGTCACTTTCACCATTTCGCGGAGCCAGACGATGCGGCCGTCCGCGGTGATAAACCGGTACTCGAATTCGTGATCGAGCAGGCGGGAGGTGTGATCCTGGCAGAACGCGACCGCCGCCGAGCGATCCTCGGGGTGGATGTGGTCCGCCCAGAAGGTCGGGTGCAGCCACGCTTCGACCGGGTGGCCTAGGATCCGGACGGCGTTGGGACTGACGGACGTGATGGCGAACGCGGCGGCGTCGCCCTCCCAAAAGATGCCGTCCATCGAGCCGACAAGATCGCGGAATCGGCGGTCGCTGGCCGTGAGGGCGGATTCCGTCGCGGCGCGTTCGATGGCGATGCCGGCGAGGTGGGCGCCGCGTTCGATGGCGCGGAGTTCGGCTTCGCCGGGGGTGCGCGGCTGGGGCGAATAGAACGCGAAGGTGCCGAGGAGCCGATCGGCGGCGCCGCGGATGGGGACCGACCAGCAGGAACGCAGGCCGAACGGCTCGAAGAGTCCGCGGTAAAGGCGCCAGCGCGGGTCGGTGGCGATGTCGGATACGATGACGGTCTTGCCGGTGAAGGCCGCGGTGCCGCAGGAACCGACTTCGGGACCGATCTCGATGCCGTCGACCGCTGCGGTGAGAGCCGGAGGCAACTTGGGTGCGGCGCCGGTGTGCAGGCGGCGGCCGGAGGCATCGAGCAGCAGAATCGAGCCGAGGGTGCCGGGAAGCAGCGTCTCGTAGCAGGAGAGAATGCGGCCGAGCATTTCGGGCAAGGCGCCGCCGCGGGCGACGATTTCGAGCACCTGCTGTTCGTTGGCGGCCTGGCGCTCGGCGTAGCGGCGTTCGGTGATATCCTGGCCGGAGCTGAGGGTGCCGACGATCCGGCCGGAGTCGTCGCGCACGGTCGTGTTGTGCCAGGCGATGAGGCGGCGGCCGCCGTCTTTGCGCAGAATCTCGTTTTCGTAATATTCCACGGCTGCGAGTTCGCCGCGCATGATCTGGCGGTACACGGCGTGGACTTGTTCGCGTTGCTCCGCGGGCACGCAGGTCTGGAACCAATCGCGGCCGAGCAATTCGCCGTCGGCGTAGCCGAGGACGGCGTGGCCCTTGCGGTTCACGAGCGTGACGCGCGCGCGGTCGTCGAAGGCGACGAGAATGACTTCGACGACGTCGAGGTAGCGCGCGGCGTTTTCCCTTTCCAGCCGCAGCGCGAGCGACATGCCGGCAGCTTCCGGCGGTGA
>NEUS01000068.1 GCA_002288455.1 Opitutia bacterium Tous-C1TDCM
ACTCCACGCCCCGAACGTTTCCTGGTACATGTGCGCCAGCGTCGGGATCATGTCGGCGTTGGTGACGTCGAGTTTCTTCGCATGCAGAATGGCCGCGCCCAAAATGTAGAACGCGAGCGTGGCCGAGGTGTAGACGGCGCAGGAGACCCAGGCGTCGGCGCGCAGGACGCGCATCCAGCCGCGCGCGCGTTCGTCCCAGGCGGCGGAGCCGTCGGGCCGGCCGACGTGGCGGGCGTAGCCTTTTTCCAGACACCAGTACGGGTAGTAGATCAGTTCCGAGGCCCCGACGCCGATGATGCCGAAGGCGGCGAACGCGACCGTGAACGACGGCGGCAGATTGAAACTGAAACCCTCGGCGAGATTCGCCGAGGTCACCGCGTAGGGCGTGAACTGCAGCGCCACGACCGCCACCATGGTGCAGGCGGTGAACGCGACCACCATCCAGGTGGACGCGGTCTCGATCAGTTTGTAGCGGCCCAGCACGAGAATGACCGCGGTGCCGATGCCGATGCCGATCGCGAGCAATTTGACGCTGACGTTGACGCCGGCGAGCGCGAGCACGCTGGCGACGGCCCCGACCATGCCGGCAATCTGGAAAACCGTCGCCGCAAACATCACGGCCCAAAGCCACAGCAGCCACGACACCCTCACCCGCGGGCCGGGCACGAGGTTCATCGTTTCCAACGTGGTCAGGCCCCGCGACAGCGTCACGCGCCCGAGTTCGATCTGGATGAAGACCTTCAGCACGCAGCCGAGAATGATGAACCACAGCAGCGTGAAGCCGGCGCTGGCGCCGAGCTTGGGGGTGACGATCAATTCGCCGGAGCCGACGATCGCCGCGGCGATGATCAGGCCGGGACCGATCTGGCGAAGAATGCCGCCGACTGAAGACGGGGCGGGGCGGAGTTCGGAGGCGGGGGCCGCCGGGGCGGGCGAAGCCGGGGGTGGCGTGGGGTGGGTCGACACGCCGGAGAGCTAGCACTGCGGCCGGCGCCGCGGGAACCACAAAGTGCGCCGAGCCGTTTCGGGCGGGTCAAGGCGTGCCGGCCGCCGGGGCGAACATTTCCGCCAGCACGCGGCGCAATTCCGACGGGAACACCGGCTTGAACAGGATCCGGTCGACGCCCGCCGCGCGGTACTGGGCCGTCACGCGCGGATCGAGTTCCGAGCTGAAAACCAAAATCCGGCCGCGGTAGGCCGAGGCGCGGAGTTGTTGCACGAGCTTCAGGCCGTTCAGGCGCGGCATGTGGTGGTCGGTGATGACGAGATCGAAGGCGGGATCGGCGGCGATGCGTTCGAAAGCGGCGAGGCCGTCCTCCACGCACTCGATGCGGTGGCCTTCGCGGGCGAGGGAAATCCGGGCGACGTCGCGGAGTTCGCGCACATCGTCGGCGTAGAGAATCCGCCGGCCGGAGGCGGCGGGAGCCGGGGGCGAAACGACCGGTGCGGGGGACGGAGCGTTCATGGGTTGCATTGGAGCCGTTCGACCCGCGCGCGCCAGCTCCGGCACCGCTAAAAAGGCATCAATCGCGCGGAGGAATTCGGCGGTGCGCGGCCGAATTCTTCTCCGACGTATACCGCGATTTGTCAGACGCGGCCGGCGAGACGCATTTCATATTCGGTCTTGAGCGTCCGGTGGGAGGACCAGAACGGGGGGCGGTGGCCGTCGGTGAGCACGGCGATGAGATGGTCGCAATGGATGTGCCAGCCGGAGGCGTAGTTCGAGAGCTCGGCCTGTTCGGAACCGCGCGTGCGGTGGGAGAGCACGAGCCGCACGCGATCGCCCTCGGGCGTGAGCTCGAAGGTCACCTCGGAATCGTCGCTGCCGAACGTGAAAACGAGCAGGTGCGGCGGCTCGCAGCGCAGCACTTTGCCTTCGAAAGTCACGCCGGGATCCTGGACTTGCGCGTATTCGGGCGGCGGGGTTTCGCCGGGCGCGATGTTTTTGTGGACCATCGCGAAGACGATTTTGCCGCCGGCCTTCTGCTCGAGCAGGCCGCCGCAGAACCAGCGCGCGCGCTTTTCGGGATCGGTGAGAAAGGCCCAGACGCGGTCGATCGGGCCGGGCAGGAGGCGGACGAGGCGGACCTCGCCGGGCGCACGGAATTCGCCGTGGGCGGTGTTGTCGGGAGCGTTGTTCATCGGGAAGATTTGGCGGACTTCTTGGCGGCGGCATCCTCGGCGAGCAGCTCGCGCTCGAGGGCGTCGAGCCGGCGGGACCAGACGGCGCGCGTTTTCTCGAGCCAGGAGCCGAGTTCGTCGAAGCCGGCCGGGTCGAGGGATTGGATGCGGGACTGGCCTTCGGCGCGGGTGACGATCAGCCCGGCCTCGCGCAGCACATTCAGGTGCTGGGAAATCGCCGGGGCGCTGACCTCGAACTCCTCGACCAATTCGCCCGCGGTCCGGTCGCGGCGGGCGAGCAACTCGACGATGCGGCGCCGGGTCGGGTCGGCGAGGGCGGCAAGGCTTTGCATGCCGCCTAAGATTAAGAGAAAGCTTAAATAAGCAAGATCTTAATCAGGGGCGGCGCAAGCGGCGTCCGGCTCAGGCCGGGTTGTAGTCGAGGTAGGGGCCGAGCCAGCGTTCGGTTTCCGCGACGGTCAGGCCTTTGCGGGCGGCGTAGTCCTCGATCTGGTCTTTGCCGATTTTGCCGACGGCGAAGTACTTCGATTCGGGATGGTTGAAGTACAGGCCGCTGACGCTGCTCGCCGGGTGCATGGCGCAGCTTTCGGTGAGCACGATGCCGGTGGCGTCGGTCGCATCGAGCAGACGGAAGAGCGTCGGTTTCTCGGTGTGGTCGGGGCACGCGGGATAGCCGGGCGCGGGGCGGATACCGCGGTATTTTTCGCGGATGATGTCTTTCATCGCGAGGTTCTCGGTGCGGCCGTAGCCGCAGAACTCGCGCGCTTTCTTGTGCATCATTTCCGCAAGGGCTTCGGCGAGGCGGTCGCCGAGGGCCTGGGCCATGATGGCGGAGTAGTCGTCGTGGACGGCCTTGAATTCGGCGGCGAATTCCTCGACGCCGTGGCCGGCGGTGACGGCGAAGCCGCCGACGTAGTCGAGGCGGCCGGAGTCGCGCGGCGCGAGGTAGTCGGCGAGGGAATGGTTGAATTGGTTCGCCGGCTTTTCGAGCTGCTGGCGCAGACAGTGGAAACGCTCCAACACGCGGGAACGGGTTTCGTCGGCGTAGACCTCGATGCTGTCGCCGACGGCGTTGGCGGGCCAGAAGCCGAGGACGGCGTTGGCGGTGAAGCGTTTTTCCGCGACGATCCGCGCGAGCAGTTTCTGGGCGTCGGCGAAGAGCTTGGTCGCCTCGGTGCCGACGACTTCGTCCTTCAGAATATCCGGGAAACGGCCATGCAGTTCCCAGGCGCTGAAGAAGGGACCCCAATCGATGTAAGCGACGATGTCGCTTAAGTTGAGAGTTGAGAGTTGAGGGTTGAGAGATCGATCCGCTGAGGTCGAGAAGACGCGGGTGCCGAGGAAATCGGGGCGGGGGATGTCGGCGGTGGACCAATCGAAGACGGGCTTGCGGGCGCGGGCGGCGGCGAGCGGGAGGACGGGGCGCTTGCTCTGGCGTTCGCCGAATTCGACGCGCTGGCGTTCCTGTTTCGCGGTCGTCTCGGCCATGAAGGCGGGCTTTTGCTCGGGCGAGAGCAGGGCGCTGACGACGTTGACGACGCGGGAGGCGTCGAGGACGTGCACGACGCCGGGCGCGTACTCGGGCGCGATCTTCACGGCGGTGTGCGCGGGGCTGGTGGTGGCGCCGCCGATGAGCAGCGGGATGTCGAAGCCCTGCCGTTTCATTTCCTTCGCGACGTGGACCATCTCGTCGAGGGAGGGCGTGATGAGACCGGAGAGGCCGATGACATCGACCTGTTTCTCGCGCGCGACGGCGAGGATCTTGTCGGCGGGGACCATGACGCCGAGGTCGGTGACCTCGTAGTTGTTGCAGGCGAGGACGACGCCGACGATGTTTTTGCCGATGTCGTGGACGTCGCCTTTGACGGTGGCCATGAGGACGCGGCCGTTGGCGCGGGAGGCGGTGCCGGCGGCGGCGAGGCGCTTTTTTTCCTCTTCCATGAACGGCGTGAGGTAGGCGACGGAGCGCTTCATCACTCGCGCGGATTTCACGACTTGGGGGAGAAACATTTTGCCGGCGCCGAAGAGGTCGCCGACGACGCGCATGCCGTCCATGAGCGGGCCTTCGATGATCTCGAGCGGGCGCGCGTATTTCAGGCGGGCTTCCTCGGTGTCGACGTCGACGAAGGCGTCGATGCCTTTGACGAGGGCGTGCTTGAGGCGTTCCTCGACGCTCGCGTTGCGCCAGGCGGCGGCTTCGGGTTCGGCGTTCGGCGTCTTGGTGCCGCCGGATTCCGATTTCAAGGTTTCGGCGAAGGCGACGAGGCGTTCGGTGGCGTCGGGGCGGCGGTTGAGGAGGACATCCTCGACTTTCTCCAGGAGCGCGGGCGCGATTTCCTGGTACACGCCGAGCATGCCGGCGTTGACGATGGCCATGTCCATGCCCTCGCGGATCGCGTGGTACAGGAAGGCGGTGTGCATCGCCTCGCGGACGGGGTTGTTGCCGCGGAAGGAAAAGGAAACGTTGGAGACGCCGCCGCTGACCTTGGCGTGCGGGAGTGTCCGCTTGATGATCGCGGTGGCCTCGAAGAAATCGACGGCGTAGTTGTTGTGCTCCTCGATGCCGGTGGCGACGGTGAGGATATTGGGATCGAAGATGATGTCCTCGGGCGGAAAGCCGGCCTGCTGCACGAGCAGATTGTAGGCGCGGGTGCAGATGCGGACCTTTTCGTCGCGGGTCGCGGCCTGACCCTGTTCGTCGAAAGCCATGACGACGGCGGCGGCGCCGTAGCGGCGGATGAGGCGGGCGCGGCGGAGGAATTCCGTTTCGCCGTCTTTGAGGGAGATCGAGTTGACGATGCCCTTGCCCTGGAGGCACTGGAGGCCCTTCTCGAGTACGGTCCACTTCGAGGAATCGAGCATGATCGGCACGCGCGAGATCTCGGGTTCGGCGGCGATGAGATTGAGGAACTTCACCATCGTGGCCTCGCCGTCGATGAGGGCTTCGTCGACATTGATGTCGATGATGTTGGCGCCGCTCTCGACCTGCTGGCGCGCGATCGCGAGGCAGGCGTCCCAGTCGCCGGCCTTGAGGGCCTTGGCGAATTTGGGCGAGCCGGTGATGTTGGTGCGTTCGCCGATGACGAGGAACGTCGAGGCGGCGGAGGAAGAAGCGGAGTTACTCACGGTTTAACCACGGAGGCACAGAGACACAGAGAAATGATTCGAAGCGGCAGAGGGCTGTCTTCGCGACCCGGGGGATTGGCGGTTCAAGGCTCAGGCGACGGCCAAGGGTTCGAGGCCGCTGAGGCGGAGGGCGCGGGCGGCCTGCGGGACCATGCGCGGGGCGCGGCCCTTCACGGCCTGCGCGATGGCGGCGATGTGCGCGGGGGTGGAACCGCAGCAGCCGCCGACGAGATTGACCCAGCCGTTGGCGGCGAATTCGCCGAGGACCTTGGCCATGTCGGCGGGCGCTTCGTCGTAGCCGCCGAACGCGTTTGGCAAACCGGCGTTCGGGTAGCACGAGGTGTAGCAGTCGGCGAGGCCGGCGAGTTCCTCGACGTAGGGGCGCATGGCGGCGCCGCCGAGGGCGCAGTTGATGCCGACGGAAAACGGCCGGGCGTGGGCGATGCTGGCGAAGAAGGCGCCGATGGTTTGGCCGGAGAGCGTGCGGCCGGAGGCGTCGGTGATCGTGACGCTGACCATGACGGGCACGCGGCTGTCGTTGCCGCGGCGATCGAAGACCTGGTCGATGGCGAAGAGAGCGGCCTTGGCGTTGAGGGTATCGAAAATTGTTTCGACGAGCAGGGCATCGACGCCGGCGTCGAGGAGCGCGTCGATTTGTTCGGTGTAGGCGGCGACGACATCGTCCCAGGTGACGGCGCGGTAGTCGGGCCGGTTGACATCGGGGGACATCGAGAGCGTGCGGTTGAGCGGGCCGATGGCGCCGGCGACGAAGCGGAGGCGGGACGGATCGGCGGCTTCGGCGCGGTCGGCGGCGCGGCGGGCGCAGGCGACGGCGGCGAGGTTGATTTCGCGGACAAGGGGTTCGCAGCGGTAGTCGGCCATGGCGATGGACGTGCTGCTGAAGGTGTTCGTTTCGACGATGTCGGCGCCGGCGGCGAAGTAGTCGGCGTGGATCGACTCGATGACGTCGGGGCGCGTGAGGGAGAGCAGGTCGTTGTTGCCCTTGAGGTCGTGGGGGTGGGCGAGGAAGCGGGTGCCACGGAAATCGGGTTCCTCCAGTTTGAAGGTCTGGATCATCGAGCCCATGGCGCCGTCGAGGACGGCGATGCGGGTGGCGAAGAGCAGGCGAAAGGCGTCTTCGCGCGCGGCGGACCGGGTGGCGGACGAGCTCATGGTGCGGCGGAGCGTAGGAGGGGGAATCGGCTTGGCAAGGCATCATATCCACGCATCCGAATCCGTTGATGCGTTATGGCACAGATGGAACTTGAGCCTGGGGCGGCGGTGGCGTGTGGTTGGGAAGTCCGAGGTTCTTTCTTCATTTTCGGGAAACAGGGAAGGCCGTGAAAACCGGCCACAGTTGCGCTGCGGTAACGCATCACGGACCTCCAGCGCGCCGGCGGACGGCGCGTGCAAAGTCAATCGGTCGCTCCGGCGGCCGGTGAAGGCGAGAGGCGAGGCGGGCCGACGGAAACGTCGGCCGACACATGCGGAGTCCGAATATCTGGCCCCGGAAATCTCACGCGGGCGGTCCGATTGCGCGGACCGTCCGTGCCCCTTCATCGCAAAAATGAAGCGTGAGAGCGGTCCTTCCGGTTCCGGAGGTTCGGCTCTTTTCGCCGTCCGAAACAGTCCACCTCCATGATTCCATTTCCTCCTGCGCACGGGCGCCGGGCGGGTGCCGCCGCCTGTGCGCTCGTTTGGGCCGTCGCCGGCTCCGCCCAAGTTGGGCCGCCGGCGCAGCTCGCGCCGTTTGTGACCGCCGCCACGCGCACGGCGGCCGATCCGCGCACGGTCGGATCGGCGGTCGACTTCTTCACCGCGGAGGAATTGGCGCGGCGGCAACTTTCCTCGTTGGGCGCGGCGCTTGGGGCGGGCGGCGGCGCGCCGGTCTTCGCGTCCGGGGCGGGCGGGGCGACGGCGTCGGTGTTCCTGCGCGGGGCGAATTCGAACCAGACGCTGTTTTTGGTCGACGGCTTGCGGATGAGCGATCCGAACACCAACTACGAAGTCTTCCTCGGCGGCGCGTGCGCGGGGGCCTGCGACAGCCTGGAAATCGCGCACGGGCCGCAGAGCACGCTGTACGGCGGCGAGGCGGTGGGCGGGGTGGTGGCGCTGCGGGCGCAGCGCGGGGCGGGGGCGCCGGCGGTGCGGCTGGCGGCGGAGGCCGGCAGTTTCGGCACGGTGCAGGGCGCGCTGGCGGCGCAGGGCGAGCGCGGGGCGGACGCGTGGAACGTATCCGTGCAGGGCGGACGCACGGAAAACGGCCGGCCGAACAACGCCTTCGCGTCGGCGAACGCGGTCTTCCGTTACGACCGCCGGGTGAACGAACGGGTGCAGGCGGGCGCGACGCTGCGCTGGTTCCACGGCACGTACGGCGATCCCGGCGACCGGTACACGAACGATCCCGACAACGAAACGCGCGAGTCCAATTTGCTGGCGACGGCGTTCGCCACCGTGGCGCTGGCGCCGGCGTGGACGGCGCACGCGGTGCTCGGCGGGCAGGACCGGCGGTTCACGGCGGAGAGCCCGCGGGCGGGCCGGGCGACGGCGTTCACGGTGGTGAAGAACCGTCGCGGCGTGCTGGATACGCAGACGACGTACACGGGCCGGGCGG
This sequence comes from Opitutia bacterium Tous-C1TDCM, assembly GCA_002288455.1. Taxonomy (GTDB): domain Bacteria; phylum Verrucomicrobiota; class Verrucomicrobiia; order Opitutales; family Opitutaceae; genus ER46. The sequence goes on from NEUS01000068.1 coordinate 7,883, forward strand.
GGCACCGGACGACGGCGGGGTTCACCGCGGAAGCGAACCACACGCGGAACACGGGCTTCGGCGCGATCGACGAGAAGCAGGGGTTGTTCGCGGTGTTTGCGCAGGACGAGTGGGCGGTGCGCGAGGACCTGCATGTGACGGCGGGGTTGCGGAACGACGATTTCGACACCTTCGGCCGCGCGACGACGGGCCGCGGGACGGTGGCGTGGCTCGTCGCGCAGCGGCGCGCGAAGGTACGGGCCAGCCACGGCACGGCGTTCCGGTCGCCGAGCTTCCTCGACCTGTACGGGCGGAGTGCGTTTTACCAAGGCAACCCGGACCTGCGGCCGGAGCGGGCGCGCGGGACGGATGCGGGCGTCGACGTTTACTTGGCCGGCGGGCGCGGCACGGTGGGGGTGACGTGGTTCGAGACGCGTTTCACGGACCTGATCGCGGGCACGGCGAGTTTCCGCAGCGTGGAGAACATCCAGCGGGCGCGGACGCGGGGCGTCGAGGCGACGGTGAAACTGGCGTTGCCGGGCCGGACCGATCTGCGCGCGAGCTACACTTATCTTGAAGCGGACAATCTCACGGCGGGCACGCGACTGCTGCGGCGGCCGCGGCACGGCATCGCGGCGGATGTGGTGCGGACCTTCGGCCGCGCCTTGGATGTCGGCGTCGGCCTGCGGCATGTGGCGCAGCGGGAGGACGTGCACGCGCGGACCTTCCGGACGATCGACGGGGAAGATTTCACGGTGGTCCGGGTATTCGGATCCTACCGGATCAATGCGGCGCTGAGTATCCGCACGCGCCTCGAAAATCTGCTCAACGAGCGGTATGAGGAAGTGAACGGGTATCCGGCGCTGGGCTTCGGGGCTTTCGGCGGGGTGGAGTGGAGGTTTTGAGGAAGCTGTAAGCTTTAAGCTGAAAGCTGTAAGCGGAAAGCCGGGGGGCGATTGGGAATAACTTTTGCGGGTGCGGCCTCAATTTCGGGTTCCGGGGGCCGATGATTCGGGTTTACGACCGCTTCTTCGTCGACGCATGACCGCGACCCATCCCATCACCGACCACGTAATCCAGGAATCGATCGCCAAGGCGGTGCAGAATGTCTGCGCGACGATGATGCGGCACGATGCCGTCTTCGAACAGCGGATCGCCGCGGATTCCGCGGAGGCGCACGGGCAGCGGTGGCAGGTGATCGGCAACGTGGGTTTCGTCGGCGACGCCAACGGAATCGTCTATCTTTGCCTGTCCGAAGATTTCGCGCTGTTTGCGGCGACCACGATTCTGGGCATGAGCAAAGCCGAGGTGGAATTCGAGGGCGACGCGGTGCTCAAGGATGTGATCGGCGAGATCACCAACATGAGTGTCGGCGGTTTCAAGAACCAGCTCTGCGACCTGGGGTTTCCGTGCAAGTTGACGCTGCCGACGATCGTGCGCGGGCAGAATCTGGCGGTGGCGTCGATCAAGGCGGCGACGCGGCATATTTTCCAATTCTCCTGTTCCGGCCACCGGTTGGTGGCGGATATCCAGATCCGGGCGGATTGAGGCGTCGAGGGAGTTCAGCAGCGGAGCGGGGTCACAGAGAGCACCGAGGGGAGCATGGAGTTCACGGAGAGCAGCTTGCTCGGATCGCCGCCACGGTCGGTCGGTACATCCGACCGGGTGGCGCGTGCGGCCTCGATTTTTCGCCAAAACTCCGGGTCTCTCCGGCTTGCCTCCGAGCCCTCCGTGACCAACTGCGTTTTCCAGGTTGAGAGATCGATCCACCCGAGGCGCGGCGATTTTTTTGGCGTTGCGAGTATGCAACCTGCTTTCGGCGGGCATGCGATTCCGGCAACTGGCAGTTTGGGCACTGGGGTTTGGGGCGACGACCGCGGCGGCGGCGGCCACGCTTTACCGGGGCGCGACGTTGCTAACGTTGGCCGCGGCGGCGGCGCCGATTCCGGACGGTTACCTTTTGGTGGGTGACGACGGGAGAATCGCGGCGGCGGGAGCGGGGAACGGGGAAGCGGATCCGGCGGTGGCGGCGGCGAAGGCGAAGCCGGGCTTTGCGGTCGCGGAGTTGAAGGGCCGGATAGTGATGCCGGGCTTTGTTTCCGGGCACAGCCACCTGTGGCAAAGTGCGTTCCGCGGGATCGGGCCGGCGACGGAACTCAAGGCATGGTTGCAGGCGCTGCACTACACGTACGGGGCGCACTTCGGGGCGGGCGATTTCGGGGCATTCACGAAACACGGCGCGTACGACCAATTGCGGCACGGGGTGACGACGACGTACAACCACTCGCATTGGTTCGGGCGGAATTTCGCGTGGTACCGGGAGCAATTCGAGGCGGAGCAGGAGACGCCGCAGCGGTTCGTGTTCGCGTGGGTGAACGAAGGGCAGGCGGATGACGCGGTGTGGCGGGAGCGGTTGCGGCCGGCGATGGCGGCGGTGCAGCCGGCGCCGGACCGGGCGTTGCTCGGGCTCTCGATCAATGCCACGGGCATCTACCGGGGGCCGGCGTTGTTCGCGCGGGAGATCGCGCTGGCGAAGGAGTTCGGGTTGACGGTGCAGGTGCACTACCTCGAGCCGGCGGCTTCGCAGGTCGAGGACCGGGCGGCATGGCCGAAGTTCAAGGCGGCGGGCGCGGTGTTCCGGGGCATGTCGTTCGCGCACTTCATCCATCCGGACGACGTGATGCTCGGCGAGGCGGCGGCGGCGGGAGCGGCGATGATTTGGAATCCGCTGTCGAACGGGCGGCTCGGGTCGGGATTGCCGCCGATCGAGCGCTATCTCGAGGACGGGTTGCGCGTGGGTATGGGCGTGGACGGGCAGGCGAGCGCGGACATTTCGGATCCGTTCGAGAACGTGCGCTTCGGGCTGTATGCGTTGCGCCTGCGGCGGGAAAACTCCGGCGGCTTGCAGCCGATCGACGTGCTGCGGCTGCATACGTTGAAAACGGCGGAGGTGCTCGGCGTGGAGCGTTGGGTCGGGAGCCTGGAGGTCGGCAAATTTGCCGATTTTCTCGTGGTCGACCCGGCGGAGCCGGCGACGGGGCCGGTGTGGGATCCGGCGGCGCACCTCGTGTTTGCGTGCAGCAGCCGGAACGTAGCCGAAGTGTATATCGGCGGGCGCAAGGTCGTCGCGGCCGGCAAGGTGCTCGGGCACGACGCGGCGGCGCTGGAGGCGGACGTCGCGGCGCGAATTGCGGGGATGAAGCGGAAGGCGGGGAAGCTCTAAGCTATAAGCTGTAAGCTGAAAGCTTTCGGCGATCAGCGATCAGCATTCAGCTGTCAGCGGTCAGCGATCGGCTTTACGGCAGGAGATCGACTTTGCCGCTGACGAGGTCGTAGCGGGCGGCGAAGATCTTCACGTGGCCGGCGGAGATGGCGTTTTTCACGATCGGGCTGGAGGCGGGAATGAGTTTGGCGGTGCGGCGGGCGTGGCCGCGGACGGCGTTGTCGGTCTTGTCGCCGGCCTGGTTGCGGGTGTCGCGGACGGCGGGGCGGATGGCTTCGAGCAAGGTGCCGATTTTGCCTTCGCCGCGTTCGGACGAGAGGGCGGCGGCGACGGCGCCGCATTTTTCGTGGCCGACGACGACGACGACGGCGGCGTGGAGGTGTTCGACGGCGTATTCGATGCTGCCGATGACGTGGTCGTTGAGGGTGTGGCCGGCGACGCGGATTACAAAGATGTCACCGACGCCCTGGTCGAAATACAATTCGGGGGCGACGCGGGAGTCGGCGCAGGTGAGAACGACGGCGAAGGGTTTTTGGCCGGCGGCGACCTCGACGCGGCGGGCGACGGTCTGGTTGGGGTGTTCGGCGTGGCCGGAGGCGAAGCGGGCGTTGCCGTCGACGAGACGCTGGAGGGCCTGGGCGGGGGAGACGGGGGCGTCGGAGTGTTCCGCGTGGGCCGCGGCGGGCGCGGCGGGGGCGGCGGCGGGGGCGACTTCGTTGGCCGCGAGGGGGCCGAAGGCGAGGATCGGGCCGAGCAGGAAGGAGCGGAAGGAGGCGGAGCGTGACATGGGCGGAAGGAGTTTTCCGGGACCATGAAGTTGGACCCGGTGCCTTCCGTTATCGGCGCGGAACGGGCGGAGTTGAGCGCCGGGACGAGGGCGGGTCAGCCCATGAACCCGAGATTGGGTTTCGCGAAGCGGCCGAGGTTGGGGAGGACGGTGGAGAGGTTGCCCGCGCTGACGCCGAACCAGGTGGCGAGGGTGGCGTTGTATTCGTCGACGCTCGTGGTGGGGATCCAGCGGCCGCGGCCGGTGTCCTGACCAGCGCCGACGGAAGACGGGACCAAAAAGGTGGCGAAGCAGGGGGGCTCCGGTGACCGCTCACGGCATCGACTTCACAATCTTCATGGTTTCGACGCTTACGGTACAAACGCGAGACAGTAGGCCGAAGGCGAGGCGGGCGGACTTCATGGAAGAAATTGGGGGCGCGGGAGGAACGCGCAGGGACGGAGCGAGAACGAAAACACGGGTGGAATTCGCGCCAAGGGGACGGAGCCGACACAAAAAAGGCACGGGCCTGAGGGCCCGTGCCTTTTGGACTGCGCGTTGGTAGCTGGCGCGGAACCGATGTCGAGCGGGGACTTACTTCTTGAACATCGGGTTGGCGGCGTCGCCGCCGCTGAGGACATACGCGACGAGGTCGAGGACTTCGTCCTTCGTCAGCATGTTGATGAGACCAGGCGGCATCGGGGAAACCTTCGAGGGTTCGATGCTCTTCACTTCCTTGCGGTCCACGCGGGTGAGGGAATTGGGCTCCGCGGGGTCGGTGTTGATGACGACCGTGTCCCCCTGGAGATTGGTGACGACCCCGACGACGGTGCTGCCGTCGAGCTTGGTGAGGACGCTGGGCACGAACTGCTCGTTGATCTCCTTGCTCGGGTGGATGATCTGGTCGAGCAGGTCGCGCGGGCTGTAGCGACCGCCGGCGCCGGTGAGGTCGGGGCCGGTCATGCCGCCTTCATTGCCGAAGCGGTGGCAGGCGAAGCAGGCGGTGGCGCCGAACATGCGCCGGCCGCGCTCGAAATCGCGGCGGCGCATGCCGCTCTGCGCGGCCGCGCCGAGCTCTTCGAGCTTCCAGTCGGTCGGCGTGCGGCCGGCGAAGATGTCGCCGAGGTTCTCGACGACGCTCTTGCGCTCGGGCTTGCGGGCGATGAGGTCGGCGAGCGCGGCTTTCTCGGCGTCGCTGAAGGTGGCGAGTGCGTCGTTGCGCACGAATTCGATGAACTTGTCGAAGCTCGCGCCGCCGCGGTAGTTCACGGCCTTGAGCAGCCACTCGAGATAGGCGGTGCGGGTGGCGATGGTCCAGCCGGCCTTCAGCATGCGCAGCGAGCGCGCATACTCGATCTGTTCCTCCTGGGTGGCGGCGGCCTTGATGAGCGCGAGGGCCTTGGTCGCGACGGTCGGTGCCTGCAGAAACACCAGCGTCTCGCAGAGCAGCCAGTTTTCCTCGCGGGTCCGGGCCGGAAAAATCGGATCGAGCCGGGCGATGAGCGTTTGCACGGCCGCATCGCCGGGGCGGCCGAAGCGGTTCAGCACGATTTGGATCGTGCGCAGGTGCGTGAGCCGGCGCGCGCCGTCGAGCCGGGCGTAATCGATTTTGCCGAGCGCGGCGAGGAGCGCGGCGCCGCGCGCGGTATCCACGGGCGGCGTGGCGTCCTTGCGGTGCGAGGGGCATACGCCCGTGGCGTGCGCGAGCGCGAGCAGCGCCTCGACCTGGATGGCGGGGTCGCGCTCGGCGAGGGCCCGGTCGGCCCACGAGGAAACGGGCTGGTGTTCGATCGCGATGCGCGCGGCCCAGCGGATGTGGCGGTCGGCGTGGGCGAGGTGCGGCCAGGCGGTCGCGATGGCGGCGGGGTCCTGTTTCCCGTGGAAGACCTCGAGGGAACGGCGCAGGTCGCGGGCCGGGCTGGGGGCGGGCTTCGCGGTGTCGGGCGCGGTGGACTCGCCGCCGGTGTAGGTGACGCGATAGACGCCGGACTGCACGCGGCGGCCGCCGATGGCGAAATACATCGCGCCGTCCTTCGGGTGGATGATCGCGTCGGTGAGCGGGAGGGGCGCGCCGGAGATGAACTCCTCCTTGGTCGCGGTGTAGCTCGCGCCGTCGGGCGCGAGGTGGATGGCATAGAGCTTGCCCCAGCTCCAATCGAGGGCGAAGAGCGCGCGCTGGTATTTCACCGGGAACTTGGCGCCGTAGCCGAAGACCGTGCCGGTGGGGGAGCCGGGGCCGACGTTGACGACGGCGCCGAGGTTGTCGGGATAGAATTCGGGCCACTTGCCGGCGCCGTTGCGCCAGCCGAACTCGCCGCCGCTGGTGACATGGTTGATCCGCGTGGGGCGATACCACGACGTGTTGAAGTCGTACTCCATGTCCGCGTCGTAGGTGAAGAGCTCGCCGTCCCGGTTGACGGAGGCGTCGAAGATGTTGCGGAAACCGGAGGCGTAGGCCTCGAAGGTTTTCCCGTCGGGCGTGAAGCGGTAAATGATGCCGCCGGGCGCGAGCACGTCGCGATTGTGGCCGCGGCCGTCGGGCATGCGCGGCAGCAAGTGATCCTCGCCCCAATGGCGCGGGACCTGGGAAGTCGGTGCGAACTCGGTGGGCTTGGCGTTGTTGCCGGCGATGAGATAGAGCGCCCGGCCGTCGGGCGTCGGGACGATGGCATGGACCCCGTGGTCGCCGCGCGACGCGAACGCCCGGAGCAGTTCGACCTTGTCGAGGCGGTCGTCGCCGTCGCTGTCGGTCACGCGGTACACGCCGCTCTGGAACTTGGCCTCGTAGTCGTTGACGCCCACGTAAAGCGCGCCGAAAGCGAAGCACATGCCGTTGATGGCGCGGATCTGGGCGGGCATTTGCTCGACGGCGGAGTGCGCGAGGGTCCGGCCCGGCGCGGGCGGCGTGAAACGGTAGAGTCCGCCGTATTGGTCGCTCGCATAGATGCGGCCTTGGTCGTCGGCGCAGAGGTTGACCCACGAGCCCTGTTCGACGCCGGGCACCGAGTAGATCAGCTCGACGGCGAAGCCGGGCGCGACCTTGAGGCGCGAGACCGGCGTGGCTTTGTTCTCGTTGATGGCGGGTCCGACGGTCGCCTGCTTGGGGGCGACGCTTTTCTTTTTCTCCGCGGCGGGCTGGGCCACCAGGGTGGCGGCCGAGAGCGCGGCGAGGAGAATGAGGAGAGGATGGCGGGGGATCATGCGGGGGAGGGGGGGGCGCGGAGCGCGGACGGGGGCGGAGATGGGACTTAGGGGACGGATAGGACCGATGGGAGAGACAGAAGGGAGAGAGACGGGTGGGGCGGCAAGGGGCGGCTCAGAATTTCTGGGTGAAGGTGAGGAAGTAGGAGCGGGGCTGGACGGGAACGTATTGGAGCATGGTGTCGCGGCCGGTGGCGGGCAGAGACCGGTAGCTTTGGCGGTCGCCGGGATTCACGCCCCAGCCGCGCCAAGTCATGACGCCCTCGCTGTCGAGGAGGTTGTTGATATTGAGGCCGAGGGAGCGGGTGCGGCTGATGGTCCAGCCGGCGTTGAAGTTGAATTGGTTGAAGCGGGGGAGGGTGATGACGTTGGCGATGTTGCCGGCGCGTTCGCCCATGTGGCGCCAGGAGACATTGACGAAGCCGTTGCGCAGACGGTAGTCGAAGGTCGTGTTGAGGATGAAGTCGGGGTTGTTGTCGGCGTCTTGGCCGGAGAAATCGAGGTAGGAGTCGTCGGCGCGGCCGTTGGAGCCGGCGACGAAGACTTTCCAGACGGTGTTTTCGGGCCTTTGGGCGGTGAGGACGGACCGCACCTTGAAGCGATCGGTGAAGCGGTATTCGCCCTCGAGCTCCACGCCGAGCGTGGTGGTCATGTTGTAGATCGGATCGGGGTAGTAGAGGGTGATGCCGTCGGACTCGGTGGCCTGGGGATTCGAGTTGATGTTGCCGAGGCGCGACCAGAACGGGGTGACGGTGACGGTGGCGCGGGCGGTTTTCCAGCGGTAGCCGAGTTCGACCTGTTTGACCGTCTGGGGGCGCGGGCGGAGGTTCGCGAGGCGGAAGACGGAGTTGTAGTTGCGGAAGAAGGCGTAGTCGGGGGCCTTTTCGCCGTCGGCGAGGCGGACGTAGAAGGAGTTTTCGTTGTTGATCACGAAATTGCTGGCGACGGACCACGAGAAGGCGCGGACGTCCTTGTCGAAGAACCACTGGGCATTGGGATTCGGCACGGTGAAGCGGTTGTCGAACATCGTGAGCGGATTGCCGTCGGCGCCGCCATAGGTCGGGTCCCAGTTGCCGCGGGGATTGAGCGAGCCGGATTGGTTGAAGCCTTTGACGCGGATGCGTTCGCCGCGGAAGCCCCAGTCGATGCCCCAGCGTTGGGTGAGGTCCCACTTGTGGCCGAAGAAGTAGGCGAACTGGCGCGAGATCGCGAGGTCGCGGGTGTAGCCGTTGCCGAGGGAGGTGAAGCCTTGGGGATTGGTGAGGAGGACGGGTTGGCCGTTCCAGCCGGCGACGGCGGCGAGGGCGGCGGCGGGGGTGCCGGCGGGGGCCGTGGCGGCGGTGGCGGGAATCCAGGTGATGGCGACGGGCTGGGGTTGCTCGGTGAGCGGGGAGGCGGTGCGGCCGCCGCTGGACTGGCGGTCGGAGATATCGGCGTAGCCGAAGTAACCGCCGCCCGTGAAGGAGTGATTGCCCCATTTCTTGGTGACCGAGAAGCGCTCCATGATTTCGTCCATGTGTTCGTTGGCGACGCGGCCGGTATTGGTCCAGAACGCGCTGGGCACGATTTGGCCGTTGGGGAGATTGGCGAAGCGGACGACCTGGCCGGCGTTGAAGAGGGCGTTGGCGTTGACGGTGTAGTTGCCGTTGGAGGTGACCTCGGCGAGCACGGTGCCGGTGGTGCGATCGGCGAAGCGGTAGAGGCCGGCGGGCACGCGGCCGTTTTGAGTGCCGCCGCTGAACTGGATGGCCATCGAGGAGAAGAAATTCGGCCACTCGAGGGAGCGCGGCGTGACGCCGGCGGAGGAATTCCAGTCGGCCCAGTTGCGGCTGAATTTCACGTTGTGGTTGAGGGACCAGCCGTCGCCGAACTCGTGTTTCCATTCGACGCCGGCATAGCGTTGGCGGGAGCGCACGGCGTCGGCGGTGTCGAAGGTTGCGAATTGGTTGTCCGCCTCGCGCGGATACTGGTGGGAGCTCTTGGGAAAGAGATTGGTGCTGAAGCGGCTGAGGCCGGGGAATTGCTTCGGGTCCTGGGGATCGCGGGCGAGGAGGTATTCGTACCAGTGGTTCCGGTCGTCCATGTATTTGCCGTAGATTTTCACGGAGCCGCGGCCGTAGTCTTTGAAGAGGTTGCCGCGGGTGACGAAGCCGTTGTTCATCGGATAGCCGTCGGCCGGGCGATGGCCCACGGCGTAGCGGTAGAAGCCGCCGACGCTGTAGACCCAGCCGGTTTGGCCGAGCGGGCCGCCGTAGACGAGGTCGGCGCGGTAGTGCGGTTCGCTGCGGCCCTCGAGGCCGAGGCGGGTGCGCACCTCGCCGCCGGCGCGGGCCGGGCCGGTGCGGCTGATGTAGTTGAAGGCGCCGCCGGGGGAGTTGGAGGAAGTGATCGAGGCGCTGCCGCCGCGCACGGCCTCGACGCGCTGGAGGGTGGCGTCGGCGCGGTTGAAGTAGGAGGCGTTGTAGTTGCCGAAGGCGATGTTGGTGATGGGCAGGCCGTCCTCCTGCATGGAGACGTAGTATTGGCCGGTGGCGCCGTCGGAGCTGTCGGCCGAGATACCGCGCGAGTAGACCATGCCGCGGATTTCGCCGAGGGAGGAGTTGACGAAGACGCCGGCGACCTCGAGGAGGAGATCGTCGGCGCTGAGGTAGACCTGTTCGGCGAGGTAAGCGGCGGTGAGGGTGGAGATGGCCGTGGTGGCTTTCTTGGCTTCGGTGGCGTTGAAGACGCCGGTGACGACGAAGTCCTCGAGTTTGACGGCGGATTGCGCGGTGGCGGCGGCGGGAGCGGCGGGGGACGGGGCGGGGGCGGATTGCGACCAGAGCAAGGCAGGGGACAGGAGGGACAGGACGGAGGAGGACAGGATCGACCGGACGGGGGAGGCGGGGCGGGGCATGGCGGGGGCGGGGTTGGGGTTAAAGCGGGAGCGGGGATCAGAAGCGGCCGTTGATGCCGGCGGTGACGGTGGTGCCGTTGATGATCGTATTCTGCATCTGGGAGGGGATGCCGCGGTAGAAGCGCTGGGGTTCGTTGAAGAGGTTGGCGACGTCGAGGGTGAGTTGGAGGGAGGGGCGGACCTGCCAGGAGATGCCGGCGGTGACGCTCTCGTATTTGAAGCGGTAGAGATTCCGGCCGAGGCTGGCGGCGGTGTAGCTGGTGATGTAGTCGCCGGTGAAGTTGTAGAGGACGCGCGTGCTGAATTTGCGGTAGCGCCAGGAGAGGGAGGCGTTGCCGGTGCGGGGGATGAAGCCGGCGACCTGTTCGGTGGAGCGGCCGGTGGTGCCGCCGAAATCGCCGTGGGTGGAGATGGCGGTGAAGTTGGCGGAGGCGCCGAGGCCCTTGAAGAGGCCGGGGAGGAAGGTGAACTGCTGCTGGTAGCTGAGTTCCCAGCCCTGGACGACGGCGGTGCCGGCGTTGGCGGCGGTGAGGCGGGTGAAGCCGGCGTATTCGCCGTTGTAGCCGTTGTCGTTGCCGGTGGCGATGGTGCCGGAGGCGATGCCGGTGACGATGTAGTCCTTGATGGTCTTGTGGAACCAGGCGACGGAGACGGTGCCGACGGGTTCGAAGTAGTATTCGAGGGTGGCGTCCCAGGTGGCGGCGTCCTGCGGGAGGAGGGACGGGTTGTTGACGGTGAGGGTTTGGTTGGCCTCGGAGATGGTTTCGTTGGGGAGGGCGTTGTTGAGGGCGGGGCGGCCGAAGCTGGTGGACCAGCTGAGGCGGGCCTTGAGATTGGGGGTGAGGTCGTGGGCGAGGTGGACGCTGGGGAACGACTTGGTGTAGCTGCCCTCGAGGCGGCGCTGGGTGCCGGCGTAGTCGCGTTGGGCGGCGCCGACGGGATCGGCGGTTTGTTCGGCGACGGTGCTGCCGCGGCGGGCGCGGACCCAGCCCCAGCTGGAGGTTTTTGTTTTTTCGGAACGGACGCCGGCGAGCCAGCCGGTGCGGCCGAGTTTGCCCTGGGCCATGGCGTAGCCAGCGGCGATGGTTTCGGTGACGGCGCGGTTGGCGGTGAATTTGTTTTGTTCGCGGAAGTAGCCGTCCTCGCGCCAGAGGGCGGGATTGATGGGCTGGCGATCGGCGAAGAACTGGACGGGTTCCCAGTAGGGAAGTTGGCGGCCGGTTTTGACGGCGTCGTAGGTGACGATGGAGGGATCGGCGGGGAGGGCGGCGGTGCCGATGTAGGTCCAGCGGCGGGCGAAGCTCTCGGCGGAGACGTAGCGTTCGCGCCAGACGGCGCCGGTCTTGAGGGAAGCAGAGAAACGCGTGGGCAGAGTGTAGCGGAGATTGGCGCCGGCCTCCTTGATCATGTCGTCGTTCTGGACGATCGAGTTGGTGTAGGTGGTGGGGCGGTAGTTGGCGGGGTTGTTGAAGTCGGGGCCTTCGGTCTGGGTGAAGCGCGGGTGGAGATCGGAGGCGGTGCGGTCGAGGATCCAGCCGACGCCGGCGAGGCGGTTGATCAGAATGCCGCCGCGGCCGCCGCCGCCGCCGTTGATATTGGTTTGGGTGTAGCGGACATTGGCGTCGAGTTGGAGCGGGCCGGCGGTGTGTTCGAGGCCGAGATCGAAGCGGCGCATACGGTTGAAGAAATTGCCGGGACCGGTGGTGGTTTGGGTGAGGGTGGAGCCGGGGGCGGCGCGGACCCGGGTGATGAGGTCGGTGTAGCCGGGCAAGATGCCGGCGGTGGCGTTGGTGCCGGTGACGGGGAGGGCGGGGTTGAAGACGGCTTGGGTGGTGAAGGCGCGGTGTTCGTATTGGCGGCGGAAGGTTTCGACGGCGTCGTTGAGGATGGTGTTGAAGGAGAGCTTGGTGGACGGGGAGAGGCGGTAGTCGGCCTTGAGGTTCACGGAGGCCTGCTTGCGGTTGTTGTAGTTGTCCCAAGTGCGGTAGTCCCAGAGGTAGGCGGGCTGGGCGGTGGTGTTTTGGAAATCGCGGAGGGTGCGGAAGCCGCCGACGGCGTTTTCCGAATAGAAGAGATTCACGGCGACGCCGAGATTGCGGGAGCCGCCGAGGACATCGAAGACCTCCTGGTACTGGACGTTGAAGAGCGGGTGGGCGCGGTGTTTTTCGCGGGTGGGGGTCTGTTCGGTGAAGGAGGGGGCGACGCGGACGCTGGCGCTGTAGCTGAGGCGGCGTTTTTCGCGGAGGGAGAGGGGGGAGCGGCTTTTGAGGTTGATGGTGCCGCCGATGGAGCCGGCTTCCTTGTCGGGCGTGTGGCCCTTGGTGAGTTCCATCTGGTCGAACATGGTGCCGGTGAGGTTGTTGATGTTCGTGCCGCGGTTGAGGGCGCCCTGGCTGGTCATGGGGGCGCCGTCGAGGGTGACGGAGTTGAGGCCGGGGCCGATGCCGCGGATGGTGAAGCCGTCGATGAGGTTTTCGTCGGAGGGGTTGCCGGCGACGCCGGGGAGGCGGATGGCGACCTCGCCGGCGTTCATGTTGGGCAAATTGCCGAAGGAATCCATGGCGACGACGTTCTTGAGGTTTTCGGAATTGCGCTGGGCGGTGATGGCGGCGGCGCCGCCCTCGCGCTCGCCGGTGACTTTGAACGCATCCAGTTTATAAATACCGGAAGTGAGATCGAAGTTGCGCACGGTGCGGGCGCCGGCGGCGGCGGCCACGACGGCGCGGGCGGGGTCGAGGCCGAGGTAGGTGGCGACGACCTCGTGGCTGCCGGCGGGGAGGGCGGGGAAGGTGTAGGTGCCGGTGAGGTCGGTAAACGTATCGAGCCCGAGGGCGGGAATCGCGACGCGCGCGCCTTCGAGCAGATTGCCGGTGGCGGGATTGCTGACGGTGCCGGTGAGGACGGCGTTGGCGGCGGGTTGGGCCAAGGCAGGGGACAGGAAGGACAGGAAAATGGCGGAGAGAAGGGACAGGACGGAGGGGGGGCGGCGGGGCATGGGGCGGGGGGGGCGGTTGCGGATTGCGAATTGCGGAAGGCGGATCGGAGAGACGGAACTCGGAAACCGGACGGCTTGGGATGAGACCGAAGACCGGAAAGCGGAGACCGGCGGGGGGAATCAGAAGCGGCCGGAGAGGCCGACGGTGATCGTCGTGCCGGGGTAGTTGTAGTGCTCCATGTTGTCGGGCACGCCGCGGTAGCGGCGCTGGGGGACGTTGGTGAGGTTGTCGATGTCGAGCGTGACGTTGAGCGAAGGGCGGAGCTGGTAGCCGAAGCCGAGGTTGATGAGCTTGCGCTCCATGCGGTAGAGGTTGCGGGCGGGCGAGGCGGCGTTGTACGCGGTGAGGAAGGTGTCCGCGTAGTTCACGAGCAGGCGGGTGCTGAAGCCGCGGTAGCGCCAGGAGAGGCTGGCGTTGGCGGTGACCGGGACGAAGTTGGGCACCTGGCCTTTTTCGCGCCGGCCGGTGCCGCCGAAGTTGCCGTGGGTATCGAGCAGCGTGTAGTTGACGAGACCGCTGAGGCCCTTGAGCGCGCCCGGGAGAAAGGTGAACTGCTGCTGGTAGCTGAACTCCCAGCCCTGGACGATGGCGGTGCCGGCGTTGGCGGAGGTGAGGATGGTCCAGCCGGGGTATTCGCCGTTGTAGCCGTTGTCGGTGCCGGTGCCGATGGTGCCGGATTCCTGGCCGGTGACGATGTAGTCGCGGATTTCCTTGTGGAACCAGCCGACGGTGAAATTGCCGACGGGTTCGAAGTAGTACTCGAGGGTGGCGTCCCAGTTTTTCGCGGTCTGCGGCAGGAGCGACGGATTGTTGATGGTGAGGGTGGGGCGGTTGCCGAAGTTGGCGTTGGCCTCGTTGGGGGTTTCGCCGGGGACGAGTTGGCCGAAGCCGGGGCGGCCGAAGCTGGTGGACCAGCTCAGGCGGGCCTTGAGATTCCGGGTGAGGTCGTGCCACGCGTGGATGCTGGGGAAGGCCTTGGTGTATTCGCCGTCGGCGGTGCGGCGGTTGTTCGCGTAGTCGGCCTGCGCGGCCGCGACGGCCGCGGCCTCGGTGGCGGTGGCGGGCGTGCCGCTGAGCCGGCGGGCGCGGACGAAGCCGTCGGCCTCGTTTTCGGTTTTTTCCCAGCGCACGCCGCCGAGGAAGCCGGTGCGGCCCCGCCAGCCCTCGCGGCCGAGTTTGCCCTGGGTCATCGCGTAGGGCGCGGTGACGGTTTCGACGGCTTGGCGGTAGGCGGTGAATTTCGTGGTTTCGCGGAAGTAGAAGTCCTCGCGCCAGATGGTCGGGTCGATGACCTCGCGGGCGCGGATGAACCAGGAGGCCTCCCATTGCGGGATGCCGCGGCGGGTTTCGCGTTCCTGGGTCGTGAGGAGGTTGGGATCGTGCGGGAGCGGGCCGGTGCCGGTGTAGCTCCAGCGGCGCGAGGCGCTGCGGACGCCCACGGTTTGCTCGCGCCAATGGAGACCGGCTTTGGCGGAGATCGGCGCGGCGACCGGGAGGTTGTAGCGCACATCGAGACGGCCCTCGTTGACCTCGTGGAGCTGTTTGTCGTTTTGGTTGGAGAGGCCGTTGGCGGTGGGGCGGTAGTTGGCGGGGTTGGTGAAATCGAGCCCGCCGTTGGGGAGGAAGCGCGGGTAGAGATCGGAGGCGGTGCGATCGAGGATCCAGCCGGTGTTCGAAATGCGGTTGGTGAGGACGGCGCCCTCGCCGTTGCCGATGTTGATGTGGGTCTGGGTGCGGCGGAGGTTGGCCTCGATGAGCCACGGGCCTTTCTGGTGCTCGAGGCCGACGTCGACGCGGCGGAGGCGGTTGAAGAAGTTGTTCGGGCCGGTCATCGTGACATCGATGATGGAATTCGGCACGGGGCGGACGGTGGTGAGGCGCGAGGTATAGCCGGGCGCGATGCCGGCGTTGGTATTGGCGGCGGTGTTGAGCGCGGGGTTGAAGACGACCTGGTTGGTGAAGGCGTTGACGTTGTATTGGCGGCGGTAGACCTCGCTGTGGTCGATGTAGGTGGCGAGGAAGGAGAGCTTGGTGGACGGGGTCAGGCGGTAGTCGGCCTTGGCGGTGATGTTTTTCTGCCGGCGGTGGTTGTAGAGATCGCTCGTGAGGTAGCTGAAGAGGAAGGCGGGCGAGGCGGTGGTGTTCTGGAAATCGCGGGTGGTGAAGAACGAGCCGATGGCGGTCTCGCTGTTGAAGAGGGTGACGGAGACGCCGAGGTTGCGGGAGCCGCCGAAGGCATCGAAGACCTCCTGGTAGCCGAGGTTGGCGAGGCCGTGGAGGCGGCGTTGTTCGCGGATGGGAATCTGCTCGGTGAACGACGGGGCGAGGCGGGCGCTGAGGGTGTAGGTGATGCGGCGTTTTTCGCGCATCGAGAGCGGGGAGCGGCTCTTGAAATTGATGGTGCCGCCGAGGGAATCGGCGCCTTTGTCGGGCGTGTGGCCTTTGACGAGTTCGACCTGGTCGAACATGGCGCCGGTGATGTTGTTGACGAAGATGGAGCGGCCGAGGCCGCCCTGGCCGGTCATGAGGCCGCCGTCCATGGTGACGGAGTTGAGGCCCGAGGCCATGCCGCGGACGTTGAAGCCGCTGAGGTTGCCGCCGGCGTCGAGCTCGCCGTAGATGCCGGGGAGGCGGATGGCGACTTCGCCGGCGTTGAGGTTGGGCAGATTGCCGAAGGAGTCGGTGGCGGCGACGTTCTTGAGGTTGTCGGAATTGCGGTAGGCGGTGATGGCGGCGGCGTCGCCCTCGCGTTCGCCGGTGACCTTGAGCGCATCCAGTTTATAAATACCGGTGGTGAGGTCGAAGTTGCGGGCGGCGACGGCGTCGGCCGCGACCGCGACGACGGCGCGCTGGGCATCGAGGCCGACGTAGGAGACGACGACCTCGTGG
>NEUS01000069.1 GCA_002288455.1 Opitutia bacterium Tous-C1TDCM
GGCGGGGCGGACGGACCGGGCATGGCGGCGCGTCACTGCAGGCCGTAGTGGCGGATCAATTCCTTCGCCCGCGCGGTGGACAGAAAAGGAACGCCCGGGACGGCGCCCTCGGCGGGCGGCTGCTGTTGACGCAGGAGCACATCGCGGGTGTGGCGGCCGCGGTGGGCGGCGAATTGCTCCGCGGCGGCGGGCCAGTGTCGCGCGGCGAGGAAACCGGCGAGGGCGATGAGCGCAGCCGTCAGGCTGATCCGGATACGCGGTGCGGGCAAAGGCCGCAGCCAGGCGGCGAAGGCGAGGCCGAGGAAGGGCAGCGTGCAGAGCAGGGAGTTGTAGTAGTAGCGCTCGCTGTTGGCGGCGGGCAGGCCGGTGTGGTGGCGGCCGACGCCGAGGAGCACGGCGTTGCCCAGATCGAAGATCAGCAGCAACGCGAGCACGTGACGCTGGCAGCCGCGGGCGGCGCGCCAGCCGGCGACGAGCAGGCCGGCCTTCAGGGCGCCGAGGGCGAACAGCAGCGGCCAATGCCAGGTGACGCTGTCGAGCAACCGGTAGAGCGGGACGGCGGTCCAATACGTGAAGGCGAATTCCGCGATGGCGCGGCCGTGGTCCCCGAGGGCGCGGTGGTTGCCCGGGGACACGAGCATAATGGCGACCGCGACGGCGACGGCCGGCAGCAGGCACGCGGCGGCGACGCGCAGGCGCGCGGGCCAGGCCGGAGTCCGGAGCCCGAGGGGCAGCAGGGCGACGGCCGCGAGGGCGCCGCCGGTGAGGACGCCGCGCGCGAAGGTGAGGGCGCTGCCGGCCGCGAGCAGGGCAAGGAGCAGCGGCAGGCCGAAGCCGCGGAGGTCGCCGGCGGCGAGGCGCGGGAGGAGGATGTTGGCGGCGCCGAGAAAGCAGGTGACGGCGAGCAGGGCCGACCATTGGACGGACCACGCGAGGGTTTCGACATTTACGGCGGCGACGGCGAAGAGCACGACGGTGAAGCCGACGGCGGGGAAGCTGAAGCCGGTGCGCACGAGCAGCCGGGCGAGGAGCGCGGTGTTGAGGGCGTGGGTCAGCCAGAGCGCGGAAATCAAAACGCCGTAGCCGCCGCCG
Source organism: Opitutia bacterium Tous-C1TDCM (assembly GCA_002288455.1). Taxonomy (GTDB): domain Bacteria; phylum Verrucomicrobiota; class Verrucomicrobiia; order Opitutales; family Opitutaceae; genus ER46. The sequence continues at coordinate 1,093 of NEUS01000069.1, forward strand.
GCCAGGACGAGGCCGCCCCAGAGCACCTTGAAAAGCGGCACGAAGTTTTCGGCGAACGGGAGGAGCGTCCAGCGCCAGAAGCCGAGGCGTTGGATTTGGTCGAGGAGATCCCAGTCGTCGCCGAACCACCAGAGTTCGCCGAGGGCGCGGGAGCAGACGGCCGCGGGCACGAGGGCGAGCAGACCGGCGAGCCACGGCGTGGCGCGGGCCCAGCGACCGGGGGCGGCGGGCGGAGACTCCGGGGCGGCGGGAGGTTCGGGGCGCGCGGCGACGAAATCGGAAGGAGGGCCGTCGGCGTCGCGCCGGCGCAGCAATTGCCACGCGAGGCCGGCGCCGGCGAGCAGCACGACGGCGAGGGCGGCGGGGGAAACGTCGCCGAAGACGACGGGGTTGCCCGGGGCCCAGGTGGTCGCGAGGGTGAACGTCTGCAGCGCGGCGATCAGGAAAATCCAGCTGCGGCCGGCGCGGTCGAACCACGCGGACAGCACGACGAAGAGCGCGAGCATGGCGGCGTAGGAACCCTGGTGGATCACCGCTTGGCCGCCCGTGAACAGCAGGGCGCACCAGAGCGGAATCGTCAGGAGCGGCCAAAGCAGGAGCGCACAATGCATCCGGCCGAGCTGCGGGTCGGCGCCGCGGTCGGGGCGCAGCCGGTTCCAGACCCAGGGAAACAGCAAAAAGCCGAAAGCCCACCAGGTGAAGGCGCGGCCGGTGAGGAAGAATTCCTCGTTGCGCCGCTCGAGGGCGCGGGCGGGGTCGGTCTCGACGAGGGCGCCCCAGCGGCCGCCGACCTGGATTTCGAGATTCTGGCGTTTCTGGGCCCAGATTTGCGGCCACGAGAGGGCGGCGTAGCCCTCGCGGATAGTCTGCCAGGTGCCGCGTTCGTCTTTCGGAATTTGGCCGCCGAGATGCCACTTGAGGAGACGGTTGCCCGGCGGGTCGTAGAATTTCTGATACGCGATCCACGGGGCGGCGAAGAGACCGAACACCAGGGCCGCGAGCAGCCACTCGCGGGCTTCGCCGCGCAGCATCCGCCAGGCGATCCAGGGTGCGAGCACGAGGTAGGAAAAGGCGACGCCGCCGTGGGAAAGCCAGGCGAGGGAGGCGAGCACGGCGCCGACGAGAATCGCGCGGCGGCGGTCGAGGTCCGGCGGGGCCAGCACCCAAAGTCCGAAGGCGCCGGCGGCGAGGGCGGCGGCGGAAAGTTTCGGCCAGGTGAAGGTCGAGTTTTGCAGGAAGAAACCGCTGAGCGCGATGACGCCGGTCCAGGCGGCGGCGCGGTTGGGGCGGAGCCGCAAGGTGCGCAGCAGACCGTAGGCGGCGGCGACCCAGGCGAGTTGCAACCAGAGACTGGCGGTGCCGGTGGCGGCGCGGGGAGTGAGGCCCAACTTCGTCAGGACCGGCCAGGTGATGAGATGCCAGCCGCTCTGGAGCGGCGGCCGGTCGCTGGAAAGCCAGTCGGCGTCGGCGCGCCGCAGCGGCTCCCCGGCGACGAGACGGGCGGAGACCTCGTGGGGGAGCTCGTTGTCGGTCGGGAGTTCGGCGCGGAAGCGGTTGGCCGCGAGGTGATAGTAGTCGAGCGACGACGGGAACAGGTGAAGAACTCCGAGGTAGAGCAGACCGACCAAGGCGGTGAGCCGGACGACGGCGGCGGCTTCGGCGGCAGCGGCGGCGTCGGGGGCGCGCGAGCGGAGCAGCAGGAGGGCACCGGCGGCGAGACCGAGGAACGAGGCGGCGGCGCCGATTCGGGGACCGGCGAACCAGAGCCAGAAAAGCAGGTAGGCAAAGGCGGCGACGACGGCGAGGCCGAGCAGGGGCAGCCACGGGGCGGGGACGAGTTGCCGCGGAGCGAGGAGGCGCATCGCGGCGAACCAGAGGACGCCGAGGCAGAAGCCGTTGAGCAGCCAGGCGGTGAGGTTTTGCCACAGGCCGGTGGCGCCGTCGCCGACGCCGCCGCGGATCGGTTCGGTGACGGCGAACCAGCCGCCGAGGACCTTGGCGTCGTCGACGGCGACGAGCCGGACCGGTTGGCTGACCCAGGCCGGCGGGACGGCGACTTCAATGATGCGCCAGCGTTCGCCGACATGCGGGGCCTCGACCGGGAGTGTATCCGTGGTTCCCGGACGTTCGAGGCGGAGCGAGATGCCCGGGGTCGGGGGGTAGCCGCCGACGGCGAAGCGGAGCCGGACGGGGGCGGGAAACGGGCCGACGGTCAGCGCGCCGGTGTTTTCGTCGGAGCCGGTCCAGGAGCCCCAGGCGCGGACCGGGCGGTGGGTGGCGAAGGGTTCGCCGGGGTACCAGCCTTCGCCTTCCGCGATGCGGCCCTCGAGCTTGGCCCCGAGGTTTTCGTGCGCGGGCGCGATGCGCAGCGAGACGTGCATGGCCGCGTAGCACGCGGCGCCGAGCAGAAGGGCGAAGATGAGGAAACGGCGGCGCACCGGCGGGGCCCTAGATCCGCTGGAACCGGAATTTCGCGAGGGCCCAGAGCCAGGTCACGGGATCGCGGAACATGGAGATTTTTTTCCCTTCCTTGAAGGAGCGCGACTTGTAGCTGATCGGGATTTCGATCGGTTCGTGGCCCTTGCGGATCAGTTTGATCAGCAGTTCCCAGTCGAAGTCGAAGCGGTTGCACTCGAACGTGAGGCCCTCGAGGCACTCGCGGCGGAAGACCTTGTACATGGTGAACGGGTCGCGGAGCCAGACGCCGAGGCTGGCATTGATCAGAAAGGTGAAACCCCAATGGGCGCTGTTGAGGATCAGGGCCTGGACCGGCTGGTCGGAGAATTGCCGGATGGCCCAGCCGCCTTGGCCGTGGCGGGAGCCGAGGACGAAGGACTGGCGGCCGGCGGAGAGCGGGGCGAGGAGGATGTCGTAATCGTTGAGATCGTATTCGAGGTCCGCGTCCTGGATGAGAATCACATCGCCGGTGGCGGCTTTGAAACCAGCGCGGACGGCGTGGCCTTTGCCGCGGGCCCGATCCTCCAGAATCAATTTCACGCGGGGGTGCGAAGCATAGGACTGCACGATGGCGCGGGTGCCGTCGTTCGAATTGCTTTCGACCAAGATGATTTCGAGCCGCCAGCCCGGCACCGCCTTGGCGAGGATCGCATCGAGCGCGGTGCGCACGGTGGCGGCCTCGTTGTAAATCGGGACGACGACCGAGAGCACACCGTCACGGATGGGCGGGAAGGGCGGAGGCGACATGGACACCCTGAGCAAACGCGCAAGCGGACCCGGTTTCCAAGCCCCAAACCGCCGGGGCGGTTCAGGCCGGGAATATGCAGTTGAGGGTCGAAAGTTGAGGGTTGAGAGAGCGATCCGCTGAAGGACGGAAAATGCGACCGCGGCCCACGAGGTGAAAAAGCCGAACCGTTCTGCTCCCAATGCCCGACCAAGCTCTCCCAACTGCAGCTGTTCGGTTCAGGCCGGGGCGGCCGGTTTCACGGCGCAGGGCATGGCGGAGACGCCGTAGAGCGCGTCGACGGCGCGAACGAAGGGGGGCAGCGCGAGCGCGGCGGCGGCGAGGGCGCGCCGGGCGCGCCGGTGGCGCAGGCTTTTCAGCACCTTGAATTTCACAGCGCCGTGGTAGCGGACCGGATACGGCGCGAGGCCGACGGTGCGGTAAAGACCGGCGAGGCAGCGGGGGTTGAAGAGGCTGACGTGGATTTCCGGAGCGCAGTAGCGGTAGTGGATCCCGTGGCGGCGGGCCACGGCGGATTCGAGATTGCCCGTGGTGAGGAGGAGCAAACCGCCGGGTTTCAGGAGCCGCGCAATGAGCCGGAGCGGCGGTTGGGGATCCGGCAAATGTTCGAGGACCTCGATCAGGCTGATGACATCGTAGCGGGCGGCGGGCTCGGCCTGCAGGCGTTCGAAATCGAGGATGCGGAAACCGTCTTTGCGGCCGAGCAGGTCGGCGTAGGAGCCGACATCGTGGCCGGTAAGGGCGAGGGGGCGGCCGGCGAGGGCGGATTTCTCCCGCAGGTACTTCAGGAAACCGCCGGCGCCGCAGCCGAAGTCGAGCCACTCGACCGGCGTGCCGGCGGCGACGGGCGCGAGCGGGGCGCGGAGGTAGGTTTCCGCGAGGCGGGCGAGGTCGTCGAATTCATGGACGCGGTCGCTGCGGCGCCAGTCGCGGTATTCGGCATCGTAGTCGACAAAGGGATCGGGCCCTTGGCCGCGGTAGTAGGCGTCGTTGTAGATCTCGAAACCGGAGAACGGTTCGACCCACATGAAGCCGCAGTCGTCGCAGCCGTGGAATTCGAATTCCCGTTGCAGGAATTCGCCGGGCTTGCGGCCGCGGAGGCGGACCTGCGCCGAGCCGCAGCAGCGGCAGGCGGGTGCGCTCACGCGGCGGCGCCGGGGCGGCGCAGACCGGCGAAGACGGAGCCGGCGAGCAGCGCGAGGCCGAGGCCGCCGAGGGCGAGATTGCGGGGAAAGTTTTTCGGCACGTAGCGGATGACGATGTCGTGTTCGCCCGGCGCCGAGATGGCAACGCCCTTGAAGGCGTGGTTGAGGCGGAGGACGGCGGTCTTGCGGCCGTTGATCTCGGCGCGGAAGTCGCCGGCCCAGAACGCATCCGTGAGCACGACGACACCGGGGCCGGTGGCGCGGACTTTGAAGCGCGTGGTGTTGGGCGTGAGCCGGTAGGCGGTGGCGGCGACGGAGGTGCGGGCGGCGAGATCGCGGGGCAGTTGCGCCAGGAGGGCGGCGGCGTCGGGGTCGTCGGCCTGGGCGGCGGCGAGAGGCCGGCCTTCGGCGGCGCGGAGCAGGGCCGCGAGTTCGGCAGGTTGCGTGTAGACGCCGAGGCGATCGGTGAAGAAAGCGCGCGGCCAGGCGGTGCGGCTTTCGTAGACGTCGAGATCGGAGCCGTGGACGAAGGCGAGGTTGGCGGCGAGGGCGGGGTGTTTGCTCAGGATGTCGAAATAGAAACGGACGTTGAGTGCATCGAAGAAAGGCCGCACCTGGGCGACGCCGGCGGCCTCGGAATAGAGGCGCCAATCCCAGATGCGTTCGACGCCGGAGACGCCGACCAGTTCGCGCAGCCAGGGATTCACGAGGGCATCGGGGCCGTGCACGGTCTCGAGATTGTAGGCGCCGGTCCAGCCGGGGAAGAAGTTGCCCTGGATGCCGTAGCCGCGGCCGGGTTCGCGGGCGTGGGCGGCGCGGACGAAGTCGATGGACGGAGAGCGCGCGTGGAAGTCGACGCGGGCGGGCGGGCGGAGCGTGAAGTGGTCGAAGCCGACGGCGTCGGTGTACACGCCGTGGCGCCAGAGCAGCACCGCGACGGCGCCGGCAAAGAGCAGGCCCGTCGCCGGGGTGAGTGCGCCGCGCAGAAAAATCCGGCGGGCGACGAGCGCGAGGGCGACGCAGCCGAGCAGCAAGGCGGCGAGGTAGTGCCAGATGAACGGCGCGATCGCCAGGACCTGGCCGGGTTGATGGACGGTGAAGACGGGGCCGAGGATCGGACGGTGCGCGGCCTGGCGGAACGCGATCCAGCCGAAGACGAGGGCGCCGAGGAGGAGACCGGCGAGGGCGAGGTCGGCGCGGCCATCCTTGGTGCCGAGACGTTCCGCGGCGGTGGCGAAGCCGACGCCGGCGAGCACGCTCCACAGCACGATGAGCACGCAGGAGAACGTGTTGTCGAGGTGCGCGATGTTGCTGAGGAACGGGACCGTCACGATCCACGTCGGCGGCACGAGACCGAAGGCGAGGGCGAGCGGAACGAGCGAGGCGGCGGCGAGGGCGGTCACGGCGGCGCGGGCGAACTGCAGGCGCAGGGTGGCAAGCAGGTAGAGCAGGCCGGCGAGGAAGAGGAAGTTGAGGGAAGGGCTGAAGACACGGTCGTCGTTCAGCAGCGGCCGGTAGAAAATCTCGTCGAAGGCGCCGAGGAGCAGCGTGGGCTGGATCTGGTAGGCGGTGGCGGTGTTGTAGCCGGTGTAGGCTTGGCGGAGCGTCGTGAGGAACGTGGCCCAGATCGGCGCGGTGAGCAGGGCGAAGACCAAGCCGGCCCACGCGAGGGCGAGCAGTTTGCCGAGACGTTGGCGGAGCGTGCCGCCGGCGGCGACAATGACGGCGGCGCCGGCAAAGTTCACGCTCACGAGGAGCATGTAGGCTTCCTTGACGGTGCCGCTGTTCATCACGGCGAAGTTGGCGACGATCAGGCCGGTGCCGGCGAAAACGAGCTCGCGGCGCGAAGCGGCGAAAGCGAGGCGGAGCAGGCAGTACAGCGGCCACGGCGCGTAGCAGAGACTGAAATACGCGGGGTGGTTGATGCGGTAGTGGAAGAAACCGATGTAGGGCGCGGCGACGGCGACGAGTACGGCGGCGCCGAGGGCGGCGCGGGACGTTTCCGGGCGCCCGGCGCGGAGTAGCGTGAGCACGCAGAGCCCGAGGCCGAAGGCGAAGAGGGCCTTGGCGACGGCGTACTTGGCGTCCCAGGCCCAGGCGGCGCCGTCGGCGGCGATGACGCCGAAGTGGAGCGGATCGCCGAACATCGATTGCCCTTGGGCGAGCAGCGGGACGCCGGCGGCGTTGTGGCGGTTCCACAGCGGCAATTCGCCGGCGGCAAGGGCGCGGCGCTGCAGCATGGAAAACGGGACGTGTTGCCACATGACGGCGCCGACATCGGAGAGCCGGGCGTCGACGACTTCGGAATCCTTGTAGCCGGGCAGCGTCGGGTAGGTGTCGTAGAGAAGGACGGTGCCGAAGTTCGGCGAGACGAGACTGCGGCCGAGGAAAAGGACCGGGTGCAGCGAAACCACGGTGGCGAGGACGGCGCCGAGGGCGACGGCGGCGGCGGGGCGGGCGCCGAGCCACCGGCCGGCGGCGGCGAGGCGGGTGCGGAGGGGGGCGGCGCGATCGAGCAAGAACAGCAGCAACGCGAGCGCGCCGAACAAGGGCAGTGTAACCGGCAAAGCAGTACGGACGAAGTCGAGCCACGAAGCGGTGACGTGGAGCGGGGCCGGGAGGTCGAGGTAGAGCTGGGGATCGTTGTCGCCGGGGGCGACGGTGATTTCGATACCGTCGCCGCGCGGGCGGACGGAGGCGACCTGGTGGACGGGTTTGAAATCGCGGAGCGGGATCCGGGCGAGGGTGCCGCCTTGTTGGCTGACCAGGCGGAGATCCTCGAGGACGACGGTGCCGGGGCGATCAAGCGGATCGAGGCGGAGTTTCCGGTAGGTGCCCGGGGCGATGGGGACGCGGACGGTGACGGGGCCGGGCTGCGGTTGCAGGGCGGCACGGCCGGAGAGTTGCTCGCGGAAGCCGCCGCCGTCGTCGTAGAAGATCTGGAACTGGGAGACGAGGGACGCGGTGACCTTGAGTTCCAGTTGGTAGAGGTCGGGCCGCATTTTTGCGGCGGGCAGGAAAGGCACCGCGACGACCGCGCTGACGAGCGCAGCCGCGAGCAGGGCCGGGAGCGAAAACCACCTCATGGGAAACCGCCGAGATTCGGGACGCGGGGCGGACGCGACAAGGAATTATCCCGGCGGGCGGGGCGCGGCGAAATCACAAGGCGTTGCCGTCGGGGCGGGGTTTGCCGCCGCCGGCGCGGATCCAGACGCCGAGGACGAGGATGAAGGTCGCGAGGGCCGCGAGGACGGCGATGAGGACGCCCTGCTTCACGGTGCGCATCACGAAATAGGAGACGTCGGACATTTCCATCGGGCCGCTGAAGGCGAGCCAGGCGGCGGGGTCGTCGTCGCGGGCAACGACCACGAAGGGGGCGTGGGGCGCGCGCACGTAGGCGGAGCGCCAGGTGTCGCCGGGCACCTTGGAAGGACGGACCTCGGCCACGACGCGGTCGGTGGCGGCGTCGCGGAGTTCGAGCGCGACCTTGGCGCCGGGAAGGCCGAGGTCGCCGGCGGTTTCGAAGCGGAGCCAGCCGCCGAGTTGCAGGGTGAGGGGGGCGCTGCGCCAGTGCGCGGCGGCGGCGAGACCGCCGGGGCCGTACGAACCGAAGCTGGCGGTGTAGTCGAGGGGCGGGATCGCGGGGGTGAGGCCGGCGCGGGGCGGGTCGACGAGATTCACGCCGATGGCGGAGTTGGCGACGAAGCCGGCGCCGGCGTCGGATGCGGGTGCCAGCACGAGCGGGGCGCGGAGCGGCACGGGCATCAGGCGGCGCACGCCGCGGTGCGCCAGCCGGTCGATCAGGGTTTCGGCGCTGGGGTAGGGGATGTCCGGATACGCGAGGAACTTGGGGTCGTTCGTGGCGAGGTAGCGGCGCATGTGGCCCTCGGCCTTGGTGTAGTACTTTTTCGCGTCGGGCAGCTCGATAATCCAGGAATCGCGCGTGATGCGCTGGAGTCCGGCGCCGAGGGTCCAGAGCCAGGCGAGCGCGAGCAGGCCCCCGAGCAAGCGGCGGCGGAGCGGAGCGGATTGCGAGAGCCACCAGCCGAGGGCGAGGGCGTTGGCCAGGGCGCCGAAGCCGAGTGTATCCATGTACCGTGACGCCGGGTAGTCGGCGCCGGCGCCGCGGGCGTAGGCGGTGGCGGCGATCTGGGCGAGCACCCAGAGACCGAGGGCGGCGATGGCCTGGGGGACCCGGAGGTCGGAGCCGCGCGGCGCGCGGATCAGGTGCCAGGCGACGAGGGTCCACGGCGCCCAGAGCACGGCGGCCGCCCCGTGCCGATCGCGCAGCGGCCATTGGAGACTGTGGAGGATGGAGAAGACGAAATCGTGGACCGATTTGGCCTTCATGTCCGCGTGCCACTCCACTTCGACCCGGGTGAAAACGCCGATCCCGACCGCGAGCGCGGCGACGGCGAGCGTGGGCCAGGAATCGCGCAGGGTGGCATCGCCGCGGAAAATCCGCCAGCCGACGACGAGGGCGGCGACAAACGCGGCGAGAAAACCGGAGCCCATCGAGCCGAGGACGAGCACGGCGGAGAACGCGCCGAGCCACCAGCGCGGCTGCCGCGGGCCCGAGAAGGGCAGCGTGGTCAGGACGATGAAGGAAAGGCCCAGCAGCCAATATTGCTGCGAGTGGAAGCCGCCGAGCAGGTTTTGCCAGGCGAGGGGCAGGGCGAAAAGCGCGATCGTGACGAGAAAAAGCGGGGCGTGGCAGAAGGGTGCGAGCCAGCGGCGGCCGGCGACCCAAAAAGCAACGGCGAGCGCGGTGTGGAGGAGGGCGTTGGCGGAGGCCTCGACGCGGGCGTCCCATTGGCCGCCGCCGATCACGAGGGCGAGGTTCTGGAGCTTGGTGAGAACGACGCGGTGTTCGTTGTGATGGTGGAAAAGGTGGGAAGGGAAATTGTCGCGATCGAGCCAGGGGCCGAGCAGTTCGATGCCCTCGGCGTCCCACTGGTCCCAATCCGGCATCGGCGAGCCGAAGCGGTCGAATTGCGCCCATTTCGCACCGACGATGATGAGGAACAGCAGCGTCGCGTAGGCGGCCGTAAGCCGCGCGGAGCGGCGCGGCGCGGCGGCGGCAGCGGCGGGAGCGGAAACCGGAGCGGGCGTATCCATTTCAGCGGACGCCGCCGAGGCCGGCGGTGCGGGCGGCCCAGACCGCGAAGGGTTCGGCGTCGGGACGGAGCGCGGCGCGCGGGTCGCCGCCGCTGCGGATCAGGAAAGCCTCGGCATCGGCACGGGCGCGCCAGCCCTTGTGGACGCGGAGCACGGCGAGGACGCCGTTGGGGTGGGCGGCGGGAAAGTATTCCGCGGTATCCACGATTGCCCAAGCGAAGCGCGGGCCGGGGCGGGCGCGGTTCGGGGCGGCGAGGGTTTCGAGCAGCGCGCGGAGATTCGAAGGTTCGAAGGTGTGGAAATGGATGTTGATGTCTTCGCCGCGGGCAACGGCTTCGTGCATGCCGCGGGCGAGTTCGGCGCGGCGGGCGGGAATCTCGTCGGGCGGGGTCGACGGATCGAAGCGGGACCAATCGATGCCGCCGGCGAATTCGTCGATGTGGGTGGCGTCGCACGCCGTGGTGCCGCGCGCGAAATCGTCGAGGAAGTGCGCGACCGGCGTGAGTTCGCGGGGCTCGTCCCAGGTCATGCGGCGGTCGGGCACGACGAGATAGATGAGGCCGCCGGGGCGCAGGACGCGGTACCATTCGGCGAGGGCGGCGACGGGATTGGCGACGTGTTCGAGGACGTGCGAGGCGACCACGTAGTCGAGGGAGCTGTCGTGGAACGGCAGGGCGCAGGCGTGGCCGTAGAAATCGGCGCGGTTGGGATCGGCGCCGAAGGCCTTGAAGCAATCGACATAGATCGGCGCAGGTTCGAGGCCGGGCAACGGGGCGACGCCTGCGCCGATCTCGGTGCCGTGGGCGCCGCGCGGGATCCAGCGGGCGATTTTCTCCTCGTGGGTCATGGGCGGCCGGAGGTCGCGATCGCGAGCAAGTTGTAGTGCAGCGGTGTGCCTTCGACGGTGCGCAGCGGGTACGGCGTGTGGAAGCGGAGTTCGACCTGCGGATAGAATTCCCGGAGCAGGGCGCCGAGGCTCCAGCGGGTGAAGAAGTTCACGTGCGTGGCCTCGAGCATGTGCCACGGGGTCGCGAGGTGGTCCCAGAGGTAGCCGAGCAATTCGCAATTCGGCACCGAGACGATCAGGCGGTGCGGGGCGACGCGGCGGACCTCCTGCAGGAACGCGCGGGGATCGGCGATGTGTTCAAGGACCTCGATGCAGAGGGCGGCGTCGAAGGCGGCGTCGGGAAACGGCAAAGTCTTCCCGTCGACGTGGCGGTGCGGCAGGCCGAGCCGCGCGAGTTCCGCGCAATCGGAGGCGCTGACTTCGGCGCCGAGCCAGTCGTAGCCGTCGGCAAGCAGGCCGCGGCCGTAGGAGCCGAAGCCGCAGCCGACGTCGACGAGTTTGCGCGGCGGCGGGCCGATATAGCGGCGGATCAGGTGGGCGAGCTCGCCGCTGCCTTCGGACTGCGACGGGCCGACGGCGAAGATGTTGCTGTGCTGCTGGATCGCGGTCGTGCGCCGGTCGAGAAGGATGCCGAAGTGGTTGGTGCGGTAGTCGCGGGCGAGGGCGCGGAGCACGATGGTATCGGCGACTTGGGTACGGGTGCCGTCGCGGAGGCGGGCGCGGAGCTGGAGCGAAAACGGTTCGCCGGCCGGCGCGGCGGGATGGTGGGCGAAGATCTCGTAGCCGGTGAGCGTGCCGGCAGGGAGGTGCAGGGCGGCGGTGACATCGGGGCGGTCGTAGAGCGCAGCGGTTTCGCCGACGAGGGTGTCGCCCGACCAGGCTTCGACGGCGGCGACGTCCGCATGCGCGGGGCCGAGGTGGAGCCAGCCCCGCAGCAAGCAGCACAACGGATCGACGACGGTCCCGGGGACAGGCTCGTCGAGGTGGGTGAGGAGCGCGATTTCAGGCATGGGCGAAACAGGGGAAACGGGAACCGGGATGGACGGGGGACGCGAACCTCGTTTGCGCCAGACGCGTTGGAGGGGAAGTGCGGCCGGTGCAAACAAGATGGGCCGCGCGCCCGCATCGAACGGATAGTGGGCGTGGTCCGGTCCGGCGGCGAGACCGTCGGCGCCACCGCGGAGCGGCCGCAGCGTGGCGGGGCAGACGAGCGGCAGGGCGGGTCCGCCGGGAGCCTGGGCCGGAAGGCAATAGGTTGGGCGGGAGGCGGATTCGGATGCCGTCGGGGCGGTTTTCTCGAGGAGCAGGGCGATGCCGTCGTCGCGACCCGGAGGGTAACGCTCGGCTTCGGCCAGGACGGAGAAGAAAGGCGCGGCGCCGCCGGTGAAGCCGGCGGCCGCAAGATGCGCCGCCAACGATTCCGGGGTGAACGTATGATAGTGGATGTCGATCGGCTGGCCCTGCGCGATCTGCGCGAGGTAGTCGCGACGCGCCACGGCCTGGCGGGACGGACGGTCGTCCGCGGCGACGTCCGGATGGAGCATCGACCAATCGGTTTGGTAAACGAATTCGTCGGCGTGTCCGTAATCCGCCGCGGGCGTAGGGCCCGCGGCGAAATCCCGCAGCAGGTGGTCTGTCGTGGTGACCGCGCGCGGGGCGTCGAAGGTGAAGCGTTTGTCGGGAACGACGAGGTAGAGCAGGCCGCCGGGTTTCAGGACGCGGTGCCATTCGTGCAACGCGGACAATGGGTCGGGGAGATGTTCGAGGACGTGGGAGCTGACGAGGTAGTCCAGTGTGTCGTCGGGCACGGGCAGCGCGGTGGCATCGGCGAGGAAATCGACGCGGCCGGCGGCGCCGGCGAAGGCGACGACGGCGTCGGTATAAAACGGATACAGGTCGGGCGCGGGCCGGGTGTGGGCGCCGATCTCGAGCCCGAGCGAATCCGCGGCGACGCCGGCCAGCAGGGCGCGGTAGGGATGGCGGGCCAGGGGCGGCGGGGTCAGATCGCGGGAAAAGAGCGGGGCGGTGACGGTGCCGTCGCGCAGGCGGGCGCGCAGCTCGATCACGAAGGGGCGATCCGGGTGGGCCTCCGGGTGGCGCGCGACGAGATCGAAGCCGGTCAGCGTGCCCGGCGGCAGGCCGTAGCGGGACGAAACATCGGGGCGTTCGTAGAAAGCGGATACGTCCAGCTGACCGAGGACGACGTGGCCGGAGAGGATCTCGACGGCGGCGAGATCGGCATGCCGGGGTTCGAGCCAGAGCCAGCCGCAGACCCGGAAATGGGCGGGCTCGAGCGCCGCGCCGGCGACGGGACTATCGATGTGGACCGCCATGGGTCAGGCGAGACCGAGCCAGCGGCGGACCGAGTCTTCCACGGCGGCGAGGACGGCAGGTTCGACGCCGCCGAGTTTCCGGATGAGCTTGGCGCTCGGCAGGCCGGAGATGCCTTGGGCATCGAACGCACCGGGTTCGAAGCCGCGGGCGATGTGCGGCACTTCGTAGCGGGTGCCGCGCACGGAAGTGGTGCGGGGAACGAAAGAAACGATGGCCCGTTCGTCGTCGCTGAATCCGACACTGAGGACAACCGCGGGCCGCGTCTTGGCGGCGAAGCCGAGATCGATCAGCCAGATTTCTCCGCGACGCGCGAGCGGCATGCAGCCTCCTCCTCATCGTAGAGCTGGAACAGGGATTCCGAGGAGGCGTGCAACACTTGGCGTTCGTCTAGCCAAGCCAGCAACGCCCGCCTCTCCTCCGGGGTGAGTTTCTCGATGGCGGCTTGGATCTCTGCCACGGTGGCCATGCGGAAAAGCTAGGTCTGGAAAAGGAGGGTGCAAGCCCGGTCAAACCCCGGCCCGGGAGCGGAATCACTGCAACGGCGGCCACTCGCGCGGGGGGAGGGCGAGGGTGAAGTCGTTGATCGTGAGGGTAAGATTCGGGTTGTAGGCGGGGTCGTTGACGAGGGCGTCGCCCCACTTGGCCGTGATGTACTCGACCTCGCTGCGGAAGCGGTCGCGTTTTTCCAAGGTGTCCTCGGCGCCGCGGCTTGCGCTCTCGTGGTGGTAGAGCTCGGCGTAGGGCGTCCAGAAATTGCGGAAACCGGCGGCGCGCACGCTGAGGCAGAAGTCGACGTCGTTGAAGGCGACGCGGAGTTTTTCGTCGAGACCGCCGACCTGCAGGAAAACCTCGCGGCGGATGACGAGACACGCGGCGGTGACGGCGCTGAGATTCTGCTGGAGCAAATTGCGGTGGGCCTGGCCGGCGGCGCCGCGCGGGTGGGTTTGCCAGGCGTGGGCGGCGACGCCGCCGATGCCGAGGATGACGCCGGCGTGCTGGATGCGGTCGTCGGGGTAGTAGAGCTTGGCGCCGACGCAGCCGATTTCCGGGCGCAGGGCGTGGCTGACCATCTCGTCGAGCCAATCGCCGTGGATGACCTCGAGATCGTTGTTGAGCAGGCCGACGACGGGGGCGTCGGTTTGGCTGACGCCGTAGTTGTTGATCGCGGAGAAATTGAATTCGCCGGGGAAGCGCGCGACGCGGACGCGTCGCGGAGTTGAGGGTTGAGAGCTGAGAGTTGAGAGTTGGTCAGCGGCGCCGGCGGCGCCCAGATCTTCCAGATAGGCCAGCGTCTCGGGGTCGTCGCTGTCGTTGTCGACGATGAGGATTTCGAAGTTCGGGTACGTGGTCTTCGCCAGCAGGCTCTCGACGCAGGGGCGGAGGACGTTGAGGCGGTTGCGGGTCGGGATAACCAAGGTGACGCGCGGAGCCGGGTCGGGCAGCGGGTAGTGGATCCGCCAATACGAGCCCTTGGTCGGGGTGAGCGTCGCCTCGATGCCGCAGCGCACGAAGTGTTCGGAGATGACCTTCTCGGCGGCGGAGGTGGCGTAGTTCTTTGCGCCGATGAGCATGGCGGTGGAACCGGGGACGCTGCGCCAGTGATAGAGAATCTTCGGGATGTGACGGATGCGGTCGGCGGCGGTACGCTCGATCACGCGCATGGCGAGATCCCAATCCTGCGAGCCTTCGTAGCCGACGCGGAAGCCGCCGACTTCGCGGACGAGCAAGGTGCGGTACACGCCGAGGTGGCTGATGTAGTTCTGGACGTTGAAGAGATCGGGATTCCAGTCGGGCTTGAAGTACTGGTCGTAGCGGTGGCCGTTTTCGTCGATCTTGTCTTCGTCGGAATAGACGAGGTCGGCGTCGGGATGCCGGTCGAGCTCGAGGGCGACGCAGGCGAGGGCGTGGGGACGGATCTCGTCGTCGTGGTCGAGCAGCGCGACGAAATCGCCGTGCGCGAGGGCGAGGGCGGAATTCGAGGCGGCGGAGATGTGGCCGTTGGTTTCGCGGATGACGATCTTGATGCGCTTGGGATCCTTGGCGGCGTAGCGTTCGAGGATCTTGCGGACGTGCGGTTCTTTCGAGGCGTCGTCGGCGATGCAGAGTTCCCAGTTGTCGTAGAGCTGGCGGCGCACGGACTCGATGGCGGCGACGAGCCACTTTTCCGGCGTGTTGTACGTCGGCATCAGGACCGAGATGAGCGGGCGCTTCTTCAGGCCGGAGAGTTTGGCGCGGATCTTCTCGGCGCTCTCGGGCGTGAGGCGGTCGTACTGCGCGACCCAAGCGGCGTAGGTGTTGGGCGGGGGCGGCGCGGCGTTGGCCGTGCGCTTGACGGCGCGGGCGACGGCGATGTGCCACTGGCCGGATTCGTCCTGGACCTCGATGACGAGCAGGTGGGTGCCGCGGCGGGGGACGTCGGCTTTGACGATCCAGCCGCAGCGCTCGGCGCCGGGGTGTTCGCGGAAGTGGTCGAGGACGTCGAGGCGTTCGAGGCCGAATTCGGCGGAAAGCGATTTGTCGCCGAGGCGGGCGCGCAGGGCGCGGAGCGGGGTCTTGCTGCGGTGAAGGGACCAGCCGCGCACGTTGAGCGTGGGGGCGATGTTCGACCAGTCCTGCGGGTAGTCGATGTTGCCGAAGATCAGGGGCGAGGCGGCGGGCGGCGCGGGCTGGTCGAAGAAGGCGCGGCGCAGCGCGCGGAATGGCGACGTGACCTGCCAGGAGAACGACGCCTGCATCTTGGCGATCTTGTCGTCGCGGGAACGCAACACGGCCTCGACTTGGGCGAGTTTGTCGGCGGCGACGGCGAGGGCGGCCTGGTGCGCGTGCTGGTGGGCGACGAGCTCGGTGCGTGCGGCGGCGGTTTCGTCGCGGGAAGCGGCGAGGGATTTCTCGAGGCCGGCGAGGTCGTCCTTCAACGCGACGATCTCCGCGTCGGCGCCGAGGAGAGCGTTTTCGTAGGCGGTGACCTGCTGGCGGGCGGTGCGGAGGAGGACGTCGGCCTGGTCGCGGCGGTGTTTGTGGTGCGCCGCTTCCTTCGCGATGTTGTCGGCGTAGGTCTGCGTCATCGCGCGGGACTGCTCGAGACCGGCGGCGTGTTGGCGCGCGGCGGCGAGAAGGTCCTCGATGTTTTTGACATGCTGCAGCGTCAATTTCTCGCGGGCGAGGACGGCGTCGCGGTCGGTCTCGACGGCGGCGATGCGCGTGCGCGCTGAGAGCTCGATGCTTTGCTCGAGCTGGCGGATGACGAGGGCGAGGAGGTCGGTCTGGACGGCGAGTTGGTCGGCGGCGGGATCGCCGAGGGCGGAGGCGGCGGCGTTGAGTTGGCCGGCGAGGCGGGCGGAGAAGAGCGACGCTTCGCTGACGGTCGGATCGGCGGCGAGGGACCAGTCGGTGACGGGCGGGCGGGCGAGGGTGTCGGCGTAGAACTGCGCGAGGCCGCGGGTGTTGGCGGCAAGATCGAAGTGCTGGCGGGCGAAGGCGGCGGCGTGCTGGCCGAGCTCGGTGCGCACGAAGGGATCCGCGAGCAGGCCGGCGGAGGCGTCGGCGATGTCGGCGGGCGTGCCGGAGGCGGGGAGGAAGACGGCCTCGCGGCCGGACTGCATGAGGCCGGCGAGATTGGTCGGCGGGAGGAGGACGGCTTTGCCGCTGGCGAGGAACTCGGGGAGTTTCGACGGGAGGCGGTAGTCGTTGAAGGCGCCGGGCCGGCCGGGCTGGACGAGCAGATCGGCGAGGGCGAGCAGATGGGGCAGTTTCGCTTTGGCGATGAAGCCGAGGTCGATGACGTGGCGCGTGACATCGGCCGGGAGGCCGGCCTGGAAACGCGGGGAGTTGAAGCCGGTGCGGATCAGGCGGACGGGCGTGCCGCGTTGGTTGAGCAGCGCGACGGCGAGGTAGAGGTCGCGCATCTCGGGCTCGTTGGCGAAGGTGTTGGAGCCGGTGAAGACGATGGCGCGTTCGTCGGGGCGGAGGCCGAGCTCGGCGCGGAGGGCGGCGACGTCGTCGGGCGTCGCGGCCTGCGGGTGGTAGAGCGAGAAGTCGACGCCGGGAAACAGCAGGTGCGTCGGCGTATCGGGCGGGGCGAACTCGGCGAGGCGGTCGATGATGTGGGTGACGCCGTCGGCGACGCGGAGAAAAGTCTCGTGGCGGACGGGGTGCGGCAGGCTCGGGTCGAGGCGGCGGGCGAGGTCCTCGGCAGAGGCGGCGCGGAGGTCGGCGAGCGGGAGGCCGGTGTAGCTTTCGAGGAGGAAGCGCTCGTTGTCCTCGAGGTGGATCAGGACGCGGGGGGCGTGGCCGGGGACGGCGAGGCGGGCGGCGCGCTGGTAGGCGACGGTGAAAAGGCGGACGCCTTCGCGGGGGGTCCAGGCATGGACGAGATCGGCGGGGCGGCCGTCGGGGAAGAGGTTGGGGCGGGCGAGGGCTTCGTCGTAGGTGGCGGGGATGAACAGCGGATCGGCCACGTGCACCAAGGTTTCCTTGCGGTGCGGGACGGCGACCACGCACGCGTGGCCGGCGGCGCACAGCGTGTTGGCGAAGCCGCCGATGTGGTTGAGGCTGTTGGTGGTGAAGTCGCCGTAGTTGACGAAGAGGATGTTCACGCCGGAAGAGGGGCTCGAAAAATTGGAAAAGCGGAAATTGGAAAAACAGGAATGCCCTTTGGACCGCGTCCGCGCTGGTGCGGAGCGGACATAAAAAAGGCAGACCCGCGACGCTGCGCGGGTCTGCCTTGGAGGTAAATCAGGAATTCGCGGTCGGTTCCGGCCGGCGCCTCAGAGCTTGAAGCCGGCGTCGGCGGCGTCCTTGGAGAACAGTTTCACCGTATCGAGGGAGAGTTCGGTGAGGTCCTGGCCGTACATCTTGGCGGCTTTGGCGAGGATGTCGTGGGGGACGGTGATGATGGCGCAGCCGGCGTCCTGGGCCTGGAAGAGGTTGAGGACCTCGCGGGTGCTGGCCCAGAGGAGTTCGGCTTTCGGCAATTCCGTCAGCAGGGCACCGCAGGCGCGGATCATCGGGACGGGATCGACGCCGGTGTCGGCGATGCGGCCGGCGAAGACGGAGACGACGGCGGGCACGGCGGGGTTGAGGGCGGCGGCGACGCCGGCGACCTGCTGCAACGTGAGGAGGGCGGTGACGTTGAGTTTCACGCCTTGCTGGCCGAGTTCCTTGATCAACGGGAGGCAGGAGTCGCCGCGCGCGTTGGTGATCGGGATCTTGGTGTAGACGTTGGGGGCCCAGCTGTTGATCTTGAGGGCCTGGCGCTTCATCTCGACGAGGTCGTCGGTGAAGACTTCGAGGGAAATGGGCTTGGCGGTGACGGTCTGGAGGACGTCCTTGGCGAAGGCCTCGTAATCCTTGATGCCGGCCTTCTTCATGAGGGACGGATTGGTCGTGAGGCCCTTGATGTAGGACTTGCCGTAGAGTTCGAGAATGCCGGCTTTGTCGGCGCCGTCGGCGTAGAGCTGGATCTTGAGATCGTTGAGGGAAGGCATGGAGTTTTGTGGCGGCGATGAGGGGCGGAGGCGGGCGGGGCGGCAAGGCGGAAGTCCGGCATCGGGCGCGGCGGTGCGATGTGCGCGCGGAGTGGAGGGGAAAGCAAACCACGGCACGGAGAGAGGACGGGAGGGCACGGCGCGGGCGGAGGAAACGCGGGGCGGCGCGGGCGCGGGCGGCGCGATTTCGCTCCCCACGAAGGGCGGGGCGGGTTTTGCTGGGCGGGCCCCTCCTTCAACCCAAGCCCGACGGTGTCTTCCGACCATGAAACGATTTTTGCTTTCCCTGCTGGTTTGCTCCGCCCCGTCCTGGGCCGCGGAGCTGTCCGTGATCCGCAATGTGCCGTATGCCGAAGCGGCGCATGAGCGGCAGGTGCTCGATGTCTATGCGCCGACGGGCGCTAAGAATTTGCCGGTGGTGTATTGGATCCACGGCGGCGGGTGGCAGGGCGGGAGCAAGGACGACCTGAAGGCGAAGCCGGCGTTTTTTGCGGCGCAGGGATTTGTCACGGTGGCGATCAACCACCGGTTGCTGCCGGGCACGGAGATGCGGGAGATCGTGCGCGATGCGGCGAAAGGGCTGGGCTGGGTGCATCGGACGATCGCGAAGCACGGCGGCGATCCGGGGCGGATCTGGGTGATGGGGCATTCGTCGGGGGCGCAGCTGGCGGCGCTGCTGTGCACGGACGAGCGTTACCTCAAGGCCGAGGGCGTGCCGTTTGCGGTGCTGCGCGGGTGCGTGCCGGTGGACGGCGACACCTACGATATTCCGGCGATGATCGAAGTCGCGGAGACGCGGGCGCGGGTGCACGGGTTGCCGCTGCCGAAGTACGGGCATCGTTTGAAATTTGGGAACGACCCGGCGTTGCACCGCGATTTTTCGGCGGTGGCGCATATGGCGAAAAACAAAGGCATCCCGCCGTTTCTCGTGCTGCACGTGGCGGGGCACCCGGATGTCTCGGCGCAGGCGCAACGGCTGGGCGCGGTGCTGAAGGAAAACGGGATCCCGGGGCGCGTCTTCGGCGCGAAGGACACGGACCACGGCCGGATCAACGCGAATCTCGGAGTCGCGGGCGATCCGGCGACGGCGGCGGTGGCGGAATTCTTGAAGGGGGCTTTAAGCGGTAAGCGCTAAGCTTTAAGCTGAAAGCTGGGAGCGATCAGCGATCAGCGGTCAGCGGTCAGCTGTCGGCGATCGGCTCTCAACGCTCAGCACTCAACTCTCAACTTATCCTTCAATCGAAGATGCGGCTGCGGTTGAAGCGCCAGATGGCGAGGGCCATGACGGCGGTGGTAATGCCGCCGAGGATACCGAGGATGGGGAGCAGCTGGACGAAACTTTGGCCGGCCCAGAGGACGGCGCTGAAGCCTTCCATCGACCAGTAGACGAGCGTGAGCTTGCTGAATTGCTGGATGAATTCCGGCATGAGGCTGATCGGGAACCAGGCGCCGCCGAGGGAGCTCATCGTCATGATGAGGAAGGTGGCGAGGCCGCTGGCGGCTTCGGCGTTGGGGGAGACGGCGGCGAGCAGCATGCCGAAGGAGGTGCAGGCGGCGGCGGCGAAGGCGCAGACGACGAGGAGGCGGACGACGTGTTGCTCGACCTCGATGCCGAAGAGGAGGCGGCCGGCGCAGAAGAGGACCATGAGCTGGAAGATCCCGAGCAGCACGCCGTAGGCGAATTTGCTCCAGAGGATTTGGCTGCGCGTGACCGGGGCGGCGAGGATGCGCTGGAAGATGCCGGCGTCGCGTTCGCGGAAGAGACTCGTGGCCGAGGCGCTGAGGGCGAAGAGGAGAAACTGGATCGCCCAGCCGCCGACGATGCCGGTGGCGGCGGGGCTCTTGACGTTGGCGCCGACGACTTGGACGGATTCGATTTTGACGATGCGGGCAAAGAAATCGGCGGTGGGGTTGGAGTTGCCGGTGCCGGCGGCGTTGCCGAAGGCGGCCGCGCCGAAGTCGCCGGACTCGATGGCGCGCTGGATCGCGGCGGGGTCGCCGCCGAAGCCGCGGGCGACGGCTTGGGCGATGCCGCCGTTGAAGGCTTGGAATTTCTCGTCGCCGAGGAAGCGGCGGGCGTTGGCCTGGAGGGATTCGCCGAGGAGCTGCGGGACGTTGGTGAAGATCGTCTTTTGCAGCATGCCGTTGACGGTCTGGGTTTCGATCTCGTTGCGCGGATTGGAGAAGATGCGGAGTTTGAGGCCGAGGCTGCCGGCGCCGACGAGATCGGCGGGCAGCACGAGGGCGAAACGGTAGGGGGCGCCGGGGGCTTGCATCGCGGGCTTGAGATCGGCTTCGGCGAGCGGGCGTTTGGTGCCGTCGGGATTCGTGAATTCGGAAATCACGCGGAAGCTCTTTTCCGCTTTCAGGGCGGCGACGAGTTTGGCGGCGGCGGGATGGTCGCCGGCGTTGACGACGGCGAGCGGGATGCCCGTGGGGCCGGAGTCCTTGCGGTTCACGCCGAAGATCTGGCCGAAGAGGTAGATCATCACGAAGGGGACGATGAACGTGAGCGAGACCGCGGCTTTGTTGCGGAAGAAGTTGGCGAAATCCTTGCGGAGGAGGACGAAGATCGGGCGCATCGGGGGAAAAGAAGAAATCGGGAAAGAAGAAATCGGGAAACGGGCGGAGACGGAAACTTCGGAAAAGAAGAAATCGGGAAAGGAGAAATCGGGAAACGGGGCGGGGACGGAAACTTCGGAAAAGAAGAAAGAGGGAAACTTGGGAAATCGGGAAACGGGCGGCGGGGAAAATGGGAAAAAGGGAAATCGGGAAATTGGAAAACCGGGGCGTTACTCGCGGAGGCTGCGGCCGGTGAGGTGGAGGAAGACGGCTTCGAGGGTGGGGCGCTGGCTGGTGAAGAGGCGGCCGGGGAGGCCGTGGCTTTCGGCGAGGGCGAAGAAGGCGGAGAGCTTGTACGCGGCGGCGGGGCGGAAGCGGTGCGCGTTTTCCGCGGTTGTCAGTTCGCCGTGGGGGCGCAGGGCGGCGGCGAAGGGGGCGGTGACGGCGTCGGCCGGGAAACGGATTTCTTCCTCGAAGGGGAGACGTGCGAGCAATTCGTCGAGGGTGCCGAGGGCGTGGAGTTTGCCGTGGTCGACGATGCCGATGCGGGAACAGAGGCGCGTCGCCTCCTCCATGTAGTGCGTCGAATAGATGATGGTGAGGCCCTCGCGGCTGAGGCGCTCGAGGTATTCGAAGATGGCGTTGCGGGATTGGGGATCGACGCCGACGGTGGGTTCGTCGCAGAGCAGGACCTTGGGGCGGTGGAGGAGGGCGGCGACGAGGTTGAGGCGGCGGGCCATGCCGCCGGAGTACGTCTTCACGAGATCGCGGCGGCGGTCGGTGAGCTGGACGGCGGCGAGGGCCTCGTCGATGCGGGCGCGGAGCTCGGCGCCGCGCAGACCGTAGAGTTCGCCGAAGATGCGGAGATTCTGTTCGGCGCTGAGTTCGGTGTAGAGCGCGACGTGTTGGGGCACGAGGCCGAGGGCGAGCCGGAGATCGGCCCGGCCGGCGACGAGCGACTGGCCGTCGAGCGAGATCGAGCCGGCGTCGGGGACGCGGAGACCGGCGATGAGGGACATCGTGGTGGACTTGCCGGCGCCGTTGGGACCGAGCAGGCCGAAGCATTCGCCGCGGCGGATTTCGAGCGAGATGCCGTCGACGGCGACGAGGTTGCCGTAGCGTTTGGTGACGTTCGCGAGCTGGAGCATGCGGAACCCATCGCGAGGGCGGGAGCGCGAGGCGAAAACAAAAGGGTCGGGCATGACCAATGGGGGCGGGGAGGGGCTGAAAGTCATGGCGGTGGGATGGGGGCCGAAGGCACGGATGGGACCGATGGGACTTATGGGACGGAAGGGACAGATAGGGGCGGAGAGGGGCGGAGCATGAAACCCTTGTGGGGGGCGGGCGTCTGGTGGAGGGTGGTGGCTGCCCCATGAATCTCGCGGATGTTTTCACGGTCGTGCTGGTGATTGTTGGGCTGCAGACGCTCTGTGTGGGCCTGTGGCTCGCGACGGCGGCGTTGTTTCCGCGGGCGGTCGAAGGCTGCGCGGAGCGGCTGGGGTCGATGCCGGGGCGCTGCCTGTTGGCGGGCACGGCGGCGGCGGTGCCGTTGCTGGCGATCGGCATCGCGATCAGCCGGACGGTGCCGAATGCGCCGGGGAAATTGTTCGGGGCGGCGATCGTGATCGGGACGGTGCTGGCGGCGTTGGCGGGGACGGCGGGGTTGGCGCTGCGGATCGGGCGGGGGTTGCCGTCGGCGCGCGACGAGCAGGAGCCGTGGCGGCGCGTGCGGCGCGGCGGCGTTGTGCTGGCGATCACTTACCTGACGTTGATTTTGCTGCCGCTGACTTTGCTCGCGGGCTTGGGCGCGCTGGGGATGTCGCGGTTCGGGAAACGCGCGGGGCCGCCGGCATGAAGGTGACGCGGCGGCACTTTGTCGCGGGCGGGGCGGCGGCCGCGGTGGCCGTCGGGAGCGGCTGCACGAAGGCGGAGGTGACGGCGGTGAAGCGATGGTTCGGGAAACC
>NEUS01000007.1 GCA_002288455.1 Opitutia bacterium Tous-C1TDCM
ACTACGAGGCGGAGCTTAACGGAAGGTCATTCAATTCCCGCCGTGCTTCGCGCCAGAAAGGGTAGTGGGCATCCAATAGATCGATGAACTTGCGGCTGTGGGTGGGTACGACCACATGCGCCATTTCATGCACGATCACATATTCCAGTATCCTCGCCGCCGGCGCCGCTGACTTGGGCCGTCGTTTCGGTTGCGTCGGGCCGGGTCCGTCCTTCCCATCACGGGAAATCCCGCCGCATGAAGGCTTCCGACTTTTTCCAGTTGCCCGCTTCCTTGGCCGCATTTGCGCCGCATTTTTCGCCGGAGGCCGCCCCGTGGGATTGGATCAAGGCCATTGCCGGAGCCTTGGCCGCGTGCGCTGCGCCCGTGCCCGCTCGCCCGATTCCTCCCGGAGTCGATCTGCAGGGCAAAGTCTGGATCGATCCGACCGCCAAGCTCCCGGCGTATGCGACGATCATCGGCCCGGCCTGGATCGGCGCGGGCTGCGACGTGCGCCCGGGGGCATTCATCCGCGGCAACGTCATCGCCGGCGCCGGTTGCGTGCTCGGCAACGCCTGCGAATTCAAGAACGCGCTGCTCATGGACGGCGTGCAGGTCCCGCATTTCAGCTACGTCGGCGATTCGATCCTCGGCAACCGCGCCCATCTGGGCGCCGGGGTGATTCTCTCCAACCTGCGGCTCGACCAGCAGCCGGTCACCGTGCGGACCGAGAACCGTATCCACGAAACCGGGCTGCGGAAGTTCGGCGCGATTCTCGGCGACGAGGCCGAAGTCGGCTGCAACGCCGTCCTCAATCCCGGTTCCGTGCTCGGGCGCCGCGCGTTGGTCGCGCCGACGTTGGCGTTCTCCGGTTATCTGCCGCCGGCCATGATCGCGCATGCCCGCCCGCAGGTGAAAACGATCCCGCGGCGCGACTGAGAAAACGCTTGCCGGGGTCCGCCTTCCGGGCGTCCTCTCGCCCTTTGCGCACCCGCGCGCCGTCCGTTTTTTCCCGCTCCTCCCTTCCTTCCGCGCCATGCGCACCCTCACTGGTATCCAACCTTCCGGCACGCTCCACATCGGCAATTTCTTCGGCGCCATGCGGCCCGCGATCGAGGCTCAGGCCCGCGGCCAGTGCTTCTACTTCATCGCGGACTACCATTCGATGACGTCGCTCTTCGATCCCGCCGAGCGCCGCCGCAACACTCTCGGTGTCGCCCTCGATTGGCTCGCCTGCGGCCTCGACCCGAAACACAGCGTGTTCTGGCGCCAGAGCGACGTTCCCGAAGTCGCGGAGCTGATGTGGCTGCTCGGCACGCTCACGCCGATGGGCCTGCTCGAACGCGCGCACAGCTACAAAGACAAGACGGCCAAGGGCATCTCGCCCAACTTCGGGCTCTTCGCCTATCCCGTGCTGATGGCGGCGGATATTTTGCTTTATGATACGCAACGGGTGCCGGTCGGCCGCGACCAGAAGCAGCACCTCGAGATGACCCGCGACATCGCGATCAAGTTCAACCAGACCTACGGCGAAACTTTCGTCGTGCCGGAATCCGAGATCCGCGAGGACATCGCCGTCATCCCCGGCCTCGACGGCCAGAAGATGAGCAAGAGCTACGGCAACACGATCGACATCTTCGGCGAGGAAAAGGCCGTGCGGAAAAAGATCATGGGCATCGTGATGGATTCGCGCACCCCGGCGGAGCCGAAGCCCGACGCCGAAAAAAACCTCGCGATCCAGCTGCTCAAACTTTTCGCGCCGGCCGACGTCGCCGCCGACTTCGAGAATCGCCTCCGCGCCGGCGGACTCGGCTACGGCGACCTGAAGAAGGCGTTGTTCGAGCACTACTGGAATTACTTCGCCGCGGCCCGTGCCCGTCGCGCCGAACTCGCCGCGAATCTCGACCACGTGGACGCCGTGCTCAAAGACGGCGCCCAACGGGCCCGCACCGTGGCGCATGAGGTGATCGGCCGCGCCCGCCGCGCCAGCGGTCTGGGCTGAGAGGGGCGGTCGGCTCGCTGACGCGATTCGTCCGCCTGCGGCTTGCCCGGTGGCCGCTCGCTCGACTCTCAACTCTCAGCACTCAACTTCGGACTCCGTCTCAGATCACGGTTTCGCGCGGCGGCTGCAGGGCGGCGATCGTCCGCATGATGCGTTCGCTCGCGACCTGCGCGCGTTCCTTGCCGGCGGCCGGGTCGTCGTAAACCGCCGGCGGAATCGGCGCGCCGAAGACAATCGTCACCGGTGTGCCGAGCCGCAGGCTCCGGCCTTTGCCCAAGGCTTCGAAGGAACCGAAGATCCGTACCGGCACCACGGGGACCCGGGTCTTGATCGCGATGAAGCCGACGCCCGGCTTCGCCGCCTGGAGATTGCCGTCGGGCGTGCGCGTGCCTTCGGGAAACAGAATCAGCCCGCGCTCTTCCTTCAGCGCGCGCAGCACGCGTTTGATGGCGCTGACGTCCTGCCCGCCGTCGCGGTCGACGGGGATGGTGCCGACGGTGTCGAGCCACCAGGAGGAAAAGCCGCCTTTCCAAAGTGTCTTGCGGGCGAAGTAGGCGATCTGGCGCGAGATCTGGCAGCCGATCATCGGCGGGTCGATGAAGCTGGCGTGGTTGGCGGCGACGAGGAAACCGCCGCTTCTGGGCAGGTTGTCCAGCCCGACGACCGCGCCGCGGAAAAACATATCGAACGTCACGCGCAGCAGGTAGTGGCAAACGCCATACACCGGCTGCATTTCGTCCTGCGGGAAAGCGCGGCTCATAGCGGGCCCAGCCGGGCGGCGATGGGGGCGGCGATCAGTTCGACGACTTCGGCCAGCGTCAGGTGCGTCGAATCGATCGACACGGCGCCGTCCGGACAGGCGAGGGGAGCGGTCTTGCGCGAGGAGTCGAGGCGATCGCGTTCGCGGATTGAATCCTGGCCGCCTTCGCTGGCGCGCCGCCGCGCGCGTTCCTCGGGATCGGCGTGGAGGAAAAAGCGGAAATCGGCATTCGGGAAAATCACGGAGCCGATGTCGCGGCCTTCCATCACGACGCCGCGGAAACCGCGGGTCCGCGCCACGTCGGCCTGGCCGCGTTGGTAGGCGAGCAGGGCGTTGCGCACCTCGGGAATGGCGGCGAAGTGGGAGACGTTGTCGTTGACCTGCTTGGTCCGGATCTCCGCGTCCGGCACGACCCGTCCGCCGATTTCCATCTGGGCGGACCGGCCCGCGACGCGGGTGCCCAGCGCGAGGTGCTTCACCGCGGTCTGGACGCCGGCGAGATCCGCCGCAGGCACCCCGATGCGCAGCAGTTCCGCGGTGATCGCGCGGTAGAAAGATCCGGTGTCGACGTGCAGCAGATGGAAACGGTCGCTCAGCGTGCGGGACGACGAGGACTTGCCCGAGGCGGCGCCGCCGTCGATGGCGACAATGATGAAGGCGGCGTCCGTCATGGCGCCGAGGATTTTTGCCGCACCTGCTCCAGCAACTCAAAAAAGTGCGGAAACGTCTTCGCGCAGCAGGCCGGGTTGCGGATCGAGAGCCAGGACCGGCCGTCGCCGTGCAGGTCGTGGCAGCCGAGAATGCCGAAGCTCATCGCGAAACGGTGGTCGCCGTAGGTCTCAATTGTCTCGCCGGCGCGCAGCGGCCTCGGGTTGATCGTCAGCGCGTCCTCGGTTTCGACGACGTCCTGCCCGAGCCGGCGCAGCTCGTTCGCCATGCCCGCCACGCGGTCGGTTTCCTGCTTCCGCGTATGGGCGATGCCGGAGATATGCGTCGGTCCGGCGAGCAGCGGCGCGATCGCCGCGAGCGTGAGGAACGTATCCGAGAACCCGCTGAAGTCGCGCGTCACACCGTGGCGGGGAGCACCGGCCTGGTAGTGATAGCCCGCGGTGTCGCTCTGGAGTCCGACGTCGCGGAGCACGTCGAGAAACTCGGCGTCGCCCTGGAGTTCGGTGTGGAGTTGCGGCAACGCGAGTGTTCCGCCCGTGACCAGGGGCAGCGCGAGGAAGTAGGAGGCGGCGGTGGCGTCGGGCTCCATCGGATACGAAGGGCCCTCGGCGCGGTAGGGCACGCCGGCCGCGACCGCGAAGGTGTCCGCGCCTTCCGTGGTGATCCCGGGTTGGCCGAAACGCTCCATCAGCCGCGTCGTCATCTTGACGAAGGGCCAGCGCACCGGCCCCACCAGCCGCACGCGCACCGGCGCCGTCGCGAGCGGCGCCACCATCAGCAACGCGGAAAGCAACTGGCTGCTCTCGTGCGCGTCGATCGCGACCTCGCCGCCGCGCAGGCCGCGGGCGTGGATCTCGAGCGGGAAAAAGCCTTCTTCGCCCGGGCAGCGGATGTCCGCGCCCAAGGTCCGCAGCGCCTCGATCAGCGGCCGCATCGGGCGTTTGCGCATCTGCGGCACGCCGTCGATCCGATAGATGCCCGCCGGCGCGGCGGCGCAGAGCGCGGTGAGAAAACGGGCCGCCGTGCCGGCCAGGCCGACGAAGAGTTCGGCGGCCGGGGCGCGGAAGGCGTCGGCCTGGCCCGAGACGGTGACGCGGTGCGCGTCC
This sequence comes from Opitutia bacterium Tous-C1TDCM, assembly GCA_002288455.1. Taxonomy (GTDB): domain Bacteria; phylum Verrucomicrobiota; class Verrucomicrobiia; order Opitutales; family Opitutaceae; genus ER46. Next base: position 4,517 of record NEUS01000007.1, read on the forward strand.
GGTTCCGCGGTCACGGTGAAACCGAGTCGGCGCAGCGCCTCCGCCATCAGGTGCGTGTCCTCGCTGAACAGCGCCCCCGTCAGGGTCAGCGGCCGGTCGCAGAGGGCCGCGAGCAGGAGGGCGCGGTTGGTCAGGCTCTTGGAGCCGGGGACATCGACGCTGCCGCGGAGCGGGGAGGTGAAAGGCGGGATCGGCAAAATGTCGGGCAAGGACATGAAACGGCCAGCGTCGCCGACCGGCCCGGCCTCGCCAAGGAGTTTCTCGCGGCGCGGGGGGCTGCAGCCGCAACGCGTCCCTTGACGCGCGCCGTCCGCGCGTGGCAGCGTCCCGGTTTTCCGAACTCCACCTGCTGCGCGCATGGCCAAGAAGCAAAGTCCGAAACCGACCGATCAGACCGAATTGCCGCTGGGCGGCGAAGTGCCTGTCGCCCCGAAGGCACCGGCGGTCCCGGCGCCGCCGCCCGCCGCCGAACCGTTGCCGCCGGCGGACGCCGCCGCGCCGTTGCCCGCCGCCGAGGTTCCGCCGCCCGCCCCGCCGGTGCGCCGCGGCGGCGACAATGTGCAATCCGAGGACTCGCCGCTCGCGGTGAGCTACCGGAATTGGTTTCTTGAATACGCCAGCTACGTGATCCTCGACCGCGCCGTGCCGCATCTCGAGGACGGGCTGAAGCCGGTGCAGCGCCGGATTCTGCATACGCTGTGGGACATGGACGACGGCCGTTTCCACAAGGTCGCCAACGTCGTCGGCCGCACGATGTCGCTCCACCCGCACGGCGACGCCTCCATCGGCGCGGCACTCGTGGGCATCGGCCAGCGCGCGTTCCTGATCGAGCCGCAGGGCAATTTCGGCAACACGCTCACGGGCGACGAGGCGGCGGCGCCGCGCTATATCGAGGCGCGGCTCACGCCGTTTGCGCGCGACGTGCTTTTCAACCCGAAGACCACGACGTGGCAGCTGAGCTACGACGGCCGCCAGCGGGAACCGGTCACGCTGCCGGCCAAGTTTCCCGTCGTGCTGCTCGACGGCGCCGAAGGCATCGCGGTCGGTCTCGCGACCAAGATCCTGCCGCATAATTTCAACGATCTCTGCCGTGCCGCGATCAACCATCTCCAGGGGAAAAATTTCCGGATCTATCCGGATTTCCCGACGGGCGGCATCGCCGATTTCTCCGAATACAACGACGGCGAGCGCGGCGGCAAAGTGAAGATCCGCGCCCGGATCGAGACGCGTTCCAAGTACCTGCTCGCGATCACGGAACTGCCCTTCGGCACGACGACCGAGTCGTTGATCGAGTCGATCCTTTCCGCCAACGCCAAGGGCAAGATCAAGGTCCGCCACGTCGACGACAACACCGCCGACCAGGTCGAGATTCTCGTCCACCTGCCGCAGGGCGCGGACGCGGAGCAGGTCACGCAGCAGCTCTACGTTTTCACGTCGTGCCAGCTGAACATTTCGCCGGCGGCCTGCGTGATCGTGAACGATCCCGCGACCCGGCAGGACAAACCGGAATTCCTCGGCGTCCGCGAAATCCTGAAGCGCGCCGTCGACCGCACCAAGGCGTTGCTGAAACAGGAACTCGAAATCAAACTCGGCGAGCTCGAGCAGCAGTGGCATTGGGATTCCCTCGAGCGGATTTTCATCGAGGAACGCATCTACCGCCGGATCGAGAAGTCGAAGACCTGGGAAAGCGTGCTGGCGGAAATCCGCGAGGGCCTGAAGCCGTTCGTGAAGAACCTGCGGCGCGAAGTGACCGACGAGGACATCGCGCGGCTGACGGAAATCCGGATCAAGCGCATCTCCGCTTTCAACCGGTTCCAGGCGGACGAGGCGCTCAAGAAGATCGAGGAGGGGATCAAGGAAACGAAGGCGAACCTGAAGAACCTCACCGCCTACGCGATCGCCTGGTTCGAAATGCTGCAGGACAAATACGGCAAGGGCCACAAACGCCGCACGCAGTACGACGAGATCCAGCAGATCAACGCCGCGGAAGTCGTTTCCTCCAACCAGCGACTGTATGTGAACCGCGAGGACGGCTTCATCGGCCTGAATTGGCGGCAGCACGAATTCGTGCAGGAGTGCTCGGTGCTGGACAGCGCGCTCTGCGTGATGCGCGACGGTTCGCTGAAAGTGACCAAGGTGGCCGACAAGGTCTTCATGGGCCGTGATATCATCCACTGCGCGGTGTGGCCGGCCGACGGCGACCCGAACTTCTACACGATGATCTACCAGGACAAGGAGACCGGGAAGGCGTTTGCCAAACGTTTCCAGATCGGCGGCCTGTCGCGCGACAAACTCTATCCGCTGGTGAAGAGCGAAGGTTCGCGGATCGTGTACTTCGAAGTCAGCAAATCGGAAAAGGAGATGCCGAAGAAGCTCAACGTCTTCATCGACGGGCGGAGCGGGGCGCGGGTGCGGGAATTCGAATTCGACCTGACGACCGTGCCGGTCAGCAACCGCAACGCGAAGGGCATCACCGTGAGCAAGTGGCCGGTGAAAGACGCGAAGCGTGCGGACCTCGCGCTTGGCTGAGGCGGGCCGGCCGCGCGCCGCGACGCGCGGCCGAAACGACGCTTGACGCTGGGCGCGAAACCCGGACTTTAGGCCCTTCGGTTTTGCCCTCATCGTCTATCGGTTAGGACAGGAGATTCTCAATCTTCAAAGCGGGGTTCGATTCCCCGTGGGGGCACCACTCTCAGAGGTAACTGCGGGAAACGGGACGGAACGGGGACAGATCCCTTCCCGAGTTGCGAAAAAGTGTCCTGTTTGCCGTGTCTGCATCTGCTCTGCGAAAAAGCACAGCCCGGCTGCCGGAATGCAGGCCGAACGTCGCCGACGAATTGGCGCAAGCCCCCGGTTTTCCTTCTCTCGCCGGCACTGGCTGGCACATCGAAGCCGAGATTGCGCTCGGCCTCCTGCCAAAGCCCAACGCTCTACCTACGTTTGGTGCTATGAGGATGTTTTATGGAGCAAGGGTCGCCGATCCGCCGCCGCTGTCGGCGCTCTGGCCGGCCAAGTGGGCAACCCCGGGGGCGTCGCAGCGCAGTTGGGCGATCGCGAGCTGCAGATTTTCCGCCCGGTGGGGCTGGCCCTGCCGCCGCTCAGCATCGCCGAGAAATTCGGTGTCAGCATCAAGATCGCCGAAGGCCACCGGAAGAACATCAAGAACCAGCTCGGCCTCGAATCCGGGGCCGCACTGACCGCCCGCGCCGCCCACTGGATCAACGATTCCGAAAGAACCTGAGGGCGTCGCGCCGGCCTCCCGCTTCCGCCGCGCGCGCGGAGTCCCCGCCAAGGCGAGGCGTTGAACGCGCCGCCGACCCCGGCAAACGCAGCCGCGGGGAAGGGCGGCGAGGTCGGGCTGGCGCGATTTTCGGCGGCGTCGTTTTGCCGGCCGACGATTGCGCAAGCGCAGCATGGGCAGAGTTTTCGCAGCGGTCGGCTCCGGCTTGCGGCCGCGCAGCCTCCGCGGAGCCCGGGGGGCTTGACAAAATTTTCCGCGACCGGCTACTTCTTCCGACTCACATCAACTCACTTTTCGAAAAGTGGGCCCTGCGGCCCGCTTTTTTTTTCCCCATTATCCACCCATATGAGCAGCGAAATTCTATCCGTCCTGGAATACATGGAGAAGGAGAAGGGCATTCCGCGTGCCGACATGATCGCCACGATTGCCAACGCTCTCAAAACCGCCGCCCAGAAGGGTGTCAATTCCGGGCAGGAACTGAAGATCGATATCAATCCGAAAAACGGCCAGCTGCACGCTTGGGCGGTGATGAAGGTCGTCGATTCCGTCAGCAATCCGAAGACGGAAATCCATGTTGAAAAAGCCCAGGTCGTGAAACCGGGCGCCGCCGTCGGCGAGATGCTGGAACGGGAAATCGATCCCTCCACCTTGGGCCGCATCGCGGCGCAGACCGCGCGCCAGGCCGTGATGCAGCGCCTGCGCCAGTTCGAGAAAGACCGCATTTACGACGACTTCAAGGATCAGGTCGGCAACATCGTCACGGGCACGGTCCGCCGCCGCGAACGCAACGATCTGTTTGTCGATCTGGGCAAGGCCGAGGCCGTCATGCCCGGCAAGGAGCAGGTCCCCGGCGAAGAATACCAGCCGGGCGAACGCATCCGCTGCCTGCTGATGGAGATCGAAAGCACGCCCCGCGGCCCCGAGATCATTCTCAGCCGCGCCAGCCCCAAGTTTGTCCGCCGCCTGTTCGAGCTTGAGGTCACCGAGGTGGCCGACGGCACGGTCAAAATCGAAGCCTTCGCCCGCGAGCCCGGCTACCGCACCAAGATCGCGGTCACGAGCACCGACTCGAAGGTCGATCCCGTCGGTGCCTGCGTCGGCGCCCGCGGTGCGCGCGTGAAGACGATCGTGCGCGAGCTCGGCGGCGAAAAGATCGACATCATCAAGTACTTCGCGGACCCGCGCGAAATGATCATCGAGGCCCTCAAGCCGGCGTTGCCGCGCGAGATCGTGCTCGATGAACGCAACCACCGCATTTTGCTGAAGGTCGCGACCGACGATCTTGCCGTCGCGATCGGCCGCAAGGGGCAGAACGCCCGGCTCACGTCCCGCCTGATCGGCTGGCGCCTCGACATCGAGGAATTCAAGGCCGTCGGCGCCGACCCGGAAGGCGATGCCAAACGCAAGCTCGTGGCTTCCCTCGGGATTCCCGAGGCGCTCGCGTTGCGGCTCGTCAAGGCCGGGTTTGTTTCGCTTGAACTCTTCGACGGCGTCGAAGCGGGCGACCTCGAAGGCTCCGGTTTTGCTCCGGAAGAAGCCGCCGATATTATCGCCCGGGTCGCCGCGCGCGCTCAGTAAACGTTTCCGTATCCGTATCCCGAACACCGCTGCATGAGCATTCGCATCCACGAACTGGCGAAGGAACTCCACATGGAGAACAAAGAGATGATCACGCTCCTCAAGGAGCGAAAGATCATCGCTCCCGACGTAAAGTCGCCTTCGAGCACCGTGGACAACATCAGCGCCTCGGCGCTGCGGGAAGAGTTCGCCTCCAAGATTGCCGCCGCGCCCGCCGCGGCGCCGGTCGCAACGGAAGCCCCGGTGCCTGTGGCCGACAGCGGCGCCGCGCCGAAGGTCGGCCAGCCGACCGGCGTCTTCGTCAAGTCCAAGTCCGACATCGACCGTGAGAAAGAGGCGGCGGCCGCGGCCAAGGCTGCGGCTTTGAAGGCCGCCTCGACTCCGGCTCCCGTGCCGGTTCCGCCCCCGCCTCCGGTGCCCCTCGCGGCGCCCGCTCCGGTTTCGGCGCCCAAGCCGGTCTCCGTTCCGCCGGTGCCTCCCCGGATCGTCTCCGCGCCGCCGCCCGTCGCACGGATTCCGACGCCGCCTCCGGTTCCCCGGCCCTTGATGCCGCCGGTGCTGCCCGCTCCGGTTCGTCCGCCGGTGGTGCCCGTGCCTCTGGCCGCGCCGGCTCCGGCGCCCGCTCCGGTTCCGCCGGCGGTTCCGGCCCCGGTTCGTGCTCCCGCCGCGCCGGTCGTGCCGCCGCCGATGGCGAAGGCCCCCAATCTTCCGCCGCCCTTGCCCGCGCGTTCACCCGCTCCGGCTCCGGTCATGGCACCCCGGCCGCCTCCGCTCCCGGGCACGGCGCCCGCTTCCTCGGCCGCGCCGGCGACCCCGCCGCTGATCACCGTCCAAGGGGACGTCAAAATCCTCCACCTGAAGCCGCCGATCGTGGTCCGGGACTTCGCGGTGGCGCTGGGCCTCAAGCCCTTCAAGTTGATTTCGGAGCTGAACCAGATCGTCGGCTTTGCCGCGATGAACTCGACGATCGAGGAATCGGTCGCCCAGAAAGTCGCCGAAAAGTACGGGTTCATGCTCGAGATCAAGCACCGCGGCGACGCCGCGGCGCAGCAGGCGGCCAAGGAGAAAAAGGCCGAGAAGAAGCCGGACGAGGACGAATCCAAGCATTTGCAGCCCCGGCCACCGGTGGTCTGCATTCTCGGCCACGTCGACCACGGCAAGACGTCGCTGCTCGACGCGATCCGCAAGGCCAACGTCGCCGCCGGGGAAGCGGGCGGCATCACGCAGCACATCGGTGCCTATCAGATCGAGTTCAACGGCCGCAAACTCACGTTTCTGGATACGCCCGGCCATGCCGCGTTCACCAAGATGCGCGCCCGCGGCGCCAGCGTCACCGATGTCGCGATCCTCGTGGTCGCCGCCGATGACGGCTTCATGCCGCAGACGGACGAGGCCCTCAAAATCGCCCTCCACGAGAAGCAGCTGCATCCGGAGCGTTTCGCGCTCCTGGTCGCCGTCAACAAGATGGACGTCAAAGGTGCCAATCTCGATCAAGTGAAGGGCCAGATGCAGCAGCGCGGCATCGCCCCGGAAGACTGGGGTGGCGAGACGATCACCGTGCCGGTGGCGGCCATCAAGGGCCAGGGCATCACCGAGTTGCTCGAGATGATTCTCCTGCAGACCGACGTGCTGGAGCTGAAAGCCAATCCCAAGGCGGAGGCGAGCGGCGTCGTGATCGAATCCGAAATCGACTTCGGCCGCGGCCCCTTGGCGACGGTCATCGTCCAGCGCGGCACGCTGCGCGTCGGCGACGCGATCGTGAGCGGCCCGAATTTCGCGAAGGTCCGCGCGATGTTCGACGACCAGGGCAACAACCTCAGGGAAGCGCCTCCGGCGACGCCCGTGCGCGTCATCGGTTGGAGCGGCACGCCCGACAGCGGCGCCAACTTCAAGGTCGTCAAGAATGCCCGCGAGGCCGAGAAACTCGCCGAGGAAGAGCAGCTGCGCCACCGCAAGCTCGCTTCGACGGCCGCGGCCGTGCCGAAGGAAGTTTCCGTCGAGCAACTCTTCGCGAATATCGCCGCGACCCAGGCCAAGGTGCTCAAGGTCATCATCAAGACCGACGTGTTCGGTTCCTCCGAGGCGGTGCGCAACATCCTCGAGGGCATCAAGAGCACGAAGGTCCAGCTCGAGATTGTTTCGATCGAGGTCGGTCTCGTGACCAAAAACGACGTTCTGATGGCGGGCGCCTCCCGGGCGACCGTCATCGGATTCCATACGAAGCTCGAGAACGGCGTCATTCCGCTCGCGAAGCACCACGGGGTGCGGATCGAGACGTTCGATATCATCTACGAGATGGGCGACAAGGTCCGCGAGATGATGGCCGACCTGCTCGATCCCGACATCAAGGAGATCAAGACCGGCGCCGCCGAAGTCCGGCAGGTCTTCCCGTTGGCGAAGGGTTTCGTGGCCGGCTGTCTCGTCACGGAAGGCAAAATCAACCGCAACGCCGCCGCCCGCCTGCGCCGGGGCCGCGAGATCGTGCACGAAGGCAAAATCGGCACGCTCAAACGGTTCAAGGACGACGCCAACGAAGTTCGCGCCGGTCTGGAATGCGGCATCAAGCTCGACGATTTCAACGGCTACGCGGCCGGGGACGTCATCGAGTGTTTCGAAGTCCAGAAGGTCCGCGCGGCCCTTTGATTCACCGGTCGCCGGCGGTTTGCGCCGCCGGTGCCGGTCCTGTTTTTCCGCCCGCCGTTTCCCGTCCGCTGCTCTCCCCGTGTCGAACCGCACCGTCCGCGTCAACGAGCTCGTCCAACGCGAGCTGAGTGACATCCTGCGCAAGCGCTACCAGAGCGAGGCGGTGGCGATCACCATTTCCGAGGTCCGCGTTTCGCCCGATTTGCGCGACGCCCGGGTTTTCGTGGCCGTGGTGGCCGACGAGGAAGAGGCCGAAAAGAAACTGTGGTGGCTGCGGACCAAAGCGGTCGACATCCGCGCGGAACTGAGCCGCCGGATCGTCCTGAAGTATCTCCCGAAGCTCGAGTACGTGCTCGACCGATCCGCGGTGCGCGGCGCGCGGATCCTGCAGGCCCTCGACGAGATCGATCCGCCCGCGCCGCCGCGCCCCGATCCGGTCTGAGTCCCGCCATGGCGCAGCATTACCCGCAGCTCTCCGCGGCTTTCAGCCGGATGCTGGCCGATCTGCAGGGGCAGGCGGTGGCGGTTGTCGGCCATGCCCGGCCCGACGGCGATTGCATCGGATCGCAGGTCGCGGTGGCTCTCGCGTTGCGGGCGCGCGGCTTCGATGTGATCTGCGTCAATCCCGACCCGATTCCGCGGCGGCTGCTGTTTCTGACCGAAGGCATGGAGTTCCTGCGGACGGATGCGGTGCTCGCCCGTTCCGAGCCGCGGGCCGCGATTTTTGTCGACTGCGCCGATCACGCGCGGGCCGGGGAACGGCTGAAAGCCCACTTCCCGCGGCCGGCCGCGGTGATCGACCACCATCTTTCGAATGCCGGCTATGCCCGGCACAATCTCTTGGACAGCGCCTCGGCGGCAACCTGCGAGATTTTGGCGGGGATCTTTCTCGACCTCGGCTTCGCCATCGAGGCGCAGGCCGCCAAGGCGCTCTACACCGGCATCCTGACGGACACGGGCCAATTCCGCTTCAACTCAACCTCCCGCCGCTGCTTCGTGCTGGCCGGTGAGCTCGTGGCGCGCGGCGCGAGCCCCAGCGAGGCCGGGTACAATCTCTATGAACGGGAAACCGCGGGGAAAATGCGGCTGCTGCAGCACTTCCTCGGCACGCTGACGCTCGAGTGCGGCGGCCGGGCCTGCATCGGCACGCTGCCGGCCGGGGTTTTCGAAACCACCGGGGCCTGCGCGGAGGACACGGAAGGACTCGTCGACTATGCGCGTTGTCTGGAAGGCGTCGACGTCGGCGCATTGATCGAGTTGCGCGCCGACGGCACCGTCAAAGCCAGCCTGCGCGCGAAAGAGCCCGCCTACCGCATGGATCTGGTGGCCGCGGAGTTCAACGGAGGCGGGCACGCCTGCGCCGCCGGTCTCAGCCTGAAGGCCGGTGCGGCCGAATTTTATCCGCGACTGGTCGCCGCGATCGCGGCGCGTCTGGCCGCGGTACCGGCCCCCGCCGTCTGACCATGCTCGTCCCGCCGCGCGAAATGGAAGGTATTCTCCTGGTCGACAAGCCGGGCGACCACACGTCCCACGACGTGATCGCCCGCCTGCGCGGCAAGCTGAAGATGAAACGTATCGGCCATGCCGGTACGCTTGATCCGATGGCCACGGGCCTGCTGATCGTTCTCGTCGGCAAGGCGACCCGGGTTTCCCAGTATCTGGTCAGTCTCGACAAGGAATACGAAGGCACGGTCGAGCTCGGCAAGGTGACCGACACGCAGGATGCCGACGGCGAGATGATGGAGACGCGGCCGGTGCCGCCGTTGACCGAAGCCGAGATCCGCGGCGCGCTGCAGGGTTTCCTCGGCGACCAGTACCAGCTGCCGCCGATGTACTCCGCGATCAAGATCGGCGGCGTGCCGCTCTACAAGAGCGCGCGCAAGGGCGAGGAAGTCGAACGCGAGCCGCGTTTCATCCGCGTCAACACCTGGGATCTCACCGGGCTCGCGCTGCCGCGTTTCGATTTCCGGCTGCGCTGCACCAAGGGCACCTATGTCCGCACGCTCGCCCATGATCTCGGCCAAAAGCTCGGCTGCGGCGCGCATCTCGCGGCGTTGCGCCGGACCGCGACCGACAAGTTCCACGTTTCGCAGGCGCTGACGCTCGACCAGATCCAGGCGCTCACTCTGCCGGAAATCGAAAAACGGCTGATCGCCCCGCGCGACGCCGTCCCGAGCATCGCACTCTGAACCCGCGCGGGCCGGACCGCAGTGCGAAGCTGCGCGGCCTGCATTCGACGCCATGGCCGCCGCTGCAACCTTCTCCGCCCCGGTTCCGCTCCCGCCGGGCAGGCCGTGCCACGTGGCGATCGGGATGTTCGACGGCGTCCACGTCGGACACCAGGCGGTGATCGGTGCGGCCGTGGCGGCGGCGCGCGCCACGGGCGGCGCGGTGGCCGTGCTCACGTTTTGGCCGCACCCGAGCCGGCTGTTCCGGCCGGCGGCGCCGACGCCGATGTTGCAGGATGCCGCGGCGAAGGCGGAGCGGCTGCGGGCGCTCGGCGTGGACGCGGTGGTCACCCAGGCGTTCGATGCCGACTTCGCCCGGATCGAGGCGGCGGGTTTTCTCCCGTGGTTGCGCGGGCGATTCCCGGATCTCGCGGCGGTTTACGTGGGAGAAAATTTCCGTTTCGGGCACCGGCGCGCCGGCGACGTGGCGTTGCTGCAGGCGGCGGGAGCGGCGGCGGGAATCCCGGTGCAGGCCGCGCCGCGCGTGCAGCGCGACGGCGAGCCGGTCAGCAGCACCCGGATCCGCGGGTTGCTGGCGGAAGGACGCATCGCGGACGCGAACCGGCTGCTCGGCCGCGACTATGCGGCGGAGGGCGTCGTGCGGCCGGGCAAGCGGCTGGGGCGGACGATCGGGTTCCCGACGTTGAATGTGGCCTGGGATCCGGAGGCGCGGCCGCGGTTCGGGGTCTACGCGGTGCGAATTGCCGCGCGCGGAACCGATCGCCTGCTGCCGGCGGTTGCCAACTACGGACTGCGGCCGACGGTGGAGCAGACGACGCTGCCGCGGATCGAGGTGCATGTGCTCGGGGTGTGTCCGATCGGGGAGGGCGACGAGGTGCGCATCGAGTGGCGGCAATTTTTGCGGCCGGAAATGAAGTTTGCGGGCCTGCCCGAACTGCGGGCGCAGATCGCCCGCGATGCGGTGGCGGCGACGGAATTTTTCGCGGCGGCGGAGTAAGATTTTTCCTTGCGCTGCGCGAGCGGGCTCGCGTTACTCGCAGACTCAGATTTTTGGACCTTTAGCTCAGTTGGTTAGAGCGTTTCCTTGACATGGAAAAGGTCACTGGTTCGAGTCCAGTAAGGTCCACCATTTGAAATCCGCCGCTTGATTGCCGGCGGTTTTTTTGTGCCTGTAGGCCACGCATGCTGCAGACCCTTCGAATCCGCAATCTGGCCCTGCTCGAGGAAGTGACCCTCGATTTCGAGGCCGGTTTCACCTCGGTCACCGGCGAAACGGGCGCGGGAAAAAGCATTTTGCTGGGTGCACTCGGTCTGCTGGCCGGCGAACGGGCCGACAAAGCGGTGATCCGCCAAGGCGAGGCGGCGGCCGAGGTCGAGGCGAGTCTGCACTTTTCGGATGCGACGGCGATCGATGCGGAACTCGAAGCGCTCGGTTTGCCGCTGTGCGAGGAAGGCGTGCTGATTTTGAAACGCAGCCTGCCGCGGGAGAAGGCGCCGAAAATCACGGTGAACGGCGGTTTGGCGACCTTGGCTTCGCTGCAACGTCTCGGCTCCAAGTGGATCGATTTCCACGGCCCGAGCGAGCCGCGCCGGCTGCTGAAGGAGGAATGCCAGCTGGAGCTGCTCGATCTCTTCGGCCGGGCGCCGGAACTCGGGGCCGCCTATGCCGCGAGCTACCGGGTGTGGCGCGAGCGGGTGGCGGACCTGAACCGGCTGGCGCAGGAAACGAAACTGGCTCCCGACCAGATCGAGTACCTGCAAAACCAAGTGGCGAAACTCGACGCGCTCGATCTCTCGGCGGAGGCGATCGAAGTGCTGGAGCGGGATTTCCAGCGCCTGGCGCGCTCGCAGGAATTGGCGGAACTCGCGGGCGGTCTGGCCGGCGGTTTGACCGGGGAGGACGGCCTGCAGGGCCGGCTGGCGGAGCTGCTGCGCCAAGCGCGGCAATTGGAGTCGATCGATTCAGCCAGCCGCCCGCTGGCGGCACGGCTGGCTTCCGCCGCGGTGGAACTCAACGAGCTCGGAGCGGAGTTTTCCGCGCTGGGCCAGCAGGTGCAGTTCGATCCCGAGCAGGCCGAGGATCTGTCGGCGCGGATGAACACGTGGCTGGAAGTGAAACGGCGGCTGGGGGGCGATGTGGCTGCGGTGGCCCGGGCGCGCGACGACATGCGCCGCCGGCTGGCGGAGCAGGGCGACATCGAAGGGGCGTTGGCCCGGGCCGAGAAATCGGCGCAGGACGCGCTGCGCCAAGCGCGGAAGGACGCGCAGGCGCTGCGCAGCGCGCGGGAAAAGGCGGCGCGGGAACTCGCGAAGCTGGCGGCGAAAAGCATCGTGCCGCTCGGGTTCAAGAAAGCGGAATTTTCGGTCCGGCTGAGCGACCTGCCCGAACTGGGTCCGGGCGGGGATTGCCGCGTGGAGTTTCTGTTTTCGCCCAATGTGGGCGAAGCTCCTTTGCCGCTCAGCCGCATCGCCTCGAGCGGCGAACTGGCGCGCGTGATGCTGGCGCTGAAGACGGTCTTGGCCGACCTCGACGCGGTGCCGGTGCTCGTGTTCGACGAGGTCGATGCCAACGTCGGCGGCGAAATCGGCCGGATCGTCGGCGAAAAAATGGCGGCGATCGCGCGGCGGCACCAGGTGCTCTGCGTCACGCACCTGCCGCAGGTGGCGGCGCAGGCGCGGAGCCACTTCGTGGTGACGAAAGATCAATCCGGCGACCGCGCGCAGGTTTCGATCGAGGCGATCCATGGAGCGCGCAAGGCGCGCATCGCGGAGTTGGCGCGGATGCTCGGCGATCGCAACGCGAAGAGCGCGCTCGCGCACGCGGCGGAACTGCTCGGCAAGTAGACGACCGGGCCGGAGCGGCTCAGCGCCCCGGAGCGGCGGCTGCGGCGTCCGGCTGGCCGGCGGCCGGCCGGCGATTGAAGCTGCGCCAGAGGGAGAGGGGCAGGCAGCCGAGGCCGATAAACGCGATCTGGCTCAGGACGAAGCCGGAGAGGGCGACAAAGGCCGCGTCGGTGAAACCGTAGCTGTGCAGGCCGACGCCGAGCATGTTGGTGCCGAACCAGCTCCAGCTCGTCACGATATTGCCGCCGATGGCGAGGTTCATGAGGCCGCGTTGCTTGATCATGCCGCCCCAGCGGGCATGGAGGATGACGGCATTCCAGATCACGATGATGAGCGCGCCGTTTTCCTTCGGGTCCCAGCCCCAGAAGCGGCCCCAGGACTGGTCGGCCCAGATGCCGCCGAGGATGGTGCCGACAAAACTGAAGAGCGTCGCGAAGCAGATGATGCCGTAAACCATGCGGGTGAGCGCATCGGCGGTGACGCTGTCGAGGGTGCGGGTGAACAGGCCGCGGAGGATGTAGATGATGCCGAGGAAGCCCGCGAGAAACGTCGCCGAGTAGCCGGCGGTCACGACGATCACGTGGGTCGCGAGCCAGAAGTTCGAGTCGAGGACGGCGCGCATCATTTCCATGGTGTCGCCGCTGAGCGAAAGGTGATGGGCGATGAGCAGCGTGGAAAAGCCGATCACCCCGGCGGCGACGGAGCCGATGGCGTTTTTGTAGATCTGTTCGAGAATCAGACAGAGGCCGACGGCGCCCCAGCCGACGAAGAGGGCCGAGGAGTAGAGATTCGTGACCGGCGGCCGGCCTTCGATCCACATGCGCATGGCCATGCCGCCGGTGGCCACCAACCACGCCACGGCGGTGATCCAGAAGGCGGAGCGGCCGAGCACATCGGGCCAGAGCAGCCAGGAGAAGAGTCCGACGAAGAGGGCGACGGCGTACAGCGTCATGCTGCTGTAGAAAGGCTGGGCGACGTTGAAACGCTTTTCGGCGCCGACCTTGGTGAGCTGGGGTTCGAGGCGCTTGCCGATCTCGGCGCGGTAGAGTTCGATCAGTTTGTTGAATTGCTCGGGCTGGTTGTTGCGCCAGGCGTGGGCGAGCCCGGCGTAGGCGAGGGCGCCGGAGTTGACCCGGCCGGTGCGGAAAGTCTCGAGCAGGGCGGCGCCGGCGGGTTTCCAGGCGGTGGGGTCGCTGTTGCCGGCGTCCGGCGGAATGACGAGCAGGTTGGTCGACTCGGCCATGATGACGAAGCTTTCGCCGATCTCGGTCATGGTGGACACCAGAGCGGCGTCGTGTTCCTGGCCGGCCTGTTTGGCGCGGACGGCGGCGACGCCCGCAACGACGTTGTCCTGGAATTTGAGGAGATCGCCGAGGAAATCGGTGCGGCCCGGCGCGACGAGGGCGTGGCGGAGGCGCTGGTAATGGACGAGATTGCCGTAGAGCTGGAGCACGGCGCGTTGGAACGGAGTCCGGACGGCGGCCTCGATCGGATCGGCGAGTTTGGCCTGCTCCTGGATCGTGCCGATGTGCGGGGTGAGATCCCGGAGCGAGAAGCGGCGGAAATGGGAGGGGACGAAACCGAACACGGAAAGGACCTTCAGCGCCGTCTTCTCGTACTTGATCTTGATGTCGTCCTCGGTCTTGCCGAGCAGCGCGAGCAAATCGGGATTGTCGATCTGGAAGGTCGGGAAGGTGTCGGCCTTTTCGGGCCGGAAGACGACCTCGAGCAGCCATTCCGACGGCGTCGCGACGATCGGCGCGGAAACCAGCGGCGAACTGACGCGCTGGCGGCCCTGGAGCTGGAGGAGCGAGCTGCGCGCCACCGTATCCAGCGGCTTGATGCGGCCGTTCACGAGCACCGGCAGTTCGCCGAAGGCGGCGATCTTGAAGGCGGACGCTTCCGGTACCGGCATCAGGGTGCGGGCGACGTAGAAAACCGTCGCGGCCAGGACGAGCAGGGGGATGAGTTTCTTCATGCGGGGAGGGCGCGCGGGGCGCGGCGTTTGCCGACGAAAGCGAAAAGGTGGATGCCGAACTGGATCAGGAGGCCGAAGGTCATGAGCGAGCACGCGATGTACGGCACGAGCCAACTCGGATTGCGGACCACCTGGAGGATCGTGACCTTGTCGTTGCCGGGTTCGAAGCTGGCCTGGTAAAACGTGAGGCCCGAGTACCGCAGCGGGTTGTTCATGTAGATCAGGACTTCGCGGTCGTCCTGGCCGTCGGGAGTTTTCAGCCGGATGTTGCTGGAAAAGTTTTTCGGAATCTCGGTGCCGGCGTAGCGGTCGTGGCTGAACTTGAGCAGCGTGAGCTCGAAGGGTTTGTAGGTCCGGAGGAACCGCATCGCGATTTCGTAGGTGCGGCCGGCGTGTTCGAACCGTTGGTTCGGCAAACGGGGATCGGCGGAGACGAGCCACGTCCCGAGCGAACCGGAGGAGCCGACGAGTTCGACGAACGCGGCGGGGATGTTGCGCTCGTTTTGTTTGTAGGTGATCGGGAGCGGCACGAGGCGCACGCGTTGGCCGATGCCCTGGGTGGCTTTCGAAGGGGCGTTGCCGGGCGCTTCGGTTTCCGGGCGGTTCTGGAGCGCGGAATTGGGGTAGTACTCCTTGGGCACGACCCGGAAAGGCAGCTTGGGATGCTGGATGGCTTCGGCGCGGGCGACGCGTTCCTCGGGTACGGAGACGACGTCGTCGAACTGCGAGTCGGTCACGTCGAGGACGACGAGTTCGTTTTCCCGGAAACTTTCGGAGTAGTTCTTCGGGACGTTTTGCTCGAGGCGCATCGAGTAGTCCTCCTGGAGGAGGCCGGTGAAGAGTTCGCCGAGCAGGAGCAAAATCAGGCCGACATGGGTGAGGAAGATGCCCGATTTGCGCAGCGTGAATTTGAAGCGGTAAAGGTGGGAGACGGTAAGGTTGATCAGGAGGAGACCGCCGACGAAATAGCCGCCGGGGAAAACCGGGACCGGGATGTCGCCGACGTTCCAGAGGACGAAGAACGAGCGGAAATATTTTTCCTGCACCGCCCAGATCCCGAGGTTCACCTGGTCGAGGGTCGCGGCGAACACCAAAATCATGCCGAGCACGAGCAGGACCACCGTGAGGCGGAGCGAAACGAAGAAATTGCGGAACTGGCGGATGAGTTCGGACATGGAGCGCGAAGGGGTTCAGTGCTGCGGCGGAGCGGAAGACGCACGAAGGGCCATGGGAGGGCGAATTAGTCGCCGCCTTGTCACAAAGTTCAACCCATTCCTCGCGAATCGCGGCCGACTCCGGACGCTTCGTCCCCGGGCGGCTGCGGCGCGGCGGAAAGACGGCCGATCTTTCCATTCTGTTACGTATTGGCAGGTGCGGAATCGGCGGCGCGAGTTTCTGTCCGCTGTCATCCCCATGAAACTATCCCGGTGCTTCGTTCTCCTGTCGCTCGGCGCGTTTTGCGCCTTCGGTCCCGTGCTTCGTTCCCAAGTCGTCGAATTGCGCGCCACGCTCAGTCCGACGCAGGAAGTCCCCGCCTCCACGTCGCCTGCTTCCGGTTCGGCCATTATGCTGTACGACGTCGGAGCCAATTCGTTCGACCTCATCGTCTCGATCCGGGACATGGCGAATCCCGCGACGGCGTCGCACATCCACGAGGCGCCTGCCGGGACCAACGGTCCGGTGGTCACGAACCTCGGCGGCGAGGCGGTCTACACCCGCTCGGGCAACGCGCTCACCGCAACGTTCCGCGGAATCCGGCACGGTGGCGACAAATTGAAGCTCCTGCAGGGCGGCGCCTATTTCAACATCCACTCCGCGCAGTTTCCGGGCGGCGAAATCCGCGGCCAACTCGCCGCGCGGCCCGTGCGGTTGGTGGCCAATCTCGACGTGGCGCAGGAGCAGGCCGCTTTTCCGGCGGTGAACCTGTCGACCGCGATCAACAGAGGCGCTTCCGTCATGCTCTACGATCCCGTTGCCAACACGATCAGCATCCGCACCTCGATCTACAATTACAACAGCATCTTCACCAACTCGCACATCCACTAAGGCGCTCCGGGCGTGAGCGGTCCGGTGCGCACGAATCTCGGCACCAGCGCCACCGCCGGCGCCTACAATTCCGCGAACGGCCACATTTCCGGCGCCCACGACATCCCGTACGTCGGGGATCCGTTGCTGCTGCTCACCGGTGGCATGTACCTTAACTTCCACAGCTCCGCGTTTCCCGGCGGCCAGCTGCGCGGCCAGATCTCCGTGTCCAACGAGACGCCGGCGACGCGCTTCGGCAATCTAGCCGTCCGTGGTTTTGTCGGTCCGGGCGATCAAGTGCTCATCCAAGGCATCAGCGTGACCGGCCCCGAGCCAATCCGCGCCCTGATTGCCGCGAAGGGACCTTCGCTGGCGAGTTTCGGAGTGACCGGGGCGATCGCTAACCCGCGGCTTGGACTCTACGATTCGGCCGGTCGGGAGATTGCGGCCAACGACGACATCGGCACCGTTACGGCCGGAACGGAACTGGCCAGCCTGCCGGGCGTGCCGCGCAACGCGTTGGAGTCGGCGCTGGTCGTGGTGCTGCCGCCCGGCAACTACACGGCGATGGTGACTTCCGCGGCGGGTTCCGGCATCGCGCTGCTCGAAGTCAGCGACCTGCGCTCCTTGCTGCGGGCCACGCCGGTCCTGACGTCGGGCGACGGCACGGTGCGGGCGGCGTCGACGGCGGCGCCGGAATTGTGCTTGGTGCCGTTGGCGCCGGCCACCCGCTGAGTCTGCCTGCGGGACAGCTCGCTCCCATTTACCCGGTGCCGCACGGCGCCGGGTTTTTTATTTTGCGGGACCGATCTTCGGCGCGAAAGCTCCGGCCATGACGCTGATCGCGTTGGGCGATGCGGCCGTGGTGCTGCTGTTGGGGAAGGCCATCGACCGCGAAACGGCGGCGCGGGTGCGGGCGACCGTGCGGCGGTTGCAGGCGGCGCCGCCGGAGGGGATGGTGGAATGTTTCGGAGCTTTCGCGAGCGTCGGAGTTTTCTACGATCCGGCGCGGATCGGCAGCTTTGCGAAATTCGCGGCGGCGGTGGAGGCAACGGCAGGCGCTCCCGATGCCGGCGCGGGCGGGCCGAAAGACCTGCCAACACCCGTGGAAATTCCGGTTCTCTATGGCGGCGAGGCGGGACCGGACCTGGCCGCGTTGGCCGCGCACACAGGACTGACCGAAGCCCAAGTGATCGCGCGCCACGCGGCGCCGGACTATCTCATTCATGCGATCGGGTTTGCCCCGGGATTTCCCTATCTGGGCGGTTTGCCGGCGGAGTTGGCGATGCCGCGGCGCAAGGTCCCACGGCTGCGCGTGGCGGCCGGGTCGGTCGGGATCGGCGGGGCGCAAACCGGGGTCTATCCCTTCGCGACGCCGGGGGGCTGGAATGTGATCGGGCGCACGCCGGCGGTGTTGTTCGATCCGGGCAGGAGTCCGCCGGCCCGGCTGGCGGCAGGCGACAGCGTGCGGTTCCGGCCGGTCGGTGAGGCTGAGTTTGCCCGGTTGGCAGCCGAGGCGGGCGAACGGCGAGAAACCGCCGGACCCGAGGCCGTGCCGGCCGGGGCGGGTCTCGAGATCGTGCGGGCGGGCCAGATGACGACGGTGCAGGATGGCGGCCGGTTCGGTTGGCGCGGGCAAGGGGTGGCGGCCGGCGGCGCGTGCGACGCGTTCGCGCTGCGCGTCGCCAACGCCCTCGTCGGCAACGTATCCGGAGAAGCTGGACTCGAGTGGACGCTGACCGGTCCGGAATTGCGGTTCGAGGCGCCGGCGCTGGTCGCCTTGGCGGGCGGGGATTTCGGTCTGCCCCGGGGACGGCCGCTGGCGGTCGGCGCCGGCGAGACGCTGCGGTTGGGGCCGGCCGTGTCGGGCTGCCGCGGATACCTCGCGGTGGCGGGCGGGATTCCGGTCGCGGACGTGCTGGGCGGCCGCGGGACCGCGCTGCGGGGCGGCTTCGGCGGGTGGGCGGGACGACCGCTGCGGCGCGGGGATCGGCTGCCGTTGCGACCGAGGGCCGGCAGGTCGGCGGCATGGTTTGTCGATCCGCAGATATTCCCCGGGTATGCGGACGAGGTGACGGTGCGCGTGCTCGCCGGGGCCGAAGCGGCGGAGTTCGACCGGGATTGGCTGGACCGAATGTTTCGGGTGACGCCGCAGTCCGACCGCACCGGCCTGCGCCTGAGCGGCGAGAGGCTGGCTGGCCGGGCGAGCGCCGAGCTTGTTTCCCGGCCGGTGGCTCCCGGGACGATCCAAGTCCCGCCGGACGGACAGCCGATCGTGCTGCTGGCGGATGCGCAGACCATCGGCGGCTACCCGCAACTGGCGCACGTGATCACGGTCGATCTGCCGTTGCTGGCCCAACTCCGGCCCGGCGACAGTGTGCGTTTCCGGGAGGTGACGCTCGATGAGGCGCACGCGGTGTGGCTCGCGCAGGAAGAATCGCTCGGCTGGCTCGGCCAGGGTGTGGCCTTGCAGGGATTTTTCCGCGGGGACGCCCTAACCGGCCGCGGTCGACAACCATGATTTCCATCGACCTCAACTGCGATCTCGGCGAAGGCGCCGGCCACGACGACGCGGTGATGCCGCTGATCACGTCCGCCAACATCGCGTGCGGCGGACATGCGGGCGATCGCGCGACCATGGCGGCGGCGGTGGCAGCGGCGCGAAGGCACGGGGTCGGCATCGGGGCCCATCCCGGCTACGAAGACCGGGCCGGCTTCGGGCGGATCGAGCATCCGATCACGCCGGCTGAGGCCGGAGCGTTGGTGCGGCGGCAAATTGCCGCGCTCGCGGAGGTCGCCGGGGCGGATCTGAGGCATGTGAAATTGCACGGCGCGTTGTACAACCTAGTCGGCCGCGACCGTACGCTTGCGCACGCGGTGGCCGAGGCGCTGGCGAAGAACTGGCCGCGCCTCGCGGTGTTTGCCCCGGCGGCGAGTTGCTTCGCGGCGGCGGCGCAGGCGGCCGGGCTGGTCGTGGCCGAAGAAGTGTTTGCCGACCGGAGCTACCGCGGGGACGGCACACTCACCCCGCGGGATCGGCCGGGTGCATTGATTACGGACGAGGAAGCGGCGGTGCGGCAGGTGCTGGGACTGGTGCAAAAAGGCGAGGCGATCGCGTTGGACGGGACGCGCTGTAGGTTGCGGGCGGATACGGTGTGCCTGCACGGGGACTCGCCCTGCGTGGTCGAGTTTGCCGTCCGCCTGCGGCGCGAACTGGCGTCCGCCGGCATCGCCGTGAAGCCTTTCCGCGCATGATCAAACTCGTGGGCATTCTCGTGATCGGACTCGGCTTCCTGCTGCGCTGGAATCCACTGCTGGCGGTGATGCTGGCGGGAATCGCCACCGGGCTGGCGGCGGGAATGCCGTTCCAGGAAATCATGCGGCTCTTCGGCCGGTTCTTCGTCGACAACCGGTTCATCACCTTGCCGATCGTACTGATGATCCCGTTGGTGGCGGTTCTGGAGAAATACGGCCTGCGGGAATGTGCGGCATCGATCATCGGCCGCCTGCGCAACGCGACCGCGGGCCGGGTGCTGCTCGGCTACCATGTGCTGCGCGGGGCGACGAGCATGGTGGGACTCGGCATTGGCAACCACGCGTCGATGGTCCGCCCGATCGTCGTGCCGATGGCGGAGGGTGCGGCGGCCGCCCGGCTGCCGTTGACGCCGGCGGCGCGCGCGGATCTTAGGGCGCACGCGGCGGCGGCCGAGAATCTCGGCAACTTCTTCGCCGACGACATCATTGTCGCCGTCGGCCCGGTGCTGCTGATCAAGGGGTTCTTCGATGCGGCCGGAGTGGCGGTCGGAATGTGGAGCATCGCGCTGTGGGGCGCGCCGACAGCACTCTTCGTGGTCTTCGTCGGTTGGTGGCGCTACACCTTGCTGGATCGGCGGCTGGCGCGGGGAGCGCGCGCGGTGGCGGAGGTGCAGCCGTGAATCTGCTCACCGCGGAAACGTTTTTCGTGCTCGTCGGCGCCTACCTGTCCGCGATGGCGGGACATATCGCGCTGGATCGCAGCCATCCGCGCCGGCTCGGTTCGGTGCTATTCTGGGGACTGTTGGCCTGGACATTTGTGACGGGGAGGGACGTGGACCCGCTGTGGATCGGATATGCGCTGCTGCTGATGGCGGCGTTGGCGGGAGCGGGCCAAGTCGCGCCGCCGGCCGCGGGGCCGAAGCGGGCAGGGGGGCGCGATGCGGGCCTGGGTCTGCGGTTGCTCGCGCCCGCGCTGCTGGTGCCGGTGCTGGTGGTCGTTGGCGGTATGACCCTCGACCGGATTCGGTGGGGCGAAGTCCGGCTGGCCGCCGCGGCGCAACTGAACACGACGGCGCTCGGCGTCGCGGCGGTGACGGGATTGTTGGCGGCGCTGTGGCTGACCCGGGCCTCGCCGAAGACGGCCTGGCACGAGGGCAGCCGGTTGCTTCAGGTGTTCGGCTGGGCGCTGGTGTTGCCGCAGTTGCTGGCGGCGCTGGGCGGAGTATTCGCGCAAGCCGGGGTCGGCAAGGTGGTGGCGGACGGCGTCGCGGCGGCGTTGCCGACGCACCACCCGCTGGTGGCGGTGGTCGCGTACTGCGGCGGGATGGCGCTGTTCACCGCCATTATGGGCAACGCGTTCGCGGCGTTTCCCGTGATCACGCTCGGGATCGGCCTGCCCTTCATTGTCCAGGAGCACGGTGGCAATCCGGCGATCATGGGTGCGCTGGGCATGCTGTCGGGTTACTGCGGCACGCTCGTGACGCCCATGGCGGCGAACTTCAATCTCGTGCCGGTGGTCCTGCTCGAGCTCGAGGACCGGATGGCGGTGATCAAGGCGCAGGCGCCGATGGCGGCGGCGATCTGGCTTTTCAACGTCGCGGCGATGTACCTCTGCGTTTACCGTTTCTGATGCCGACCGTTTTGCTTACCGGTTTCGAACCCTTCGGCGGCGATGCGACCAATCCCTCGCAGGACATCGTCCGCGCGCTCGATGGCCGGACGATCGCGGGGCACCGGGTGGCCGGGCGCGTGCTGCCCTGCGTCTTCGGAAAGTCGGTGCGCGAACTGCGGAGGTGGCTGCGGCGCGAGCGGCCCTTGCTCGTGATCTGTCTCGGGGTGGCGGCGGGGCGGGGCGCGATCACGCCCGAGCGGGTGGCGATCAACCTCGACGATGCGCGTATGCCCGACAACGCGGGTGAGCAACCCGTGGACCGGCCGATTGCCCGGGGCGGACCGGCGGCGTATTTCTCGACTTTGCCGGTGAAGGGGATCGTCGCGGCGTTGGCGCGGCGCGGGTTGCCGGCGGCCGTGTCGCACACCGCGGGGACCTTCGTCTGCAATCATGTATTCTATTCGCTGATGCGGACGCTGGCGCGGCGGCGCGGGCGGGCGGGGGCGGTGCGCGGCGGGTTTATCCATGTGCCCGCGGCGGATACGGCCGGTGGCAGCCGCCCCGGTCTGGCGTTGGCGGAACAGATTGCCGGGATCGAGATCGCGATCCGGACCTCGTTGCGATTGCGGCGAGATGCCCGGCACCGCGGCGGCGAAATCGCGTGAGCGGGCGGCGCTATTCGAGAAACGACGCTTGCTTCGGCTGCTTGGCGGCGCGCTTCGCGGCTTCTTCCTCGGGCGTCGCGTTGAGGTGGCGCGGCGGTTTTGTGGCCTTGGAGGCGACGGCCGCTTCGCGGTCGGCGACGATCCGGTCGCAGATTTGGTGCAGGTGGAGCCGGAGCCACTGGGACGTGCTGGAGCCGGGGCGGTAATCGGCGGGGCCGTAGCCGTGGATGCGGCCGGACTGGAGCAGGCGGTCGTTCTGCGCGAACTCGGCGGGCTTGTCCGGGTTGTAGACGGCGTAGGCGCGGCCGCCGCCGTTTTTCACGACCGAGAAACTGGGCACATCGCTTGGGCCGTCGGCGATGTAGATCATGTTGGGAATCGGGATCCGGCGGTCCTCCGTTTCCATCTTCGAGTTCACGTCGATGGCGGGATTCTTGTTGGTCCCCTTGTTGATTTCGAAAATCGCGCGGGTCTTCGTCGTGTTGTCGATGACCATGCCGATCTGGGCGATCTCGGCGGAGGCGTCGATGGTGAGTTCGTTCTGTTTCAGGAAGCCGGGCTGGAGCGGATTCTCGACGAACTCGCAGGCCCAGATGCCGTCGACCTGCGGGGCGATCGCGCTGCCGCGGATCATCGGGGCGATGCCGGTGCTGACGATGTAGTGTTCGACGGAAATCTCGTGCTTCATGTACTCGGGGCGTTCCTGCACAAAGCCCTTCACTTGGCCGAAGAACTCGGGGAGACCCGGGTAGAACGCGATGTCGGCGCCGCAATCGGCGAGGATCTTGTTGTTGAGGCCCTCGAGCGGACCGGCGAGCACGTAGGTCAGCAGGTGGTTGAGGTACGCGATCTCGGGGGAGAGATGGTAGCCGCGGGTGCGGTAATGGCCGGCGAGCTTGTTGGTTTCTTCCCAGAACGTCGCCTCGTCGATGCCGTAGCGCCGGAAGAGCGGCGTCTGCATGTAATCCGGGATTAACGTCTTGTCGAAGTCCCAGATGCAGGCGATGGTGTTTTGAGTGAAGAGGGTTGTGGCCATTGCAGATCAACATCGCTAGGCAGTTCGCCTCGCGCAGCGGTGGGCGTCATAGGTAGCGCCGCCCGCCCGGCGCGCAATTCGCAAATCCGGTCCCTCCCTTTCCCGTCTCCATTCATGGATGAACTTCCCGATCTGGCTCCGTTCGTGCGCCGCCTCGATGAACTCGCGGCGCAGATGGCGGAGCCTTCGTTCTACGGCAATCCGCGGCGCGCGGCGGACGTCACGCGCGAGCACCAGAAGCTGACGCAGTTGGCGGCCGATTACGCGGCGTGCCGGCGGATCGAACGCGAGCTCGGCGAGGCGGCGGCTTTCGGGCGCGACCCGGCCGCCGATGCGGACCTGCGGGAATTGGCGGCGGCGGAAATGCCGGAACTGCAACGCCGGCTCGCGGCGCTGCGGGAGGCGGTTCTGCTCGCCATGATCCCGCCGGACCCGACCGATTCCCGCAACACCGTGATGGAAATCCGCGCCGGCACCGGCGGCGACGAGGCGAGCCTCTTCGCCGCGGAGCTGTTCCGGATGTATTCGAAATACGCGGACGGCCGCGGCTGGAAGATCCAGCCGATGAGCAGCAGCCAGTCCGAGCGCGGCGGCTACAAAGAAGTGATTTTCCTCATCTCGGGGAGCGACGTGTACAAACAGTTCAAGTTCGAGAGCGGCGTGCAACGGGTGCAACGCGTGCCGGTGACCGAAGCGAACGGGCGGATCCACACCTCGACCGTCACGGTGGCCGTGTTGCCCGAGGCGGAGGAAGTCGACGTGCACATCGATCCGCAGGAACTCGAGATCACGGTGAGCCGGGCCAGCGGACCGGGCGGGCAAGGCGTCAACACCACCGATTCCGCGGTGCAGATTCTGCACCGGCCGACGGGCCTGATCGTCTCGTGCGCGGACGAGCGTTCCCAATTGAAAAACAAGGCGCGGGCGATGACGGTGTTGCGTTCGCGGCTGCTGAAGCGGCGCGAAGACGAGGAAAAGGCGAAGTACGCGGCGGCGCGCCGGAGCCAGATCGGTTCGGGCGACCGCAGCGAACGGATCCGGACCTACAATTTCCCGCAGAACCGGCTGACGGACCACCGGATCGGGCTGACGCTTTACAGTCTGCCGCAGGTCATGGAGGGGGCGCTCGATCCGGTGATCGCGGCCCTTCAAAAAGCGGATTACGAGGAGAAACTGGCGGCGCTGACCGGGCACGATTTCACTCCGGCGCGGGCCGGCGCGGGCGCCGACGACTGACATGCTGACCGTACTCGAAATCATCAAGCGGACGACGGAATTCCTCGGCGGCAAGGGGGTGGAATCCCCGCGGCTCAACGCGGAGTTGCTCGTCGGCCATGCGCTCGCGCGGAAGCGCATGCAGCTGTACATGGAGTTCGAGCGCCCCCTGACGGAAGCGGAATTGGAGAAGATCCGCCCGCTGGTGCGCCGCCGGGCGCAGCACGAACCGCTGCAGTATATCACGGGCGAGACGGAGTTTTTCGGGCTGACGCTGAAGTGCGACCGGCGGGCGCTGATCGCGCGGCCGGAGACCGAACTCTTGGCGGAGTTGGTCGTGGCGGCCTGTCCGGCGCCGGCCCGCGTGCTCGATCTCGGCACCGGCTCTGGTGCGCTGGCGTTGGCCCTGGCGAAGACGCATCCGGCGGCGGAAGTCACGGCGGTGGACGCAAGTCCC
Organism: Opitutia bacterium Tous-C1TDCM; assembly: GCA_002288455.1. GTDB lineage: Bacteria > Verrucomicrobiota > Verrucomicrobiia > Opitutales > Opitutaceae > ER46. The sequence goes on from NEUS01000007.1 coordinate 29,255, forward strand.
GAGGCCCTGGCGCTGGCGGCGGAAAATGCCGCGGCAAACGGCTTGGCGGGGCGGGTTGCTTTTTTGCGCTCGGATTGGTTTTCCGCCCTCCCGGCGGGGAGCCGTTTCGATCTGGTGATCGCAAATCCGCCTTACCTTTCGGCGACGGAAACCGCAGCGACGGCTTTGGAGGTAAGGGGGTTCGAACCGGCGGCGGCGCTCACGGCCGCGGAGGACGGGATCTCGGACTTGCGCCGGATCATCGCGGCGGCGCCGGCCTTTCTCGTTCCCGGCGGCTTGCTCGCGCTGGAGACGGGCATTGCGCATCACGCTGAGCTGGGTCGACTCGTGGCGGCGGCGGGTCTGGAGCGCTTCGAATCGCGCCAGGACTTGACCAAGCGCGACCGTTACGTTTTTGCCCGGGCGCCCGGCGCCTGAAAACGAAAACGCCTGCGGCGGCAGGCGGCGGGCGGCGGCACCAAGGGGCCCGGAAACTCAGCCGGGATCATGCCGTCGAGAGCTGAAAGCTGAGGGTTGAGAGATCGATCCGTCGCGGCACGGAATACGCAACCGCAGCACGGTACGTTCGAAACCGAACGGTCCGTCTCCCATCTCCCGACCAAGCCCACTCAACCGAATGAGTTCGGTTCAGCCGCCGGTCGCAGCCGTGAGCGGAGGGCGGGTGCTGGCCCAGAGTTCCTTGTTCTTGCCGAGCGCGATGGCGTCGCCGACGACGCGGATCGCCTCGCGCAAATGGATGTCGGCGCGCGTCCACGAATCGTTGTCCTCGAACGCGTCCTCTTCTTCGTCGTCCTCTTTTTTCGGCGCCTTGATCTTCGGGGGCGGCGGCGGCCCGAGGAAGTAGGGTTTGTAGGCGAAGTCGGTTTTCGCGATGGTCTCGCGTTCCGCTTTCATGGCTTTGCGGAAAGCGTCGTCCTCGCCCTTGATGCGTTGGCGTTCGGCGAGGTTCACGGAGATCAACTTCTGGTCCTGGCGCTGCTTGAAGCGCTCGACGTTGCGGCGGAGGTAGTCGAATTCCGTCAGCTTGGTTTGCCGGACGGTGCTGGCCTGGCGGAGCGGCGCGAGCACATTGGCTTCGAGCGGCTTGCCGTCGAAGAAACTGGTCGGGATCTGGTCCCAGACGAGGGCGCGCTGGAGGTCCGACTCGCCGACCGGCAGAAACTCGTCGATGGACGGCAGCGTGATGTCGGGCACCACGCCCTTGAGCTGCGTCGAAGCGCCGCTGGGAAGGTAATACTTCTGGATCGTGAATTTGGCGGCGCCGGTTTTCTGCGGGGAAAGGGCGAGGGCGCGGGCGATGTTCTTCATCTCTTGCACCATTTGGACCGAGCCCTTGCCGTGGGTCGAACTGGTGCCGACGACGATGGCGCGGCCGTAGTTCTGGAGGGCGCCGGTGACGATCTCGGAGGCGGATGCGCTGAAGCGGTCGACGAGCACGGCGAGCGGTCCGGCGTAGGCGACGCCGGCCTTGTTGTCGTTGTCGACCTGGATTTCGCCGTTGTAATTCTTCACCTGCACGATCGGGCCCTTTTCGACGAAGAGACCGGCAAGTTCGATCGCTTCCTGGAGGAAGCCGCCGCCGTTGCGGCGCAGGTCGAGGATCAGACCCTGGATGCCGGCCTGCTTGAGTTGCTCGATGAGCCGCGCGACATCGCGGGTGGCGGTGGTTTTCTCGGCATCGGTATCGCCGTCGTCGGCCGGGCCGTAAAACGACGGGAGGTTGATGACGCCGATGGGCTGGATCTTGCCCTCGGCATCCGGGAGATCGAACACGGCGCCGCGGGCGCGGGCGCTGTTGAGTTTCACGGTGTCGCGGGTGATGACGATCTGCTTGCGGGCGGAGGAATCGGTGGCGTCGCCGGGCTGCACCGAAAGGTGGACCTGCGAGCCTTTCTGGCCGCGGATCATGTCGACGATCTTGCGCAGCTTCATGCCGAGGACCTCGACGGGTTCGGCGCCGCCCTGGCTGACGGAGATGATCTTGTCGTTGGGCTTGAGTTGGCGGTCGAGATCGGCCGGTCCGCCGGGGACGATTTCGCGCACGATGCATTGGTCGTCCTCGACGCCGAGGACGGCGCCGATGCCGACCAGCTGCAGCTTCATCTGGATGCCGAATTCCTCGAAGGTGGAGGCGGAGAAATAGCTCGAGTGCGGGTCGTAGAGGCGGGCGATGGTGGAGAGGAAAAGCTCGGCGAGATCGCTGCCTTCGATTTCGGCGAGGTTCTTCAGCATGCGCTCGTAACGTTTGCGCACATTGGTCTTGGCCTCGTCGAGCGACTTTTTGTTGAGCAGGTCCTCGACGATTTCGAATTTGAGGCGCTTGAGCCAGAGTTCGTCGGCCGCGGCGGCATTGGCCGGCCACTCGGACTTGGCGCGATCGCGCCGGTAAGTCTCGTTCGTCGTCAGGTCGAAATCCTTCTTCAGCTCTTCCATGATCCAGGCGACGCGGGCTTCCACGCGGGTCTGGTAGACGTAGAAGATCTCGTAGGCGGCGCTGATGTTGCCGAGGAAGGCGGTGTTGTAATAGATGTTCTGGCCGTACTCGGCCATGAACTTGGCGCGATCGCTGCCGAGGAAAAAGAGCCGTTGGCCGTCGAGATCGCCCATGTAGTCGGGCACGACTTCGGAATAGAGCGGGGGGCGCACGCTGTCGCGGTTGATGTGGGCCTGCTCGAGAATGCGGACAAGGGTGCTGGCTTCCTGGGCCAGCGTAGTGGACGTGGAGAACTGTTTGCGTTCGCCGACGGCCGCCCACGCCGAAACCGACGCGAGGCCGAGGGCGAGCAACAGACCGAAGGAGCGGAAGCCGGAAGCGCGGATCATGGTTGGGTAAGAGAGCTCGGGGCGGGAATTGTTTCGCGAGATGTCGGGAAGTGCGGGTGGCGGGCCGGTTCAGCGTCCGCTGAGCAGGTCGCGGGCCTCGGCGAGCAGGCGTTTTTCCTCGGCCGTGAGGGACGCAAGACCGTGGCTGTTGATCTTGTCGAGAATGCGGTCCGCCTCGGCGCGCAGGTCGACCCGCGGGGCCGGGGCGAGCTCGGGGATCGGGGCGGCAGCGAGCGATTCCCGTTTTTTGGGCGCCAGCCAACGGGGCAACTCGGCCTCCGGACGGTCGGGCGAACCCAGGGCCCAGCGGCCGTGATGGATGAACCGAAAATAAACCAAGCCCGTGACGATCCCGCCGAGATGGGCCGAACTCGCGAGCGTGACGCCGAAGGGCAGCGGAGACGCGAACACTTCGGCGGCAAAGCCGGCCAAGACCACCGCGCCGAGCCCGAGCGCGACTTGGCGCGGCGTCACGGTGACCGGGAAGACGAAGAAAAGCAGAAACTGCAGCGGCTGCCGCGGGTACAGGCAGGCAAAGACGGTCAACAAAGCGAAGACCGCAGGCGTGGCCCCGCAAAGAGTCTCACCGGCCCCGGCAGTGTGGTGGACCGCGAGCCACATGAGGCCGCCGGCGAGCGAGGCGACGCCGAGAATGCCGTAGAAACGCAAGGCGCCGAGCAAGGGCAGGAGTTCCCGCCCGAGAAAGTAAAGCGCGAGCGCGTTGCCGACGAGATGGAACAGGAACGACGTGCTGTGGAGAAATGGATACGTCAGCAACGTCCAGAGCCAACCCCGGCTGACCGTGTCGTACCCGAGCGTCAGAAATTCCTCCACCTCGCCGCGGCCGCCGAGCCAAGGCGATCCCAGCAGAAACTGGACGGCGAAGCCGGCAACGAGGGCGCAGAGCAGCCAAGTGAGCGAAGACGTGTTTTCTCTTTCGTAGTCGTCGCGCAAGTAGGACCGATCCGAAGGCATCGGGCCGACCGTAGCGGTGATGTCCGCAAACACAAGCCGGCGGACGGCACGCCGCGCAGGATTTGAACCGCGGACGCGAAGGGGACGAAAAGGTCGGCGCCAAGGCCGGAACGGCCGGCGAATTTCAGTCCCGCCGCACGGAAACCGGGAGCCCGCTTGACAGGTCCGGCGAATGATCTCTTCCTGCGCCTACCATCTATGGCGAACAAGACCGACAAGTGGGCCCCGAACAGTCCGGGAAAATTCTACGTGGATCAGCAGTGCATCGACTGCGATCTTTGCCGGGAGACGGCGCCGTCGTTTTTCACGCGCCACGATGAGGGCGGTTATTCCTTCGTGCACAAGCAGCCGACGACCGAAGAGGAAGTCGCGCAGTGCATGGAAGCCCTCGAAGGTTGCCCGGTCGAAGCGATCGGCAACGACGGCGACGAGTAAACCGTCCCGATTTTCGACCCTCCGACCCCGGCCTGCCCAAGACCGGGGTTTTTTGTTTGGCGCCGCCGCCGGCGGATACCGGTCGGGTCCGCGAGGCGCGAGGGACAATTCCGGACCGGACGCGGGGAACAGTTTGAGTGCTTGTTAAGGAAGGTTCGTTTTTAATCTGAACAAGAGGCTTGTTTCCGACGCGCTGAGCGTTAGCGAGTCGGCGGCATGAAATGGGTTCTGCGTTTGGCGGCGACGGTTTGTCCGGTGCTTGCGGGGGCACAGGATGCGGTGCAGTTGCCGGAGTTCGGCGTGAATTCCCCGCGGATTTCCAACCAGGTGCCGGTGGGCACGTTTGCGATGCCGGTGTCCGCGCTGCGCTACGATCCGCGGGTCGACCTGCACGGGCGCAATCTGGCGGAGGCCCAGGCGGATGTGACGGTGCGGGGCGGCACGTTTGAAAACACGGGCTTCCAGGTCGGCGCGGTGACCCTCGGCGACCCGCAGACCGGGCACTATTTCGCGGAGATTCCGGTTGCGCCGGCGATGCTGACGGCGCCGGTCTTGGCTACCGGCACGGAGTTGGCGCTCGGTGCCGCCAATGCGACGGCGGGCGCCATCAGCCAAGGGTGGCGATCAATTCGCAGCGGCGGCAGCATCGCGGCGGCCGTCGGCAGCTTTGATCTGGTCCGGGGCGAGGTTCATCTCGGCGCCGAGATGGCGTGGAAGAATACGAAAGGCCGGCGGATCGGCGCCGATGTCGCCGTCGCCCATTCGGCTTCCGACGGTTCGTTGCCCTACGGCGAGAGCCGCTTCGACCGCGTGAATGGGCGGATCCAGACGCGCGATGCGAACAGCCAGACGGATCTCTTCGCGGGTTATCAGGCGAAGTTCTTCGGCTGGCCGAATCTGTACACGCCTTTCAATTCGAATGAGACGGAGAACCTGCAGACGGTGCTGCTGGCGCTCAATCACCGCGTGACCCACGGCGCCGGGGAGTTTCTCGAAGCGGGCGTGTTTCACCGGCGGCACCGCGACGACTACGCTTTCAACCGTTTCGCCCCCGTCGGGCCGGTGCATCCGTTCCAGCATACGACGTGGCTGTCCGGGGCGGCGCTATCGGCGCGTCACAGTCTCGGGACTTGGCAGGTGAACCTGCGGGCCGAGGCCGCGGCGGACCGGCTGCGTTCGACGTCGCTGACTTTCGGCCGGTACAATTCGCGGACCAGCGGCCGGGTCGTCGTGCTCCCGGAACGGGAGTGGCGGGAAACCGACGGCGTGACCCGCCTGCGGTTCGGGGCGGCGTACGACGCTACCAATTGCAACGGCGCCGCGATTTCGCCGCAGGCCGAGTGGGCGCGCGAGTTTGCCGGCCGCGGCTTGCGGCAGGTGCGGCTGGGCTTTGCGCAAGCATCGCAGGTTCCGACCTACACCGCGCTCAATTCGAACCCGGCGGCAGGTTTGTTCCGGGGCAACGCGGGGCTTGGACGCCAGACGTCGCGGACGGTCGAGGCCGCGGCGGTCGCGGCGGCAGGGGGCTGGCTCGCCGAAGCGGCGATCTTTGGTCGTCGGGATGAAGCGTTGGTGGATTGGACCTTCCGGCGCGGGGTGACGGCGCGGACCGCCAACGCGGTCGACCTCGATGTGGCCGGCGTGGAAATCGTGGCGCGGCGCGAGTGGAGCCGGGTCGATGCCGTTCTCGGCTACACGGCTTTGACGAAGACGCCCGATTACCGCGGGGCCGGAGCCGATGCGAGTTTCTATGCCCTCAACTATGCGCGTCACCGCTTGACGGCAGCGGTGACGCTGCGGCTGACCCGGGAAGTGACGCTGCGGATGGACAATGTGCTGCAGCGGCAGGCCGCGAACCTGTTGCGCAATGTCGGGGGGCGGGATGCTTTTCTGACCTCGTCCGCGGTCGCGTACCGGCCGTCGGCCTGGCCCGGCCTGGAGTTTTCCCTGCAGGCCGAGAACCTGTGGAACGAAGCGTTCCAGTCGGTGCCGGCCGTGCCGGCGGCGAAACGGCAGGTGGCCTTCGGAGTGACGCGGGTGTGGTGAGCGGCGGGAAAGCGGTTTGACATTCCGGGGACGGGCCCGTCTTTGCGCGCGATGGCGGCAAATCCGTTTCTCGATCCCGATTTTCACATCCGTTGGACCCAACTTGCGCCCGAGCTGATCGGGCCGGCGGTCGATGCCGCCTTGGCCGGGGCGGCGGCGCGCGTGGACCGGATTGCGACGCAGGACATCGCGGCGGTCACTTGGGAATCGACGTTTCTCGCTCTGGAGGAAGCGGCCGAGGAATTGAATTCGGTCTGGGGCAAGGTGACGCATTTGCAGTCGGTCGCCGATGCGCCGGCTCTGCGCGAGGCGCACAACGCCGCGTTGCCGAAGGTGTCGGCCTTTTTGGCCGGAATCCCCCTGCGGGCGGACCTGTGGCAGCGGTTGAAGGCTTTTGCCGAGTCCCCGGCGGCGGCGGCGGTGGCGGGCGTGCACCGCCGTTTGCTCGAGGAAACGCTGAAGGATTTCCGCCAGGCGGGCGCCGATCTGCCGGCGGCCGAGCGGGCGCGGCTCGAGGCGCTGCAGGCGGAACTGGCCCAGATCACGCAGAAGTACGGGGAGAACGTGCTCGATGCGACCAACGCGTGGGAGTTGGTGGTAACCGACGAAGCGCGGCTCGCGGGCTTGCCGGAACAGGCGAAGGCTGCGGCCCGGAGCAGCGCGGAGGCGAAGGGAAAAACGGGATGGCGCTTCACCTTGCAGGGGCCTTCGGCGGAGCCGTTCATGAGCTACGTCGACAATGCCGGACTGCGCCGCGAGATGTGGCTCGCGTCGACGGCCGTCGGGGCGCTGGCCCCGCATGACAACGGCCCCTTGGTCGCGCGTATTCTGGAATTGCGGGCGGAGAAGGCGCGGCTGCTGGGCAAATTGAATTTCGCCGACCTGGTGCTGGAGCGCCGGATGGCGGGTTCGGCCCGGCGGGCGCTGGAGTTTGTCGCGGATCTGCAGACCCGGGCGGCGCCGGCCTTTGCGCGGGAAGCCGCCGAACTCGAGGCGTTCAAGGCGGCGCAGACGGGCGGGCCGGCCGGGCGCTTGGCTCCATGGGAAACCGCCTACTGGGCCGAGAAATTGCGGCGCGCGCAGTTCGATTTCGACGAGGAGGCGCTGCGGCCGTATTTCCCGCTCCCTGGCGTGGTGGCGGGCATGTTCGAACTCGTGCGCCGGATTTTCGGCCTGCGGGTCGCCGCGCGGCCGCCGGGCGAGACGGAGGTGTGGCACCCGGAGGTAACGTACCACGACGTGCACGATGCGGCGGGCCGGCATCTGGGATCTTTCTATGCGGATTGGCACCCGCGCGAGTCGAAGCGGGGCGGCGCCTGGATGAACTATCTCATCACGGGCGGGCCGCGGCCGGACGGCTCGCGGGCGCCGCACCTCGGCCTGATGTGCGGCAACATGACTCCGCCGGCGGGCGGCCGGGCCGCGCTGTTGTCGCACCGCGAAGTGGAGACGGTGTTCCACGAATTCGGCCATCTGCTGCACCACCTGCTCGGCGAGGTGCCGGTGAAATCGCTCAACGGCACGAATGTCGCGTGGGACTTCGTCGAGTTGCCCTCGCAGATCATGGAGAACTGGTGCTGGGAGCGCGAGGGGTTGGATCTCTTCGCGCGCCACCATGAAACCGGCGCGCCCATCCCGGAGGAGCTGTTCCGGCGGCTGACGGCGGCGAAAAACTTCCGGACGGCGACGGCGACGCTCCGGCAGATCGCGTTCGCCAAAATGGATCTGCTCCTGCACTTGCAGCCGTTGACGGCGGCGGAAGCGGGCGAGGTCGAAAGCGCGGTGCGGCCGTGGGTGGCGGATTGCTTGGTGCCGACGGAGCCGCCGGCACCGACGATCGTGAAGCGGTTCAACCATCTCTTTTCCGACCCGGTGGGCTACGCGGCCGGCTACTATTCCTACAAATGGGCGGAGGTGCTCGAGGCCGATGCGTTCACCCGTTTCAAACGCGAGGGCATCTTCGATCCGGCGGTCGGCGCGGATTTTGTGCGGCACATTCTCAGCCGGGGAAACTCCGCCGATCCGATGACGCTGTACCGCGGCTTCATGGGGCGGGAGCCGCAGCTCGACGCGCTGCTGCGCCGCGCCGGGTTGGCGGCGTGACGTGAAATTTGTTCGCCCCCGGCGCGGGCGCCGGCTTCGACTCGCGGTCCTATGATCATTGCAGACCTCGCCAAGATTCCCGGTGGCACGTTTCCCGCCCGTCGTTGGGGCCGCGGCCTTGTCGGCCAACTCGGCCAGCCGATCCCGGCCAAGGGCTTTTCGATGGGCTATTCCATCCTCGAGCCGCGCGGCGGCCAGGTGCCGTGGCACAACCAGGAGCAGGAAGAGGTTTACTTCATCGTGCAGGGGGAGGGCGAAATCTGCGTCGGCACCGAGCGCAGCCCGATCAAGGCCGGGCAGGCGGTGTTCATGCCGCCGACGCTCTTCCACCAGTTGACCAATACGGGCGACGAGCCGATGCACATGATCTACGTGTATTGCCCGGGCGGAGACGTCGCGCACTGGCGCCAGGAGCTGAACGGCACCCTGCCGAAGGCGGGCGAGGGCGGCATCCCGCCGCTGCCCGCTGGCGCGCAGCCGCAGTGCACGAAGGCGCCCGGCGCCTGAGCGGGGAACGGTTCCCGGCTAGGCCGGACGGCCGGCGCGCCAGGCCCGCGGGGTTTGGCCGGTGTGCCGGCGGAACCACCGCGCGAAATAGTTCGGGTCCTCGAAACCGGCGCGTACCGCCGCTTCGGATACGGTGGCGGCGCCGCGCAGCGCCGCCTGCGCGGCCTCCAGCCGCAGCCGGTCGCGCAGGGCGCGGAGGCCGAGGCCGGCCTCGCGTTTCAGTTTCCGCGTCAGGTGGTCGGGGTGGTAGCCGGCGCTGCGGGCCACCCGGGCCAGCGGCGCCGGGGAATGCAGCAGATCCCGCACGCGGGCGAAGAGACCCGGGGCCGGGGCGGCCGGAGCCGGCCGGGCGGCGGCGGGGTCCAGCAGCCGCGCGACGACGGCGAGGATCGTGGCGTAGTCCCCGAGGGTCAGCCGGCCCTTGGCCGGCACGCGTGCCAGCAAGGCGTGGAGCTCGTTCAGCGCGGCGGGCGGGATGCGCCGGTACACAGCGCGCGGCCGGGAAGCGCGCGCCAGTTCGTAGTCGAGCACAAGGCAAAGCGGGCGGCTGTGTCCGCGCAGCGCGAAACCATGGGGCCGCCCGGGCGGGATCACGAACAAATCGCCGCTGCGCGCGATGCGGCGCCGGCGGCCCACGCGCTGCAGGCCTTCGCCCGAAAGGTAGAGGATCAGCTGCGCCCAGCCGTGGCGGTGTTCGGCGACTTCCGTTTCCCGGTGCCGGTTCAGCTGCAGCTTGCGCAGCACGAAGCCCAGGGCCCGGACCTTGATCGTCTGGACGAGAATGGGGCTCCACGCGAGAATCGACATCGGAAGCGTGCTAGAAAAAGTCGGAAATGTCCTAACGCAAGCCCGCCGCGCCGCCTACACTGGCGGCGTTCTCCTCAACCCCCGCCACCTCTCCGCTATGACCACGCACAAAGTCGGCATCATCATGAACGGCGTCACGGGACGCATGGGTACCAACCAGCATCTGCTGCGTTCGATCAAGGCGATCATCGACCAGGGCGGCATCAAGCTCGGGGACGCCGAGTCCATCATGCCCGATCCGATTCTGGTCGGCCGCAGCGAGTCCAAACTCGCCGCCTTGGCCGCCCGCGCCGGCGTGAAGCGCTACACGACGAACCTCGACGCCGCGCTCGCCGATCCCGCGAACCAGATCTACTTCGACGCCACGCTCACCGGCCAGCGCCCGATCGGCGTCCGCAAGGCCATCGCGGCCAAGAAACATATTTACTGCGAAAAACCGACCGCGACGTCGTCGGCCGAGGCGCTCGCCCTCGCCCGCGAGGTGGCCGCCGCCGGCCTGAAGAACGGCGTGGTGCAGGATAAACTTTGGCTGCCCGGCCTGCTCAAGCTGAAGTACCTCATCGATACCGGCTTCTTCGGGCAGATCCTCTCGGTGCGCGGCGAGTTCGGTTACTGGGTTTTCACCGGCGAGCATGAGAAACTCCAGCGTCCGTCCTGGAACTACCGGAAGGAAGACGACGGCGGTATCATCGTCGACATGCTCTGCCACTGGCAGTACGTGATCCAGAATCTGTTCGGCGAAATCAAGTCGCTGACCTGCCTCGGCGCCACCCACATCCCGCAGCGCTGGGACGAGGCCGGCAAGCCGTACAAGTGCACCGCGGACGATTCGGCCTACGCGACGTTCGAGCTGATCAACGGCGTCATCTGCCACTTCAATTCGTCCTGGGATGTCCGCGTGCGCCGCGACGACCTGCTCACGCTCCAAGTCGACGGCACGCACGGATCCGCGGTGGCCGGTCTCCGCGATTGCACGGCCCAGCACCTTTCCGCCACGCCGCGCTGCGTGTGGAATCCCGACATCGACAGCCCGATCAAGTATTTCGACGGCTGGACGCGGGTGCCGGACCAAGGCGTTTACGACAACGCGTTCAAGGTGCAGTGGGAATTGTTCCTGCGGCACGTCGTGAAGGGTGATCCGTTCCCGTGGAATCTGTTTCAGGGCGCCAAGGGCGTGCAGCTCGCCGAACTCGGCCTCAAGTCCTGGAGCGAGCGTCGCTGGCTCGACGTACCGCAACTCGGTTGATCGGTCGCTCTCGGTCTGTTTTCGCCACCGGCTTCGCGGCCGGTGGCTTTTTTGCGGTCGCATCCGACGCTGGAACCGGCCGGGCCGGTTTCCAAACTTGCCGATTCCGCTGGCAATCAGCGGGGAATGGATAAATTCCGACTCATTCAACGGCAATTCGCCGATCTTCAGTCCAACCGCTCAACTTCCCAACTCCCATGCTTATCTGGATTATCCTCATTATCATTCCGATGCTGTTCGGCCTCTACGCGCAGTTTCGGATCCGCAACGCTTACGCGCGCAATGTGGAGATCCCGTCCCGGGGCCGGATCAGCGGCCGCGAAGCCGCCCAGGCGGTCATGGAATCGGCTGGAATCCACGACGTCGAAATCGTGCAGGTTCCGGGAGAACTCACGGACCACTACGACCCGATGAACAAGCGGCTGGCGCTGTCGGAGCACAACTACCACGGCACCAGCCTCGCGGCCCTCGGCGTCGCCGCCCACGAAGCCGGCCACGCCATCCAGCACAAGGTCGGTTACTCGATGATGACGTTGCGGCAGTCGATGGCGCCGGCCACGCAGATCGCGGCCGGAGTCTCGAATTTCGTGATGATCCTCGGCATCTTCCTGATCAGCTCTTCGATCGGCGGCACGTTGCTGACGATCGGTGCGGTCGCCCTCGGCGTCATTTGCTTGTTCCAACTGGTGACGTTGCCCGTGGAATTCGATGCCAGCCGCCGGGCGAAGGCCCAGTTGGTCACGCTGGGCATTGTCGACCGCGATGAAATGCCCGGCGTCAATGAAACCCTCAATGCCGCGGCGCTCACCTACGTCGCCGCCTTCGTCGCCGCCATGGGTTCGCTGATCCATATCCTGATGCTCCTTTCCGGTCGCCGGGAGGAGTGATCGGACGGAGGGGAAGATTCTCAAGGCGGGCCTGCGGGCCCGCCTTTTTTGCGTCCGGTCGCCGAAGTCGGTTCGTGAAGCGGGCAGGAGGCCGGTCGGCGGGGAGTGCGTTTATTTGACGATCGTGGGCGCACGGACGGCGGCGCTTTGGGTGCGCTCTTTGAGCGCCTTGGGCATGGCGTCGATGAGCTGGAGCACGCGCTCGGGATGGCTCGGGTGGGTCGAAAGAAAGGCCGCCGGCGCGGGTCTGCCCGCGGTTTCGGCGTCGAGCGCCTCCATGACCTCGACCGCGGCCTGCGGATTGTAGCCCGCCCGCGCCATGTACATCAGGCCGACGTAGTCGGCTTCGAGTTCTTTCTTCCGGTCGAAGGCGAGGGCGCCGATGCCGGTGCCGAGACCGTAGGCGTTGCCCAGCATCACGGTCGTGATCGCGGGGGCCCCGCCGACGCCCATGCCGATCATGCCGACGGTGCCGACGGTATCGACCGCGAGCTGCTGCGAGAGTTTTTCGTGCACGTGCTTGGCGGTGACGTGGGCGATCTCGTGGGCGATGACGGCGGCGAGCTGGTCGTCGGTCTTGGCGACCTTGAAGAGACCGCTGTAAACCCCGACTTTGCCGCCGGCCATGGCGAAGGCGTTGATCTGGGGATTGTCGAAAACCACGAACTCCCAATCGGCATCCGGCATATCCCAGAACACGACCTTGGAAATCCGTTCGCCGACCCGTTGCAGTTGCGCGATGCGGTCCTTGTCGCGGGACGGCCGCTGGCGGCGCTTGAGGTCGTCGAACATCGCGATGCTCATTTTGGTGACTTCCTTTTCGTCGACGAGATTCATGGCGCGACGACCGGTGACGGGCACTTCGTGGCAGCCGGCGAGCAGGGCGGCGGCGAGTATAACCAGGAGGGAGCGGGAGGGCGGAGTCATGGCGGGCGGAAGAGCTGCGGTGCGGAGTCGATATTTCGGCCGGACGATTTGGCAACTGCCGGGTCGGCGCGGCGGCGGCGAATCCGCTGCGACCAAATCGTTACCGAAAAGGTCCCGCGCAATTCGGATTGGCCTTTGCATTTTGGCATGATCCTCGCATGGTGGCGACGCGTTTGTGACCCCACCGCAGAACGAATTCCCTCCCGCGTTCGTCCATCCTGTATCAACAACCGCAGCAGGTCCCCTCACATACCATGGCAGAGGAAATTGATTCTCAGGCAGCGAAGAAACGCCGGATCATCCATTGGAATCCGGATGCCGGTCAGGAACAGGTCAGCCGCAAGTGGACGTGGAAGAAGATCGTCGGCTGGACGGCCGGCGGTTTTGTCGGCCTCCTGCTCGTCGCCGCCGTTCTCATCCGGGTGGGCAAGGCCGTCTTCGGTCCGGAGTTCCTTTCCACGAAACCCGCGCAAGTCGCGGCCGCCCCGACGGTGGCTTCCGCCAGCTCGGCGTTCATTTCCCAGGCCAAAGCCGAACAGGCCAACGAGCTCACCAAGAAAGCCCTCGGCGAACTGCGGAAGATTCCGCCCGACCATCCGTTGCAGCTGCAGCAGATGATCCTGATGGAAAAATCCTACGGCGAGGCGGAGTCGCTGCTCGCCTCCCGCGATTTTGCGAAGGCGTTTGCGATTCTTGAAGGTCTGAAGCGCGACATCGATGCTTTCACCGCCAACATCAAGATCAAGTCCGAGGCGAAGCAGTCCTACGACAAGATCCTCCTCAAAATCCAGGACCTCGAGTTGGCGCGCAGCCTGGCCCCGGGCGCGTTGGAATCCGCTTTCGAAGCCGCCGGCGCCGGCCGCCAGCTGCTCAACGACGGCAACTTCACCGGCGCCAAGACGATTTTCGACCGGGGCTTCACGGAATTGAAGAAAGCGGAAACCGCGCTGGCGGATTTCGTGCGCGATGCGCTGTTGCGCGGCCAGAAGGCACTCGCGGTCGGCGAGAAGGACGAGGCGCGCAAAGCGTTCCAGTCGGCCTTGGAAAAATCGCCGGGCAGCGATGTCGCCCAGCAAGGTCTGAAGCGCGCCGAAAACATCGACCGGGTTTACGCGCTCATGCAGCAGGGCGCGGCCTTCGAGAAACAGGGCCAGTACGCGCAGGCGGCCGATTCCTACCAGAACGCGTTTTCGTTGGATGCTTTCTCCGCCGCGGCCCAGGAAGGCCAATCCCGCGCGACCCGGCTCGAGAAGGAAACGAAGTTTGCCGCCGCCAAGGCCGCCGCCGATGCGGCCGTCGCGGCGAAGGATTGGCCGAAGGCGATCGCGGAGTACGAGGCGGCGCTGAAGGTTTATCCGAAGAAGCCCGATGTGCAGGCGCTGCTCAAGACGACCCGCGAAAGCGCGCACAAGGAAGCGGTGGCCAAGTCGCTGGCAAAGGCCTTTTCCCACGAGAAAGCCTACCAGTGGCGCGAAGCCCGCGATGCCTACAACGAGACGATTCAGCTCGATCCCAGCCACGCCGAAGCGAAGGAAGGCTACACGCGTTCCGGGACGGTTATCCGCGCCCTCCTGCAGTACGAGAAGTACATCGAAGCCGCCGAGCAGCTCGCCAACAAAGCCGATTTCCAGGCCGCGATCCGCCGTTTCAACGAAGCCATGGCCGTGAAACCGTCCTACCTCGTGAACAGCGACCGCGTGCAACAGTTGCACAATCTGCTCATGGCCCAGAATCGCCCGGTCGACGTCACCTTCAAGTCGGACGGCAACACCTGGGTTTCCATCAACAGTTTCCGCCAGCCGAGCAAGTTCGAGACCGAGGTGATCAAGATTCTCCCGGGCGATTACGAAGTGATCGGCCGTCGCCGCGGCTACCGCGATGTGCAGATGACGTTGCAGGTGCGCAACGGCGCACCGCCCCCGGTCGTCACCGTCATGTGCACGGTCTCGTCCGACCGGAACTAAGCGCCGCTTTCAATCCATGATGTCCCATCCCCGGCGAGTGCTTCGCCCTGTGTGTTGCGCGGCGGTGTTGGCGGCGGCGGTGACTTCCGCCTGGGGCCAGAATGCCCCGGCCGGGGCTGCGGCCCGACCGGTCCCCGCGGGCAATTCCCGCGCGGCCACGCCGGCGGCCGGCAAAGGGATTTTGCCGGATCCGGCCTTGCTCGACGGTTCGAAGCACCCGGCCGAAAAGCGTTCCGAGTACGGCATGATCGGCGATTTTGAATTGCCGGGTGACGATTCCCGTTCCGGCAAGGTCGGGGGCCAACCCGGCCAGGAAGGCACGCCGCCCCCGCCGGGCATGGCCGGTGGCGGTGGGGCCGGCGGTGCCGGCGGACCTCCGCCCCCCCCCGGTGCGCCGCAAGGCGGCGGCGGGGCGGGTTCCGAGAATCCCGAGGCCAAAGGCCAGCAGGTCCAAGGCGGCGGCGATCCCAACGGCCAAGCCCGCGGGCAGCAGGTTGCTTCTTTGCAGGGCGAAGGCGGTCCCGAGCAGGGACAAATCGGCGAGAAGCCGCAGGCGGTCTCGATCGGGGACTCCGCGATGCAAATCAAGACGGTGGCCAACGCGTCCGCCGTCGGCGGTGCCCAGCCCGCCGGGCAAACCCAGCAGCACGAAAAGACGCCGGGCACCGGCGGCAAGGCAGCCCAAGGCAGCAACGGCAACAAGGGCAACGAACGCGGTCGCGCCATTCCGGCCGGTCTCTGATGAATACCGTTTTTGCTTCGCGCGGAGTGCGCTGCCTTCGTCGGTGCGCGTTGGCCCTTTGCTTGTTGGCCTGGGCCGGCTCGCTCCGGGCGGCGACGTATATTTTCCCGGCCGACGCCATCGACGAATTGTGGAATCTGCCCGCCGATGAGTTCCGGCAGAAGTACACCGGCATCAATATCACCGGCCTCGGCCCCAGCGACGAGGGCTGGTATGTGCGTTACCGGCACGAAAATCTGACCTACCTCTTCGGGCCCTTGGCCGAACGCGAGGATGCGCGGAAACGCAAATGGGACATGGAGGCGGTCCGCGATGCGGCCATCCGCAACCGGGCGACCTTGTCCACCAGCCAGGTCGATTTCGTGCGCTTCACGTTTTCCGGTGTCTACGGCCGGGGCGGCAACGGCAACGGCGGCGAAGGCAGCGGTACCCAGCGCGTTTCCGCCGACGGCAAGAGCGGGCCGGACGGAGATCTTGACGGCGACGGCATTCCGAATGCCAAGGACGACGACATGGACGGCGACGGCATCCCGAACGCCCAGGATCCCGACGTCGACGGCGACGGCATTGCGAATGCCGAAGACGGCAACCGGTACGGCAACGGCACGGGCATGGAAGGTGACGACGGCAAGAACGGTCCCGAAGGCGACCTCGATGGCGACGGCATCGCGAATTCCAAAGACGGCGACATGGACGGCGACGGCATTCCGAATGCGCAGGATCCGGATGAGGACGGCGATGGCATTCCCAACGGCCAGGACAATTACGGTTTCGGCAAGCCGCAGTCGGGCGGGCAGGGCGGCCAAGGCGGGCAAGACGGCCAGCAGTCCGCCGGCGACAAATCTTCCCAAGGCGGCGCGGACGGACAAAGCGGTTCGGAGGCGGGCGCCGAGGGCCAAAATGGCCAAAAGCAAATTGCGTCAAACCAACGCAGCCAGCGCGGCGGCCAACAAGGTCAGCAAAGCGGCCAACAAGGTCAGCAAAGCGGGCAGCAAGGCCAACAAGGCCAACAGTCGGGCCAGCAAGGTCAGCAGGGCCAACAGGGGCAACAAGGTCAGCAAGGTCAGCAGGGTCAGCAAGGACCGCCCAGCGGACAAAGCGGCAGCGGTGGCAATCCCCTCGATCTCGTCTCAGCCTTGCTCAAGGCGATCCTCGGACTTTGAGGTGACGCGGGGTTGGCTCGCGGCGTTCAGCCTTCAGTCTTCAGCTTTCGGCTCTCAGCGATCAGCCGTCAGTGATCGGCAGAATGACCGCTGCGGCGGAGCGACCTCGGATTTATTTCCGAACTCCGAACCCCGAACTCCAAACTCCAAACTCCGAGCCCGCGGGCTCGCCTCAGCGGCCTTCCTTCGACACGCCGCGCGGATCGAAGATGTAGCCGATGCCGTGCACGGTGCGGAAAGCCGACAGCTCGATGCCGTGGGCGGAAAACAAATCGCGCACCTTCACAATGTACTGGTCGAGCGAACGGCTGCGCACGTCCGCGTGCAGCCCCCAGACGGAGTGGATGAGTGCCTTGCGCGTGATCACCTCGCCCTGGTGGGAGTTGAGATAGGCGAGGATCCCGAGTTCTTTGCGGCCGATCTTCTGGACCTTGTCGCCGGGAAACGAAATCTCGAGCCGCACCGGCGTCACTGTCGCGCCGCAGAATTCGAAGGGCGCGTCGCTGATCTTGACGTTCTTCGTGACGTTGAGGTCGGTGTTGGATTCCGCGCGCCGGAGCACGGCCCGGATGCGCGCGACCAATTCGGCATAGCTGAAGGGTTTCGTGACGTAGTCGTCGCCGCCCAAATCGAGGCCCTTGATCTTGCTCGTTTCCTCGACGTTGCCGGTGACAAAAATGACCGGGACGGTGATGTCGGCCGCCTTCAGCGATTCGATCAGCGCAAAGCCGGATTGGTCGGGCAGGGTGACATCGAGCAGGACCAGGTTCGCGAAATTGGCTTTGAGGAACTTGAACGCGTGGTTCGCGCGGTTGCAGACCTGCGTGCGCATTCCGGCTTTCTCAAGATGCAGCGAAATCAGCTCCGCGAGTTCCATCTCGTCCTCGACGATGACGATCAGAGGTTTCGGCTCCGTGCGGGTAGGGATGGGATTGGGCATGTGACTGTGACCGAACTGCCGGACGATTTGTAAAACGGGTGCCGGCATTGTCAACTGCCGCGCCGGCCAGTACGGCCGCCGGCATGGGCCGCGCGCCGGAAAAATTCCGCGCCCGGCCGCGCCGGAATTAGTCTTGAAGGTGCCGGCGGCGGCGTGTGCCTTGGCGCCGTGTCCGCCAATGCACCATTGCTCATGCTCGGCCTGCCGAAGGGCAGCCTCGAGGAATCCACGAAGAACCTGTTCGCGAAGGCGGGCTGGAAGATCACGACGAGCTCGCGGAGTTACCGTCCCTCGATCGACGATCCGGAATTGGACGGACGCTTCATCCGCGCCCAGGAAGTCAGCCGCTACGTCGAGCACGGCTTCTTCGATTGCGGCCTCACCGGCGAAGATTGGATCAAGGAAAACAATTCCGACGTCGTCGATGTCTGCGACCTGATCTACAGCAAAGCCTCGACCAAGAAATCCCGCTGGGTGCTTTGCGTTCCCGAAGCCTCGTCGGTCAAGACCGCCGCCGATCTCGCCGGCAAACGCGTCGCCACCGAGCTGATCAACACGACGAAGACGTATTTCGAAAAGCTGGGCGTGAAGGTCGAAGTGGAGTTCTCCTGGGGCGCGACCGAGGTGAAGGTGCCCGACCTCGTCGACGCCATCGTCGACATCACCGAGACGGGTTCGTCCCTCCGCGCGAACAAACTCCGCATCGTCGACACGCTGCTCGAGACGAACACCAAGCTTATCGCCAACAAGGCCTCCTGGGCCAATCCGGCGAAACGCAAAAAGATCGAGACCATCGCGCTGCTCCTCCGCGGCGCGCTCGAGGCCGAGTCCAAGGTCGGCCTGAAAATGAACCTGCCGCGCACCGCCCTCGAAGGCATCGCGAAACAGCTGCCCGCCCTGCGCAATCCGACGATCTCGCAGTTGAGCAATCCGGACTGGATCGCGCTCGAGACGATCATCGACGAAAGCGTCGTCCGTGAAATCATCCCGCAGCTCAAGGCGATCGGCGCCGAAGGCATCGTCGAGTATCCGCTCAACAAAGTCGTTTACTGAGCCGCGCTTTCGCCCGCCTCCCGCAATCCCCGTTTTCCCAACCGTCATGCCCAAGATCACGCTCGGTCTCCTCCAGCACGCCTGCGGCCGCGATCCCGCCGCCAACCTCAAGAAGACGCTCGCGCTTGCCGAACAGGCCGCGAAGAAGGGCGCCAACATCATCTGCACGCAGGAGCTCTTCCGCTCGCAGTATTTCTGCCAGGCCGAGAACCACGACTATTTCGGTCTCGCGGAGCCGATCCCCGGTCCGAGCACGAAGGCGTTCCAGGCCCTCGCCAAGAAACACGGCGTGGTCGTGATCGCGTCCCTCTTCGAGAAGCGCGCCTCCGGCCTCTACCACAACACCGCGGTCATCATCGACGCCGACGGATCCCTGCTCGGCGTGTACCGCAAGATGCACATCCCGGACGATCCGCTCTACTACGAGAAGTTCTACTTCACGCCGGGCGACACGGGCTTCAAGGCCTGGGATACGAAGTTCGGCAAAATCGGCGTCCTGATTTGCTGGGACCAATGGTATCCCGAGGGCGCGCGCCTCACCGCGATGCAGGGCGCGGAAATCCTCTTCTACCCGACTGCGATCGGCTGGCACCCGAAGGAAAAAGCCGAGTACGGCACCAACCAGCACGGCGCCTGGGAAACGATCCAGCGCAGCCATGCCGTGGCCAACGGCTGCTACGTCGCCGCGATCAACCGCATCGGGACCGAGACGCCCGAAGGCGGCGACGGCATCGAGTTCTGGGGCCAAAGCTTCGTCGCCGGCACCAGCGGCCAGATCCTCGCCAAGGCCAGCGCCGACAAGGAAGAGATCATGCTCGTCCCCATCGACCTCGAGAAAGTCGACGTCACGCGCACGCACTGGCCGTTCCTCCGCGACCGCCGGATCGACGCCTACGGCGACCTGACGAAACGCTTCATCGATTGAACATGGCCGCCCGCGACCAGCTGTTTCTCCTGCCGCCGCTGTTTCCCGATCCGCGCGCCGGCCTAGGACCGTATCACTGTCCCGAATGCCTCCAGGTCGAGGGCCTGCTCGCGGCTTTCCCGTTTTTGCGCGACCGGGTCGAGGTGCGCTACGTCGATTTCCCGCGGCCGCGGGCCGACGTCGTCGCCCTGATCGGCACGGAAAACCAGAGCTGCCCCGTGCTCGTCTTCGCCGGGGAGCCGCCGGCCGGTTTCGCCGCCGCGGGCCGCGCCCCGAGCGGCCGCAGTTTCGCTTCCGGCTACGCCGCGATCGCGGCCGCCTTCGCCGCCGCGCACGGCACCTCGCTTCCCCATCCGTGAGCAAATCCGCCTCCGCCCCGTCCCCGGCCAAGCTCGGCTTCCGCATGCCTGCCGAGTGGGAACCGCAGGTCGCGATCTGGCTGTCCTGGCCGCACAAATACGCGTCCTGGCCCGGCCAGTTCCGTCCGGTGCCGTACACCTTCGCGAAGATCGTCGCCGCGATCACGCGTTTCCAGGAAGTGCGGATCAACGCCGCCGCCCGCCTCCACGCCCGCGCGCGCCGGCTCTGCGCCGCCGCCGGGGCCGAGATGGCGAAGGTGACGTTCTACGACCATCCGACCAACGACGCGTGGTGCCGCGACCACGGCCCGATCTTCGTGAAGCACGACCGCACCGGCGAAGTCGCGCTCACCGACTGGCGCTACAACGCCTGGGGCGACAAGTACCCGCCCTACGACCTCGACAACGAGATCCCGCCGAGCATCGGCCGGAAATTGAAGCTGCGGCGTTTCGAGAGCGACATGGTCCTCGAGGGCGGCTCGATCGACGTCAACGGCCGCGGCCTCCTGCTCACGAGCGAGCAGTGCCTGCTGAACAAGAACCGCAACCCGCACCTTTCCCGCGAACAAATCGAGGCCAACCTCCGCGCCGGTCTCGGCGTGAAGACGATTCTCTGGGTCGGCGACGGTATCCTGGGTGACGATACGGACGGCCACATCGACGACATCACCCGTTTCTACAAGCCCGACGGCTTCATCACCGCGGTCGAGCCCAACCGCCGCGATCCCAACCACCGCATTCTCGAGGAAAACCTCGAGCGCCTGCGCGGCTTCCGCACGCCGGCGGGGAAGAAGTTCGAGATCGTGAAATTGCCGATGCCGAAGCCGATGGCCTTCCAGGGCCAGCGCGTGCCGGCGAGCTACGCGAATTTCCTCATCATCAACGGCGCGGTGCTCGTGCCGACTTTCCGGCAAAAGCGCCGCGACGCCGAGGCCTGCGCCATCATCGGCGGCTGCTTCCCGGGCCGCGAAGTGATTCCGATCGATTGCTACCACCTGATCTGGGGCCTCGGCACGCTGCATTGCATCTCGCAGCAGCAGCCGGCCTGAGCCGGTCCGGCCGGCCGCGCTGCCGGCTCCGGTGACATTCCGGTGTCGGCGGAGAGTTCGCCTTGTGCGGTCGGCGCCGGCGTGGTCGCTGGAAACGTGACCGCCGCCGCCCGCGCCACCGCGCCCCGCCGTTTTCTCAAGGCCACGCACGATCTCGTGTTCCACCATGTGCACGGGGGACAGCTGATCTACAACGCCTGCTGGGAGGACCCCCGCATCGACCGCCAACTGCTGGGACTCGGCCGCGACAGCCGCGTCGTGATGATCACGAGCGCGGGCTGCAACGCGCTCGACTATCTGCTCGACGGGCCGGCCGAGATCCACGCGATCGACGTGAATCCGCGGCAGAATGCCGTGCTCGAACTCAAGCTCGCGCTCATCCGCCGCGGGGACTTCGGGGATCTGTTCGAGTTCTTCGGCATCGGTTCGCACGAACGCTTCAAGCCCGTGTATCGCGCGGTGCGCGCGCAGCTGTCCGCGTCCGCCCGCGATTTCTGGGACGACAAGATCTCCTTCTTCGATCCGGGCAGCATGAAGAAGTCGTTCTATTACCACGGCGCCGCCGGCACTGCGGCGTGGTTGATGGGCGGGGCCTTGTTCCGGGCGAAGCCGAACATCCGCAACCACGCGCTCTGCCTGCTCGACGCCGACAGCCTCGCCCAGCAGGCGGGGGTGTATGCGCGGTTGGAACCCAAGATCTGGGGCAAACTCAGCCACTGGCTGCTGCGGCAGCGCATGATCATGACCTTGCTCGGGGTGCCGGCGCCGCAACTCAAGCTTATCGAGGATTCCTATCCCGGCGGCGTGACCGCTTACGTGAAGGACAAATTGCGCCACGTGATGTCGGGACTGCCGGCGCGGGAAAACTACTTCTGGCGCGTGTACATCACCGGTTCGTACACGCTTTCGTGCTGTCCGAACTACCTGCGGGAGGAAAATCTGCCGCTGCTCGCCGGCCGGGCGGACCGGGTGAAGCCGCACACCTGCACGGTCGCGCAGTTCCTGCGCCGGAATCCCGGAATCTACAGCCACTACGTGCTGCTCGACCATCAGGATTGGCTCGCGTGGCACGAACCCGAAGCGTTGCTCGAGGAGTGGGAGTTGATTCTCGCCAACAGCCGACCCGGCACCCGGATCCTGATGCGCTCGGCGGGTTTGGATCTGAGTTTCGTGCCGGCGCCGGTGCGCGAGCGGTTGCGTTTCTTCCCGGAGATCACGGCGCCGATGCACCTCACGGACCGCGTGGGCACCTACGGCAGCCTGCATTTCGCCGAGGTGCGTTGAGCATTGCCGCCATGTCCGCGACGTTGTCCCGCGATCCGGGAATCGAGAGTTACTATCGGCTGCATGCCCGGATCTACGACGCGACCCGCTGGAGTTTTCTCTTCGGCCGGCAGGCGATTCTGGCCGCGGCCGGGGCGGTCCAGCCGGCGCCGCGCCGGATTCTCGAGGTCGGTTGCGGCACGGGCCGCAATCTCGACGAACTGGCGCGACGGTTTCCGGCGGCGGAGATCACGGGCCTGGATCTTTCGGCCGAGATGCTGGCAATCGCGCGGCGCAAACTGGCTCCGTGCGGGGACCGGATCCGCTGGGAGCAACGGGCCTACGACGCCCCGCTCGGACCTGAACCCGGTTTCGATCTCGTGCTGTTTTCCTACGCGCTGAGCATGTTCAATCCCGGTTTTGAGGCGGCGATTGCGGCGGCGCGGCGCGACTTGGCTCCGGGCGGCTGTCTGGCGGTGGTCGATTTCCACCGCACGCGCCGGCGATGGTTCGGCCGTTGGATGGGCGTGAACCACGTGCGGATGGAGGGGCACCTGCGCCCGGCGCTTGGCCTCGGTTTGCAGCCCCTGCACGACGAAGTTCGCTCCGCCTACGGCGGTCTGTGGGAGTATTTTCTGTTCGTCGGCCGGGCCCCCGGAACGCGGGGTTGAGGCGCGACGATTCCCTTGCGTCGTTGTCGCGCCACCCGCGACGATGCGGGATGGCAAAATTTTGGGGCATGCTGGTTTTGGTCGGAAGTCTCGGGTTGGCCGGTTGCGATTCGATGCCGACGCGCGTGTCCGAGCGTTTCGCCGCGCCGCAGCCCAAGCTGCAAGTTTATCAAAGCTCGGCCAACGCGACCTTCGCCGCGACGCAGACCGCACTCCGCCGCCTCGATTTCACGGTCACGATCTCGGCCTTGGCCCAAGGCAAAATCGAGGCCCGCAGCCGCATCATCCCGGGCGATTCCCTGGGCGGGGCGCGGCAGTACACGTTTTCGTTGCAGCTCTCCGGCGCGGCCGAGGGCCCGACCGAGGTCGCGGCGGTCTTGAAGGAGGGGACCGAGGGCGACTTCCGCGCCGGCCCCACCGCGGCCGCCCGGCGCGAGCACGGCCTCTATTCGGCGCTCTTTGCCGGGATCGAAGCCGCCCTGAAGGGCGGGGGCGCGCCGGTTGAAAGGTGAAAGTTGAAGGTTGAAAGTCCGGAAGGCGCCCGCGCCGCCCGGTTCTTTCTCTCAACCCTCAGCTCTCAACTCTCAACTGCGGCGGCATCCGCCGCCCGCCGCCGGACCCAACTTCGGGCTTGCGGCGCCCTGCGGGGCTGGCGAGCCTGACCGTTCGCGGCAGTCAGTCGGTCGGGTTGGCGTCACGCCGCGAGCTCCCGCCAATCCCCCAACGTCAGTACAACCTTCAACCAATCCGGTCCCGTTCACGCGGGATCGACCCGTCGGAAGGGCGTCCCCGGAGCAGGCGGCCGACCGGCGTATTCCGCATATGAGTTCAGTAATGCAAGACCTCCTGGCCCAGTCCTCCTTCGACAAGTTGAAGGAAGGCGCGATCGTCCCGGGCGTCATCACCGAAATCCGCCAGAATGAGGTCGTCGTCGATATCGGCGGCAAATCCGAAGGCGTCATCCCTGCCAACGAGTTCATCGACATCGGCGAACTCCAGATCGGCTCCACCATCGAGGTGCTGGTCGAGAAGCTCGAGGACAAGTCCGGCGCGCCGGTGCTGTCCTTCGACAAGGCCGAGCAAAAGAAGAACTGGGACAACATCCTGACCAAGTTCCCCGAAGGCTCCGTGGCCGCGGGTCGCGTCAAGGCCAAGGTCAAGGGCGGCCTGATCATCTCGATCGGCGTCGATGCCTTCATGCCGGCGTCGCACATCGACATCCAGCCCCCCAAGAACCTCGACCAGTACGTGGGCCAGACCTACGACTTCAAGGTCCTCAAAATCAATCTCGAGCGGAAGAACATCGTTCTGTCCCGCCGCGAACTCATCGAGCAGCAGCGCACCGAAAAGCGCCGCAACCTGCTCGATTCGATCCAGCCCGGCCAGGTCCGCAAGGGCGTGGTCAAGAACATCACCGACTTCGGTGCGTTCATCGACCTCGACGGCATGGACGGCCTGCTGCACATCACGGACATGTCGTGGGGCCGCATCTCGCACCCGAGCGAAATGCTCAAGCAGGGCGAGGAAGTTCAGGTCATGATCATCGAGGTCAACCGCGAGAAAGAACGCGTTTCCCTCGGTCTCAAGCAGACCACGAAGAATCCGTGGGACGAGATCGACCGCAAGTTCCCGGTCGGCGCCAAGGTCCACGGCAAGGTCGTCAACCTCGTGCCCTACGGCGCGTTCGTCGAGATCGAGCCCGGCGTCGAAGGCCTCGTGCACATCACCGAGATGTCCTGGACGAAGCGCATCACCAAGCCCTCCGAACTGCTCAAGGTCGGCCAGGAGCTCGATGCCGTCGTTCTGGGTATCCAGAAGGAAGAGCAGAAGATCTCCCTCGGTCTGCGCCAGCTGGAGCCGAATCCGTGGGATATGGTCCGCCACAACTACCCGATCGGCGCCCGCGTCCGCGGCAAGGTGCGCAACATGACCACGTACGGCGCATTCATCGAACTCGAAGAAGGCATCGACGGCATGGTGCACGTCTCCGACATGAGCTGGACCCGCAAGGTCAACCACCCGTCCGAAGTCCTGAAGAAGGGCGACGAAGTCGACGCGATCGTGCTCGACGTGGATTCGAACCAGCAGCGCATCAGCCTCGGCATGAAGCAGCTCGCCACCGATCCGTGGTCCGACATCGACGCCTTCTTCAAGATCGGCGACGTCGTGAAGGGCACCGTCACCAAGATCACGTCGTTCGGCGCCTTCGTGGAGCTGAAGGACGGCATCGACGGCCTCGTGCACATCTCGCAGATCAGCGAGGAGCGCATCGACAAGGTGAAGGATGTCCTCAAGCCCGCGCAGGAAGTCACGGCCCGCGTGATCAAGATCGACCGCGAAGAGCGTCGTCTCGGTCTCTCGATCAAGGCCGCGAACTACTCGGAATCGCAGCTCGCCGCCGAAACCTCGGCCTACGAGCAGCTGAACCGCAGCGCCGGCAACGACATGATGAACCTCGGCGACATTCTCGACGAGGCGGCCAAGAAGGAATAATCCTTCGCGGACCGAATCCGGTCTCTGATTCGAGCCGCCCGTCCCGCTTTGCGGGGCGGGCGGCTTTTTTGTGGGGGGAGCGGCGCGAGCGGGCGGGGCCTGTGAGCAGAGATGGGACTTATGGGACTTATGGGACGGATAGGACCTATAAGTCCTATCCGACCCATGGGTCCTATCGCAGTCCTATCGCGGTCCCGCCGCCGCTCGCGGCTCAGGCCAGCTTGATCAGCTCCGCGGTCGCCGGCACATCCTTGATGATCTGCGAGGGCTCGGGGCCCACGCCGAGGTAGCGCAGGTTCGGCAGCGCGGCCGCGGCCGGCCAACGGCCGTCGGCATAGGCGACATCGAGCAGGCTCTTCACCATGCCGGCGACGTAGCGGCGCGCGGCCGGCGGGAGGTCGTTGAACTTCCGGATCTGCGAAACGTCTTCGCTCCAGCCCGCGTACTTCGCGTAGACCGGGCGCAGCGTTTTGCGGACGGCTTCGTTGCGCGGCACATGGTTGAAGCGCTTGCCGTCGGCGGTCTCGTACGCGGTGCAGATCTGCAGCTCGCCGCGCCATTCCCCGCTGTGGGTGAGGGCGTCGAGCTTGTTGATCATGAGATCCTGGAAACCGCCGTAGCGGAGGGCGTCGCCTTTTTCCACGGCATCGTACCAGCCGACCATGCGCTGGCGGCCGGTGCTGGTGCCGAATTCCAATTGCTTCAGCTTCACGGTCAGCGCCTGCGCGTCGTCCATCTGCGTGAGGAACGTGTGCGTGCCGACCTTGGTGTCGTAGGCCTTGGCGACGCCGAAGGTGTGGATACGTTGCACCGGGATGCCGGCGCTTTCGAAGAATTCGGGCGTGAAGGTGTGCGACGCGGTGACGTTGGGCGAGAAGCCGTGGCGTTTGTCGAGCCAGTAGGCCTGGCCGAATTCGCCGATGATGGTGCGGCCCGCGGCCATTTCCCGCAGGACCAATTCGCGCACCTCGCCGATGTTGGGGGCGAGGGCGGTACCAGCGGTCCAGTAAACCGCGGTCAAGGCCTCGAGGTTCAGGGTGAACGGCGCCGCGCCGCGGAAACGCGTGAAATCGAATTCCTCTTTCGTGAAGACGCCGAGCTCGATGGCCTCGGCGTTGGCGCGGAGTTCCGCGGCCGTGAGTTTGTCGAAGAAGCCGGACCAGGTCGCCTCGCTCACGCGGCAGACGTGCTGGATCGTGCGGCAGGCGCGGTCGGCGCGCTGGGCGAGCTTGCGCGCGAAGTAGTTCGGGCCGGCGAGGAAATCGGAAAACGTGATCTGCTGCTGGCCGACCTCGTCGAGGTAGGCCGGCGTGATGCCGCGGCCGGTGGAGCCGCGCGCTTCCTCGGCGAGGACGTTGACGCGGTAGTCTTCCCACGCGAGGTCGAGCAGGCGGTGCGTGAGATCGGAGACGAGCGTGCGCTCGTCGATCAGCAGGCGGGAAAGAATGGCGTGGCCCTTGCGCTCGAGCGGTTTGGTTTCCCACCAGATCTTGCGCGGGTCGGCGACGACGCCGCTGCCGACGCAGAGATGCGCGGCGTCGCGGACGACGACGCCGGCGGGCAGCAGGTTCAGTTTGATGCCGCCGGCGGTGTGGCCGGAGTTGGCGCCGCCGTTGACCTTGAGGACAACGGAAACCGGGGCGGACGTGCCGCGCAGTTCGTCGGCGACTTCGGGGATGAGCCGGCCTTTGCCTTCGTCACCGAGCGAAATTCCGACATCGGCGATGAGCTGGCTGGAGAAGGGGAGCAGTGACATGGGTTGCGGGTGAAACGCGCAACCGGGTCGCCCCTGTTGCCGTAAAGTCAAAACGCGACGCGCCGGGTCAGGGCAAACAAAAACACGGCCTCATGACGCGGCGGCGGAAAATCGGGAAATCGGAGAATTGGAAAAGCGGAAATTGGAAAATTGGAAAACGGGAATCGCCGCGGCGGTCACGGGGCGGCGGGGCCGGGCGGGGCCTGGAAGACCTTGGTCCGGCGGGTGCCGCTCTTGCCCTGCGGCGCAGCGCGCGTCGCGGGATCCGAATACGCGCTGCGTCGGTAGCCGCCGCGGTTCGGATCGGCGGCGCAGCGCAATTGGAAATCCTGCATGCGCTGGAACAAGCCGAGCAGTTGCTCGGGCAACGGGTATTCGTCGAGTCCGGCGGATCGCAGCGCCAGCAGCAATTCGTGCGTCGCTTCGAGCGTCGAGAGGCAGCCTTCGACGGGCTGCTGCTTGATCACGTAGCGGCTCGGCGCCGTCGGCGTGAACATGATCTTCGGCAATTGCCGCAGGCTCAGGCTGAGGCGGAGCATCTTCCGGCCGAGGGCCCAGGTCGCGTCGATCAGGAAAACGACCAGTTGCCGTTCGCCGCGTTGCGTCGCGAGGGCGGCGGCGTGGGTCGGACCCGGTTCCGAAAGATTGATCGCGTCGCGGCCGGGAAACAGCAGGACGGGATAGTTCCGCGGATCGCGGATGAGGGACTGCACCTCCTCGTCTTGGTCGAAGCCGATGCCGACGCGGAGTTCGCTGTTGCTCAGGCAGAGGTGAGTGAGCCGGCCGGTGGCGGCTTTCTCCTGCTTGAATTCCTTCGGGTGCATCAAAAAGACGAAGCGCGTGCGCGTCGCCATCGGCACGATCGAGCCGCACCAGCAGAGCGCGGTCGGCCAGAAACAACGGTAGCAGGTTGTCCGCACGCTCAGGTGCCGGTGAGCTTCCAGCGCACGTAGATGTCCTCGACCTTGGCGCGGGCCCAGGGCGTTTTGCGCAGGAACACGAGGCTCGACTTGATGCTGGGGTCGAACTGGAAGCAGCGGACCGGCACGCGGTCCGCCAGTTTCTCCCACCCGAATTCGGCAACGAGCTCGGTGAGCAGGCGCTCCAGCGTGACGCCGTGGAGCGGATCGTTGGGGCGGGGCGCGTTCACTTTTTCGGCTCGGTCTTGGCGGGGGCGGATTTCTTTTCCGGCATCGGCGGCCGCGGGTCGCCGGCGCGCAGCGTTTTCCCGAGGGCATGGTCGGCGGGAACAATGCCGCGGCGGTATCCTTTGAAGGAATACGGCGCGGGTTCGAAGGGATCGACATAGCGCACGTCCGTCGCCGCCGGGATCTCGAGACCGAAGCCCCAGAGCACGCCGTTCACGACGAGGCGGCGCAGGCCTTCGCTGAGCAGATCGGTCGCCGCGCCCATCGTGGTGCAGAAAACGCGGTTCTTCGTGCCGTCGGCATGGGTGTGCGTGCGCGTCCAGGCAATCGGCATCGCGGGATTGTTGATCGGCTGTTCCTGTTTGTCGGCGTGGCGTTGTTTTTTGTAGGTGTCGGGTGCGTCGGTCGGCGCCATGCCCTTGAGCACGAGGCCGCGGAGCAAAATCTTCGCGTCGGCGACGGGATGCGTTTCGTACACGCCGGAATCGCCGAAGACATCGGTCACGCCGCGGAGGAGCGGGTCGGATTCGGCGCCGGGCTCGATCGTGCCGCGGGTGGCGCCGCGGCGGTTGGCGCCCCAGTGGCTGACCCAGTTCTCGCCGAGCACCTCGCGGCCGAAGTTGTTGAAATTTTTGTAGGCGCCCGGGTGGTTGGCCGGGAAACGGAAGGCGTGTGTGCTCGTGCGCAGTGCGACGATGGGCACGCCGCGGGCGACGGCGGCGGCGAAGTGGCGCATCGCGGCATCGGGCCATTGGCGGAAGCGCAGCGCCATGACGATGCCGTCGGCCGAATCGAGCGCGGCGATGCCGGGGACGCTGGCGTTGTTGTCGGGATTGATCGTGCCGTCGGGATCGAGCGCGAAGAGCACCGTGCAACGGAAGCCGTGGCGCTGGCTCAGGATCTTCGCGAGCATCGGCAGGCCCTCCTCGCCGCGGTACTCCTCGTCGCCGGTGAGGAAAACGAGATGGCGGCCCTCGCCGGCACCGGCGGCGGCTTCGTAGGTGATCGACACCGGCGCGCCGGCCGGGGCTGCGGAGGCGGAGGACCAGGAAACGAGGGCCAGCAGGGGCAGGAGGGCGCGGCGCAGGGGCATGGGCGTTGGTGCGGGGAAAGGCGGGACGGGTCAATCGCGGGGCGCGGTCCGGGCGGTGGACATTTGCGCGGAACTGCGCATGAGAAAGACAACCCCGTGCGTTTCACCATGATCCTTCGCCGTTCCGTTTTGGCCGCCTTGCTCCTTGGTCTCGGGCCGCTCTTGCCGGCGGCGGAAACGGTCCGCCCGGCGACCGCGGCCTATGCAGCGGGCCCCAAGACCCGCGACGGTATCGGCAAATACTATTTCGGCCGCGAGATCGCGCAGGTGATGGGCCACCAGGGCGCGAGTTGGCTGGAGCGCCCGGAGCGCGAGGAAGAGGAGCGCACGGACTTGCTCGTCGAGGCGCTCGAATTGAAACCGGGCATGGTCGTGGCGGACGTGGGTGCGGGCAGCGGCTATTTTTCGTGGCGCATGGCGCAGCGCGTCGGCCCGACGGGCACGGTTTACGGCACCGAGATCCAGCAGGAGTTTCTCGATCTGCTCATGGCCAACATGCGGAAACGCAAGGTGGGCGAGATCGTGAAGCCGGTGCTCGGCACGGTGCAGGATCCGAAACTGCCGGAGGCGTCGTGCGACCTCATTCTGCTGGTCGACGTGTATCATGAACTTGATTACCCGTACGAGATGACGGCGGCGATGATCCGCGCGCTGAAGCCCGGCGGGCGCCTCGTGCTGGTCGAGTACCGCGGCGAGGATCCGAAGGTGCCGATCAAGCTCCTGCACAAAATGACGGCGGAGCAGGTCAAAAAAGAACTCGCCGTGCAGCCGGTCGCCTTCGAGCGGAATATCGTGCGGCTGCCGTGGCAGCACATTTTCGTTTTCCGGAAACCGGGCGGGGCCTGAGGCCGTGGGAACGGGACTGCGGCGGGATTTCGCGTGATTCGGCGGCGCGGCGCGGCACGCTGGCGGCATGATGCTTGTTTCCACCGCCGAACTCGCGGCCCGGCTGGCCGACCCGATGATCATCGTCTTCGATTGCCGTCACGACCTTGCGGATACGGCGAAGGGCGAGCGGCTTTACCGGGCCGGGCATGTGCCGGGGGCGCGGTTTGCCGGGGTCGACCGTGATCTCTCGGGACCCAAGGACGGCCGCAACGGGCGGCATCCGTTGCCGGCGCCGGCGGCGTTCGGGGCTTTTTTGGCGGCGGCGGGCGTGACGGCGGGGACGACGATCGTGGCCTACGACGATGCGGGCGGGCTTTACGCGGCGAGGCTCTGGTGGATGGCGCGGTGGATCGGACATACCGCCGTCGCGATTCTCGACGGCGGCTTCTACCGGTGGCAGGCCGAGGGGCGGGCGGTGACGGCGGAGATTCCCGTGCCGCAGGCCGGCGCGGTGACGGTGCGGCCCGATCCGGCGCAGCTGTGGTCCGCCGCCGACGTGCTGGCGCGGATCGGGAGTCCGGCATCGCTGCTTATCGATGCGCGGGCGGCGGAGCGTTACCGCGGCGAAGTCGAGCCGTTGGATCCGGTCGCGGGACACGTTCCCGGCGCGGCGAATCGTTTCTACAAAGCGAACCTCAACGCCGATCTCACGCTGCGGCCCGCGGCGGAATTGCGGGAAGAGTTTGCGGCGATCTTGGCGGGACGGAATCCGGCCGAGGTCGGCCACCAATGCGGCTCCGGCATCACGGCCTGCGCGAATCTCTTCGCGATGGAGTATGCCGGTTTGGCCGGATCGAAACTTTACGCGGGTTCGTGGAGCGAATGGGTCAGCGATCCGGCGCGACCGGTGGCGAAAGGGTGAGGTTTGGGAAACGGAGTTTGGGGAACCACTGATGGCCACTGAAGGGCACTGATCGGAAGGAATTGCGGGGAATCAAGGCGCGGAGTGTGGCACCGCCGGTTAGGTCCGGATTCCGATCATTGCGTTTCATGAGTGTTATCAGTGGTTACCTCTGCCTTGGATCTGGTGGGTAATCGAAAGGCCGGAAGCGGAACCACTGAAGGGCACTGATGGGCACTGATCGGAAGGAATTGCGGGGGATCAAGGCGCGGAGTGTGGCGCCGCCGGTCGCTTCCTGATTTCCAATGTTTCCCAACATCAGTGTCATCAGTGTTCACCTGCCTTGGTTCAGGCGGGTTTGCGGGCGGTGATGACGCTGCGGTCGACGGCGGTTTCGGCAAAGGTCAGGTCGCGGAAGCCGGCGGCGGCGAGCAGGGCGTGCATCTCGGCGATCGAGTAGCATTTGCCTTCCGTCACGCTCATCAGAATCGCGGAGTACTTTGCCACGGGCAACGGGCCGGTCTTCGCGGCGTTGAGGTGCGCGTCATGGATCAGGAGCAGGCCGCCGGGAGCGAGGGCGGCGAACGACGCGGCGAGCAGCGGGGCGACTTTGTCGGTGTCCCAGTCATGGAGCACGTTGGAGTAAAGGTGCACGTCGTGGCCGCCGGGCAGCGCGTCGGCGAACATGTCGCCGGCGGCGACGTCGACGCGGTCCGCGAAGCCGCGTTTGCGGATCATGGTGCGGGCGATGCCGTCGACGGGCGGACGTTCGAACACCGTGGCGCGCAGGTGCGAGTGCCGCGCGACCAAGGCGCAGGCGTAGATGCCGGAGCCGCCGGCGATATCGAGCAGGCGGGAGCGGCCGGCGAGATCGAGCGTGCGCGCGAGGGCGGCGCCGAGGTAGACGCCGCGGCAATCCATCGCGGCGGTGAAGGTGGTGGCGAATTGCTCGGTGAGCATCGCCGCGCTCCATTCCTTCTGGTCCTGATAGCTGCCCCAGTTGGCGGGTTTGCCGGAGCGGAGAATCTTCACGAAATCGCGCACGACGGGCCGGTCTTTCAACGAGGCGAAATACGGCCCGATGAAGAACGGCGAGGTGCGCACGAGGTGTTCGCGGCCGAGCGGAGTCAGTTCGAAGGCGTCGCCTTGGCGGGAAAGGAAACCGTCGGCGGTGAACAGCGTGAGCATCACGTCGGCCGGGCGCGCGTGGATGCCGAAGTGGGCGCAGATCTCGGCCGACGACGCGGGGCAGGCGGCGAGCCAGGTGAAGAAGTCGAACTCCACGATCGCCGCGGTGAGCAGATCGGCGGCGTAGAGGCCGTCGCGGTAGCGGTAGAGCTCGAGCGGATCGTGGGCGGGCAGGGCGGTGAGGTCGGGCAGGGAGGACATGGGGAACAGGTCGGGTGGAGGCAGGTTGCGGCGCGGGCGCGCGCAACGGAAGCGCGATCGCGGCGGCGGTTGGGGCTTTACCGGCGGGGCGGCGCTCTGGCTTAGTGCGGCCGATGAAAAGCATGACCGGCTACGGCCGCGCGACGGCGGCGCTCGAGGGATTTTCGCTCACGATCCAGGTGAGCTCCGTGAACCGGAAGACGCTCGATCTGACGATGAAGCTGCCGGAGGCGTGGGAAAGCCTGGAGCCGGCGGTGGGCGAGGCGGTGCGGAAGTTTGCGTCGCGGGGCAAGGTGCACGTCGACATCGAAGTCACGGGCGAAAGCGGCGCGAGCGAGGCGACGTGGGACGAGGCGAGCGCGGCGGCGGCGCTCGAGCGGCTGCGGGTTTTCGCGCAGCGGCAAGGCGTGGCGTTCCACCCGACGCCGGAGCTGCTCTGGCAGGTGGCGAATTCGCAGCGGCGGGCGAGCGTGTTTCCGGCGGCGGAAGTGGCGCAGGCCACGGTGGCGGAGACGTTGACGACGGCGTTGCGCGGATTTGCGGCGATGCGGGCGCGCGAAGGCGAGGCGCTGCTCGTCGATTTCATCAACCGCAGCGAGACGCTGCACCGGCAGGTCGAGATCGTCGCCGCGCGGGCGCCGCAGGTGCCGGCGAACTACCGGGAGCAATTGCTGAAACGGCTGCGCGAAGCGGGCCTCGAACTCGACGTGAACGACGAGCGCGTGCTGCGGGAGATCGCGCTGTTTGCGGACCGCTGCGACGTCACGGAGGAGATCACGCGCCTGCGCAGCCATTTCGAGCAGTTTGCGGCGTTGCTGAAAGCGGAGGGCGAGATCGGCCGGAAGGCGGAATTTCTCCTGCAGGAAATCGGCCGCGAGGTGAACACGATCGGCAGCAAGGCCAACGACGTGACCATCGCCCGCGCCGTGATCGAATTGAAGAACGAGCTCGAGCGCGTGCGCGAGCAGATGGCGAATGTGGAGTGACGGCGCGGCGGAAGCCGCGCCGAGTTGAGGGTTGAGAGCTGAGAGTTGAGAGTCCGGAGCGCTCAGCGGTCAGCACTCAGCGGTCGGGCATAACTCCGAACTCCGAACTCCAAACCCAAAACTCCCGCGTTGAGCTGGGGGGCGGACCCAAAACCCAAAACACAAAACCCAAAACCGCGCGCGCAGCGCGCGCTAGTCGGACGAGCGCAGCGAAAGCCAGAGGTACATCAGCACGCCGACGCAGATGCCGGAATCGGCGACG
>NEUS01000070.1 GCA_002288455.1 Opitutia bacterium Tous-C1TDCM
CGGCCGTGGACGTACCTCCTCGAGCCCGGCGTCCCGCACCACCGGCTCGGCCCGCCGGCGTTTCCGCAACAATGGCTCGCCGCAGTCATCGCGCTGCGCCTGGCCCCGGACGGCACGCTTCGCCACCTCGAGTCCGCCGCAGGCTGGCGGGCCGACTATGCCGAGTATTCGCCCGCGCCCGACCGGCGCCGCGCCGCCCGCGCGGAGATTTTCCCGCCCGGCGCCACCCCCGCCGGGCGCCGCGGCGAGGCGCTGCTCTGGCTACCCGGCGAAGCCACCGCCCGCGCTTGGCGCGAGGCGGTGACTGCGCCGGAACAATCTCCCTGAAACCCGCGCCCCGCATCCGCTGCGCTCCGCCCGCCCCCGCCGACGCGTTGGTCCCCGGGTCCCCGGTCGATGTGCTCGTCAGCCCGGCCCCCCGGCGAAACCGAAATCGAGCTCCCCGTCCCCGCAGTGTTTCTCGGCGCCGGCGTCCGCGCCCCGGATTCCAACCGCGACGACCTCGCGGGCGGCGATCCGAAGGGCCGCTTCGCCATGGTTCTCTCCGGCCCGCCGCCTTGGCTGCCGTCCGAGCCCCGCGCCCACTGCGCCGCCACCGAAATCGAAGCTCTCGCCGCCGCCGGTGCCATCGGGGTCATCTCGCTCACCACTCCCCGCGACCGCGCCCGCACCCCTTGGGCTTTTCGGACCAGTCCAG
The DNA here is from genome assembly GCA_002288455.1 of Opitutia bacterium Tous-C1TDCM. GTDB lineage: Bacteria > Verrucomicrobiota > Verrucomicrobiia > Opitutales > Opitutaceae > ER46. The sequence goes on from NEUS01000070.1 coordinate 698, forward strand.
TTTCCGGTCTTTCAACCTTCACCTTTCGACTCCATCCCCCGGGCTTCACCGCAAACGCGCGAACAGCCGCAGCGCCAACAGCCCCATCGCCGCGTGCGGCAGCCACGCCGCCACCAACGGCGCGACCGCCTGCCGATTGCCGAGCGACACCGCGAAGCTCGTGAAAACGTAATAGAGGAAAAACAGCCCGATCGATTTCGAAACCCCGACCGCGGCGTTCACCCGCACGCCCGTGACCGCAAACGGGATCGCCAACGCGATCACGATCAGCGGCGTCACCGTTTCCGCCAGCAACGTATAATACCGGACCTGATACGCCGGCAGCTTCGGACTTTGCTCCGCCTCGAGATGGTCGATCAGGTCGCGCAATTCCCAGAGCGAGAGCCGGCTCGGCTTGCGGTCGATCAACAGCATCAATTCCGGATCCTCGCGATACTCGGTGACGAGCCGGTCCGCGAAGGGCTTCGACCCGACCAACTCGCCCGTCTCCGGCTGAAAGCCAAGCTCGCGTCCCGCCTTGAACCGCCAGCCCTTCGCCGCCGCGTCGTACCAGCCTTCCGACGCCACGATCCGGCGCGTTTCCCGCCGCTGCGGATCGAGTTCCGAGACCGAGACGCCGAACCCCCGCCGCTGCGCCTTGCTGTAACGGTTGAAAAACCACATCCGCCGTTCCTTCGGGTTGTCGAACGCCACGCTGTAAACCGCGCCGATCTGGTCCGCCTTCAGCGCCTTCGTCGACTCGTGGCTGAACTGCAGCTCGTCCTTCATCGCCCGCGATTCCTCGACCGACCACGGCACGATCGTCGTGTTCAGCCACCACGCCACCCCGCAGCTCAGCACGCCGACAATCCAGATCGGCGCCGTCAACCGGGCGAAACCGACGCCCGCCGCGCGCATCGCCGTGAGTTCGTTGGCCCGGTGCAGTTTCCCCAGCACAGACAGCAGCGACACCAGCAGCGCCAACGGCAGCACGATCGTGATGAAACCCGGCATCGTCACCAACAAGTAGCGCCAGAACACCGCGCCGCGCGCGCCGAATTCCCGCAGGTCGCGGAAGTCGTCGTACAGCACCTGCACGAGCAGCAGGCCGCACATCGCCGCCAGCACGAGCGCGAGCATCTGCAGCCATTCCCGCAACAGGTGGCGGTCGAAAGTCGTCACCGCGCCAGCAAAGGGCCGCCGCCAACCCACGGGAAGCCGAAAGCTCGCCGCCTTCTTCGCCGCCCTCCGGCCGGTCCGCACAGTTTGGTTGAAAACCGCCCCGCATTGGGTTGGCTGCGCCGTCCTCCGTGCCGTTTCCCCGCCCATGACGATTTCCCGCCCGGTCCGCTTTCTCGCCCTCGCCCTGCTCGCCGCCCTCGCCGCCCGGGCCCAGCCGACCATCAAGCTCGGCGAATTCGCTTCCCTCACCGGCAAGGAAGCCGTCTTCGGCCAAAACGTGAACAAGGGCACGCGTCTCGCCATCGAGGAAGCCAACGCCGCCGGCGGCGTCCTCGGCCGCAAACTCGAGCTCGTCACCGAGGACGACCAGTCCAAGCCCGGCGAATCCGCCACCGTCGTCAAAAAACTCATCTCCCGCGACAAGGTCGTCGCCATCCTCGGCGAAATCACCTCCGGCCGCACGCTCGAAGCCGCCCCCGTCGCCCAAGCCGCCAAGATCCCGCTCATCTCCCCCGGCGCCACCAACGTCGAGGTCACGACCAAGGGTAACTACATCTTCCGCGTCTGCTTCATCGACGATTTCCAGGGCACCGTGATGGCCAAGTTCGCCCGCGAATCCCTGAAGCTCAAACGCGTCGCCATCCTCTCCTCCGTCTCCTCCGCCCAAAGCGTCGGCCTCGCGAAATATTTCCGCGAACGCTTCGTCGCCGGCGGCGGCACCATCGCGGCCGAACAGAAATACGGCGAAGGCGACAAGGACTTCCGCGCCCAACTCACCGCCATCAAGGCCGCCGGGGCCGACGGCATCTTCGTCCCCGGCTACTACGCCGAGGCCGCCCTCATCTGCAAACAGGCGCGCGACCTCGGCCTCGCGTTTCCCTTGCTCGGCGTCGACGGCTGGGAATCCCCCGACCTCATCGCCATCGCCGGCGCCGCCGCGGAAAACTGCTACCTCAGCACCCACTATTCGCCCGAGAGCCTCAACCCCGTCGTCGTCGCCTTCAACGAGCGTTTCCAAAAACGCTGGGGCGTCGCTTCCAACGCCCTCTCCGTCCTCGGCTACGACGCCGCCATGCTCACGATCGACGCCATCCGCCGCGCCGGCACCACCGAAGGTCCGAAACTCCGCGACGCCCTCGCCGCCACCAAAGACTACGCCGCCGTCACCGGCCGCATCACCTTCGATGCCCAACGCAATCCCACCAAGTCCGCCGTCGTCCTCACCGTGAAGAACGGCCGCTTCACCTTCGTCCAGGACGTGCATCCTTGAAACCCGCCGCCCCCTCGCTCCGACTCCTCTTCATGAAATCACCGCTGCTCTTCCTCACCCTCGCCGCCACCGCCCTCGCGCTGCGCGCCGCCGAACCGATCAAGGTCGGCGAATTCGCCTCGCTCACCGGCAAAGACGCCACCTTCGGCCAATCCCAGCACAAGGGCATCGTCCTCGCCCTGGAGGAAATCAACGCCGCCGGCGGTGTCCTTGGCCGCAAGCTCGAGGTCATCGCCGAGGACAACCAGTCCAAGGCCGGCGAATCCGCCACCGCCGCCAAGAAGCTGCTCTCCCGCGACAAGGTCGTCGCCCTCCTCGGCGAAGTGACGTCGTCCCGCTCCCTCGAAGTCGCCCCCCTCGCCCAATCCGCCAAGATCCCGATGATCGCTTCCGGCGCGACCAACCCCGCCGTCACCCAAAAGGGCGATTACATTTTCCGCGTCTGCTTCATCGACGATTTCCAAGGCACTGTGATGGCCAAGTTCGCCCTCACCGAACTCAAGGCCAAGAAGGTCGCCACCCTCACCTCCGTCTCCAGCGCCTACAGCGTCGGCCTCGCCAAGTACTTCAAGGAAACCTTCACCGCCGGCGGCGGCACCGTCGTGGCCGAGCAGAAATTCAACGAAGGCGACAAGGATTTCCGCGCCCAGCTCACCGCCATCAAGGCCGCCAACGTCGATGCCGTCTTCGTCCCCGGCTACTACACCGAGGCCGCCCTCGTCGCCCGCCAAGCCCGCAGCCTCGGCATCAACATCCCCCTCTTCGGCGGCGACGGCTGGGAATCCGAAAAACTCCTCGAGATCGGCGGCGCCGCCCTCAACGGCACCTACTACTCCACCCACTTCACCCCCGAAAACAAAGAGCCCGCCGTCGCCGTGTTCGTGAAGAAATTCAAGGCCCGCTGGAACAACGAAACGCCCGACGCCTACGCCGCCCTCGGCTACGATTCCCTCTACATCCTCGTCGACGCCATCCGCCGCTCCGGCGTGACCGCCGGCCCGAAGCTCCGCGACGCCATCGCCACGACCAGGAATTTCTCCGGCGCCAGCGGCGTGACCACCCTCGACAAGGACCGCAACGCCTCCAAGCCCGCCACCATCATCGCGATCAAAGACGCCAAGCTGCACTTCCACAAGACCGTCGCCCCGTGATCAATCTCCTCCGCGTAGGGGCGCGGCTCGTCCGCGCCCTTTCCCGCCGCCGGCTCGCCCGCGCCCTCTCCCTGTCTCACCTCGCCGCCGCTGCCAGTCTCGCGATCTCCGCCCCGCTCGCCGCGGCCCCCGCCGAACCGATCCGCATCGGCGAGATCGAACCGCTCACCGGCAAAGAAGCCGCCTTCGGCCAATCCGCCCATCGCGGCGTGAAAATGGCCATCGACGAAATCAACGCCCGCGGCGGCGTGCTCGGCCGACCCCTCGCCGTCGTCGTCGAGGACAACCAGTCCAAACCCGGCGACTCCGCCACCGTCGCCAAGAAATTGATCGCGCGCGAAAAAGTCGTCGCCCTCGTCAGCGGCGGCACGTCCTCCAACTGTCTCGAGATCGCTCCCATCGCCCAGGGCGCGAAGATCCCCTTCATCTCCACCACCGCGACCGCCCCGGAGGTGACCGAGAAACGCGATTACGTTTTCCGCACCTGCTTCATCGATCCGTTCCAGGGCGCCGTGCTCGCCAAGTTCGCCGCCGGCACGCTCAAGGCGAAACGCGTCGCCGTCCTCACCTCGGTCTCCGCCTCCTACAGCGTCGGGCTTTCGAAAGTCTTCCGCGAAAAATTCGGCGCCCTCGGCGGCACGATCGCGATCGAGCAAAAGTACGCCGAAGGCGACAAAGACTTCCGCGCCCAACTCACCGCCATCAAGGCCGCCAAGCCCGACGCCATCGCCGCCACCGGCTTCTACACCGAGGCCGCGCTCATCTGCAAACAGGCCCGCGACCTCGGTCTGAACATCCCCATCTTCGGCGGCGACGGCTGGGAAGCCCCCGAGCTCATCGAGATCGGCGGCAAGGCCGTCGAAGGCACGTACTACGCCAGCCACTACTCCTCCGCCAGCACCGCCCCCGAGGTCGCCGACTTCGTGAAACGGTACCGCGCCCGCCACAATGGCGAGACGCCCGACTCGATGGCGCCGCTCGCCTACGACGCCGTCATGATCCTCGCCGACGCCCTCGCCCGCGCCGGCTCCACCGACAGCGCGAAACTCCGCGCCGCCTTCGCCGCGACCAAAGATTTCCCCGGCGTCACCGGCCGCACCACCATCGACCCCCAGCGCAACGCCACCAAGTCCGCCGTCATGCTCGCCGTGAAAAACGGCCAAGTCGCCTACGTCGAAACCATCGCCCCATGACCCCCGCCCTCGACCGCCGCCAATTCGTCGCCGGCCTGCTCGCCGCTTCCGCCACCGGCACCCTCTTCGGCGCCGGCGCCGCCGAACCCATCAAACTCGGCCACTACGGTTCCCTCACCGGCAAGGACGCCGCGTTCGGCGTCGCCACCCGCAAGGGCGTCATGCTCGCCGTCGAGGAAATCAACGCCGCCGGCGGCGTGCTCGGCCGCCCCCTCGCCTACCTCGTCGAGGATATCCAGTCCAAGCAGGGCGAGTCCGCCACCGCGGTCAAGAAACTGGTCTCCCGCGACAAAGTCGTCGCCGTCCTCGGCGCCAACGCCTCCGCCAATTCCCTCGAGGCCGCGCCCGTTTGCCAAAACGCCAAGATCCCCATGATGGCGATCTCCTCGACCAACCCGCGCGTCACCGAGGTCGGCGATTACATTTTCCGCATCTGCTTCATCGATCCGTTCCAGGGCGCCGTGCTCGCCAAGTTCGCGCACACCACCCTGAAAGCGAAACGCATCGCCCTCCTCACCGCCGTCAACTCGCCCTACAGCGTCGGCCTCTCCGCCGTCCTGCGCCAGGACTTCACCGCCCGCGGCGGCGAAGTCGTCGCCGAGCAGAAATACACCGAAGGCGAAAAGGACTTCCGCGCCCAGGTCACCGCGCTCCGCGCCGCGAAGCCCGATGTCGTCGCCGTCACCGGCTTCTACACCGAGGTCGCCCTCATCTGCCGCCAGGCCCGCGCCCTCGGCATCAACGTCCCCTTCATCGGCGGCGACGGCTGGGAAGCCCCGCAACTCGTCGAGCTCGGCGGCGAGGCCGTCGAAAACACCTATTACTCCACCTATTTCTCCGCCGAAAACGATGCCCCCGAAGTCCGCGCCTTCGTGCAGAAATTCCGGACGCGCTGGAACAACGAAGTCCCCGAAGGCGTATCCGCGCTCGGTTACGACGCCGTCTACCTCATCGCCGCCGCGATCCGGCAAGCCGGCACGACCGACAGCGCCCCGCTCCGCGCCGCGATCGCCGCGACGAAGAATTTCCCCGGCGTCACCGGCCAAACGACGATCGACGCAAAGCGCAACAGCGCCAAAGCCGCCGTCATGCTCGCCGTGAAAAACGGCCGCAGCCGCTTCTTCGAAGCCGTCGCGCCCTGACCCGCCGCGTTTGCGGCGGCGCCGCAAACGCGGCGGAGTTGAGAGTTGAGCGCTGAGAGTTGAGAGCCTTCAAACCGGGCATGTTCAACTTCGAGCGCTTGGAAGTTTGGCGGAAGGCGGTGGCGTACGCCGGTTTGGTCTATCGGACGACGAAGTCGTTTCCCGCCACCGAACAGTTCGGCCTGACCAACCAGCTGCGACGGGCGGCCACGTCGATCTCCGCCAACATCGCCGAGGGCTCCGCCCGGCCGCCGGCCGACTTCGCTCGGTTTCTCGGCTACGCCGCGGGCTCGGCCTACGAGGTGGTCACGCATTCGGTTTTGGCCCGAAACGAAGGTCTTTTGACGCCGTTGGCGCACGATCAGCTTTATGCCGGCGCCGATGAAATCTGCCGGATGCTGAGCGGCTTGCGCCGCTCACTCGGCGAGTGACAACGTCTTCCGAATCTCTCAACTCTCACCTCTCAACTCTCGACTCCCCTGACCGAATTCCTCCAGCAACTCCTCAACGGCGTCTCCCTCGGGGCCATCTACGCGCTCATCGCGCTCGGTTACACGATGGTCTACGGCGTCCTGCGCTTCATCAATTTCGCGCATTCCGATGTCTTCATGGTCGGCGCCTTCGTCGGCTTCTACCTCGGGAAAATCGTCCCCGAGAGCACGATCTGGGGCGGCCTCATCGTCCTCTTCGGCGCCATGCTCGCCTGCGCCCTGCTCGGCATCTTGATCGAGCGCCTCGCCTACCGCCCCCTCCGCGGCGGCCCCACCCTCAACGTCCTCATCACCGCCATCGGCGTGTCGTTGCTCCTTGAATACAGCGGCCAGGTCTTCTTCGGCGCCGCCCCGCGCACCTTCCCGCAGATCTTCCCTTCCCGCAATTTCGAGCTCGGCCCCCTCGTCTTCTCCACCAACCAGCTCGCCGTCATTCTGATCGCCGTGCTGCTCATGGTCGCCCTCGAGCTCATCGTCCACCGCACCAAAATCGGCACCGCCATGCGCGCCGTTTCCCTCAACCCCAAGGCCGCCCAGCTCGTCGGGGTGAACAACGACGTCGTCATCTCCTTCACCTTCGGCCTCGGCTCCGCCCTCGCCGCCGCCGGCGGCATCCTCTACGCGATGAACTACCCGTCCATCGACCCGCTCATGGGCGTGATGCCCGGCCTCAAGGCCTTCGTCGCCGCCGTCCTCGGCGGCATCGGCAACATCCCCGGCGCCGCCCTCGGCGGCCTCATCCTCGGCATCGTCGAGACCTTCGTGAACGGCAGCCAATGGTCGACCTACAAGGACGCCATCGCGTTCGCGATCCTCATCATTATTCTGCTCTTCCGCCCCGCCGGCCTGCTCGGCCGCGTCACCGTCGAAAAGGTCTGAGCCATGCCGAAACCGCATCTCGCCCTCCTCGCCGCGCTGCTCGCCGCCTTCGGCATCTCGTATTTTTCGGACCGGATCGATCCCTACCACCTCGACGTCCTCATCGGCATCGGCATCAACATCATTCTGGCCGTCTCCCTGAATCTGGTAAACGGATACACGGGCCAGTTCTCCCTCGGCCACGCCGGCTTCATGTCCGTCGGCGCCTACTTCGCCGCCGCCGTCAGCCTCTTCCTCGCCCCCAAATTCCTCGGCGACACCGGCGGCACGCCCGTCCAGCAGGCCTTCGCCTTCATGGCCGCCCTGCTCGCCGGCGGCACCTGCGCCGCCCTCGCCGGCCTGCTCGTCGGCGTCCCGTCCCTCCGCCTCAAGGGCGACTACCTTGCCCTCGTCACCTTGGGCTTCGGGGAAATCATCCGCGTCATTTTCCAGAACGTCGAATTCCTCGGCGGCGCCCTCGGCCTCAACGGCATCCCCGCCTACACCTCGATCTTCTGGGTTTTGGCCTTCGTCGCCTTCACCGTCTTCATCGTCCTCTGCCTCGTGCATTCGACCTACGGCCGCGGCTTCCTCGCCACCCACGACGACGAAGTCGCCAGCGCCGCCGTCGGCCTCAACACCACCCGCTACAAGATCGTCGCCTTCGTCATCGGCGCCTTCTTCGCCGGCATCGCCGGCGGCCTCTACGGCCACTTCAAACTCACCATCACGCCCACCGGTTTCGATTTCACCAAGAGCATCGAGATCGTCGTCATGGTCATCCTCGGCGGCATGGGCAACACCGTCGGCGTCATCCTCGCCGCTGTCATCTTGACCCTCCTCCCCGAGCTGCTCCGCCCCATCGCCGAGTACCGCATGATCATCTACTCCCTCCTCCTGATCATCCTCATGCTCGTCCGCCCCCAAGGCCTCTTTACGTGGAAAAGAGGAAAACTCTCAAAAGCGGGAAATTGAGAAACCCGAACTTCCCCTTTCCCACCCTTTCGATTTTCGCCTTCCGCCTTCCCCGTTTCCCAATTTCCCAATTTTCCGATTCTCCAGTTTTCGCCTTTCGCCTTTCGCCTTTCGCCTTTCTTCCCCGTTTCCCGATTTTCCCCGCCATGCCCCTCCTCCACCTTGACCAGGTCACGATCCGCTTCGGCGGTCTCACCGCCGTCAACAGCGTCGACTTCGCGCTGCAAGAAGGGGAACTCTGCGGCCTGATCGGCCCCAACGGCGCCGGCAAGACCACCGTCTTCAACCTCATCACCGGCGTCTACCAACCCACCGAAGGCAAAATCACCTTCGCCGGCCAAAGCCTCGCCCGCCGCCGCGTCGACGAGATCGTCGCCCTCGGCATCGCCCGCACTTTCCAGAACATCCGCCTCTTCGGCTCCCTCTCGGTCTTCGACAACGTCCGCGTCGCCTGCAACCTCCACCGCGGCACCTCCCCGTTCCAACCGCTGGTCCGCCTCCGCGCCTTCCGCGACGACGAAGCCGCCGTCACCCGCCGCGCCGAGGAACTGCTCGAGATTTTCAACCTGAAGCGCTTCCGCGACGAACCCGCCAAGAGTCTCCCCTACGGCGAACAACGCCGCCTCGAGATCGTCCGCGGCCTCGCCACCAAGCCGAAGCTCCTCCTCCTCGACGAACCCGCCGCCGGCATGAATCCGACGGAGAAGGTCGAGCTCATCCGCCTGATCCAGCAGATCCAGCAGCAGTTCAACCTCTCGATCCTTCTCGTGGAGCATTCGATGAAGGTCGTCATGGGCTGCTGCCAACGCATCGCCGTCCTCGATTACGGCGTGAAGATCGCCGAAGGCTCCCCCGCCCAGATCCGCTCCGACCCCAAGGTCATCGAAGCCTACCTCGGCGAAGACCACCAGACCGCCCTGTCCCACCACTGAGGCGATATCAAAACCGGAAACCTGAGACCGGAAACCGGAAACTCCGACCCATGCCGCATTCCCCTTCCGCCCAAGCCGGGCTGCTTCGTCTTTTCACCTGCCGCCAATCTCCGTCCGGCAAGCTCCGGAGTATTCCGCGGTTCGAAACTCCGGTTTCCGGTCTTCGGTTTCCGGCCTTGTCCCCCCGGTTTCCGGTTTCCGGTTTCCGCATTCCGGTATGTTAAGAGTTTCCGACCTCCACGTCTCCTACGGCGCCATCAACGCCCTCGGCGGCATCTCTTTCGAGATCCAGCGCGGTTCCATCGTCACGCTCATCGGCGGCAACGGCGCGGGCAAAACCACCACCCTCCGCACCGTCTCCGGTTTGCTTCGCGCCAAGTCGGGCAAGGTCGAGTTCGACGGCGCCGATATCACCGCCCTCGCCCCCCACAAGATCGTCGCCCGCGGTCTCTGCCACGTCCCCGAGGGCCGCATGATTTTCTCCAATCTCTCCGTCGAGGAAAACCTCGCGATGGGCGCCTACCTGCAAACCGACGCCGTCCGCAACGCCGCCAACCGCGACTACATTTTCTCGATTTTCCCCCGCCTCAAGGAACGCATCCACCAGACCGCCGGCACGCTTTCCGGCGGCGAACAGCAGATGCTCGCCATCGGCCGCGCCCTCATGGGCAATCCGAAATTCCTGATGCTCGACGAGCCCTCCCTCGGCATCGCCCCGCGGCTCATCAGCACGATTTTCGAGAAGATCGTGGAGATCAACAAAACGCAGGGCATCACGATTCTCCTCGTCGAGCAGAACGCCAACCTCGCCCTCGAGGTCAGCTCCTACGCCTACTGCCTCGAGACCGGCCAGATCGTCATGCAGGGCGAGAGCAAGCAGCTCCGCGCCGACCCCCAGCTCAAAGCCACCTACCTCGGCGGCTGAGCGGGATCGGACCGTGGCGGAAGCGTTGAAAAACGCGCCGTCGTCCGGTCGATCGTAGCCGCGAGCGCCAGCGAGTGGAGATCGCTCGAACGCGATCGCCCCCCCGCCCGCCGGCCCGGATCCGGGCGCGCCGCGCTTTCGCGCCGAGGTATCCAAGTATTTACTTGTGCCGCCCCGCGCGCGCCTTTGTCGTCGCTCCGCCCCGCGGCCTTTGCCTTCCGGTTCCCGCCGCTGTTCGGCCCACCCCTGCGAACCCTACCGTGCTGCACCTGCCCCCCGGCAGGAACGCCTCCAGCCCCCGTCCATGAACTCCCCCCTGCTCCTTCGCCTCCGCTCCCGCGTCGCCCACGGCCTCGCGCTCGTTTTCGCCGTCTGCTTCCTCGCGGGTTCCGGCTTCGCCCAAGCCGCCGCCACCGGCGGCGTGGAAGGCCGCGTCTTCGACCCGCGCCGCGGCGAATATCTCGAGAACGCCCGCATCACCGTCGAGGGCACCGCCGTCACCGTCCTCACCGACGCCACCGGCCAATACTTCATCCCCAATCTCCAACCCGGGCCCGCCAAACTCTCCGTCTTCTACACCGGCCTCGGCAGCCAGACGGAAACCGTCACCGTCGCCGCCGGCCGCGTGATCCAGCGCGACATCACCCTCGCCGGGGCCGCCGGCCGCCCCCCCGCGGGCGACGTCGTCCAACTCGGCGCCTTCACCGTCTCCACGTCCAAGGAGATGGACGGCGCCGCCCTCGCCATCAACGAACAGCGCTTCGCCAAGAACATCGTCAACGTCGTCTCCGCCGACGAATTCGGCACGATCGCCGACGGCAGCATCGGCGAGTTCATGAAGTTCCTGCCCGGCATCACGAGCGACTACACCGGCGGCGACGCCCGCCGCTTCTCCATCAACGGCGTCCCCGCCGGCAACGTGCCCATCTCCATGGGCGGCTTCGACCTCGCCAGCGCGGCCGGCGCCGGCACCGGCCGCCAGGTCGAACTCGACCAGGTGTCCATCAACAGCGTCTCCCGCATCGAGGTGAACCGCTCCCCCACGCCGGACACCCCCGGGTCCGCGCTCGCCGGCGCCGTCAATTTCGTTCCCCGCAGCGCCTTCGAGCGCAACCGCCCGATCTACAACTACAGCGCCGCCTGGCTCATGAAGGACGCCGAGCGCGCCTTCGGTCGCCGCACGCCCGGCCCCGGCTGGGGCCAGATGTCCTACAAAATCCACCCCGGCTTCGATGTCTCCGCCGTCGTGCCCGTCACCCGCAACTTCGGCTTCACCGTCTCCGGCGGCTACTCGCTCCAGTACACCCCGCAGGCCAACACCGCCATGCAATGGGTCGGCGCCGGCATCGCCTCCAACACCGGCGCCGCCTCCCTCACCGGCCGGCCCGCCACCATCCCCCAGAACCCCTACCTCGCCGTCTTCTCCTGGCGCGACAGCGGCAAAAACACCGCCCGCGAATCGTTCTCCACCACCGTCGACTGGCGCCTCACCCGCCTCGACCGCATCTCCGTCGGTTTCTCCTACGGCATGCTCCGCGAGCACTTCGCCACCCGCACCCAGACCTTCACCATCAGCCGCGTCAACCCGGGCAACTGGAGCCCCACCCACACCTGGGGCCAGGCGAGCACGTTTCCCGCCACCGGCGCCACCGTCAACGCGGGCCAGATGGCCATCGCCAACAACGGCCGTATCCGCCCCGGCCGTACCATCACGCCCACGATTCGCTGGCTCCACGAGGGCCCGCTCTACAAATCCGACGCCGGCTTCGCCTACGGCAACTCCCGCATCGACTACCAGGACATCGACAAAGGGTTCTTCAACGGCATGACCATCCGCCGCAACAACGTGCAGATCCTCTTCGACGACATTTTCTACCTCCGCCCCGGCCGCATCACGGTGCTCGATCCCGCCGGACGCCCCCTCGACCCGTCCAACCTCGACAACTACGCCCTCATCTCCGCCAACAGCAACCGCCAGCGCACCTACGACACCAACCGCCAGGCATACTACAACGTGCGCCGCGACTTCCTCGTCCGCGGCACCCCCGTCACCCTCAAGCTCGGCACCGATGTCCGCCACAAGGTCCGCGACCTCCGCGGCCCCGGCGGCAATCTCGAGACCTACACCTACGTCGGCGCCGACGGCCGCGCCAGCTCCACGCCTTTCACCCAGGCCGGCCTCGCCAACGACGACAGCCCCTCGCGTTTCCTCGACGTCGCCTATTCCGAACGCATCCCCGACTTCGGCATGCCGAAGCAGCAGCACGTCGACAACGGCAAGCTCTACGCCGACTCCCTCGCCAACCCCGGCCACTGGACCCGCAACGCCAACAACGACTTCATCGCCGTCACCAGCTTCTCCCGCCGCGCCGAGGAAACGATCTACGCCGGCTTCCTCCGCGGCGACGCCGGCTTCTTCCGCGGCCGCCTCCGGCTCACCGGCGGCCTCCGCGCCGAACAGACCAACATCTTCGCCGAGGGCCCGCGCAACGATCCCACCCTCGCCTACCAGCGCGACGCCGCCGGCAACGTCCTCCGCGGCGCCAACGGCGCCCCCCTCCTCCTCGTCCCGACCAACGCCGGCCTGCCCTACTCCCAGCTCACCCGCATCGAGCGCGGCACCCGTGCCCACAAGGAGTACCTCCGCCTCTTCCCCAGCTTCAACGCCAGCTACGATCTCGCCGACGGTCTCATCGCCCGCGTCGCCTACTCGCAGTCCGTCGGCCGCCCCGACTTCAACCAGTACGCCGGCGGTGTCACCCTGCCCGACCTCGAACTGCTCAACCCGAATTCCCGCATCACCGTCAACAACGCCTCCATCAAGGCCTGGCAGGCGGAAACCTACATGGCCCGGCTCGAATACTACTTCGGCACCGTCGGCAGCCTCTCCGTCGGCGGCTTCGTCCGCGACTACGACAACTTCTTCGTCAACGTCACCGAATTCGTCAGCCCCGAGTTCCTCGCCACCTACGGCCTCGACGAAAACGAATACGGCGCGATCCTCACCGTCACCCAGTTCAACGCGACCAACCGCGTCCGCCAGCACGGCTTCGAGATCGACTACAAGCAGTCCCTCACCTTCCTGCCCAACTGGGCCCGCGGCTTCCAGTTCTTCGCCAACATCAGCTCCCAGCGCGCGAGAAATACCGACAATCTCCAGGACATGAATCCGTTCACCGCGAACTGGGGCCTCAGCTTCACGCGGCCGAAATTCAATATCCGGATCAACGAAAACTACCGCGGCATCCAGCGCCGCGCCGCCGTCGCCTCCGTCTTCACCAACGGCGTCGTGAGCAACAGCATCGAACCCGGCACCTACAACTACCGCCCCAAGCGCCTCTACATCGACATCACCGGCGAATACTACCTCAGCCGCAAACTCGGGCTCTTTTTCGCGCTCCGCAACGTCAACGGCGCCACCGAAGACACCAAGATCTACGGCCCCAACACCCCCGCCTACGCCCGCTTCCGCCAGCGCGACGACTACGCCTCCCTCTGGACCGCCGGCATCAAGGGCTCCTTCTGACCGGCGCCCCCGGCTCGCCCGCGGCGCGGCCGGCCGCCGGCATCCAATCCGCGCCACCGGCTGGACTGTCCGGCATCGGCACCCATTGTCGGAAGCGGTGCGCACTCGCGCACTCCTTCCCCATGCGTACCCCTCGCCTGACCGCCGTCTTTGCCTTTTGCGCCGGCCTCGCCGCCGCCGTCTCCGCCGCCGAACCCGTCTGGCCCGAGATCACCCGCGAAAACAAACCCTGGACCCGCTGGTGGTGGCCCGGCAGCGCCGTCGATCCCGCCAGCCTCACGCGCCAACTTGAACAGCTCGCCGCCGCGGGCATCGGCGGCGTCGAAATCACGCCCATCTACGGCGCCAAGGGCTACGAAGACCGCTACCTCGATTTCCTCACCCCCCAGTGGATGGCCATGCTCGAGCACACGGGCCGCGAAGCCAAACGTCTCGGCCTCGGCGTCGACATGGCCACCGGCACCGGCTGGCCCTTCGGCGGCCCTTGGATCGAGGAAGCCCACGCCCTCCAGCGCGCCGCCCTGAAGGACGGCAAAATCGTCGGCGAACCGACCAAGATGATGGTCAAACGCGCCGCCCCCGGCAACGAGGGCCTCGTCGTCGATCCCTACTCCGTCCCCGCCCTCGACCGCTACCTCGCGCCCTTCGACCGCGCCTTCGAGAAATTCCCCCGCGACCTCGTGCGAGGCCAATTCCACGACTCCTTCGAATACTTCAACGCCTCCTGGACCGCCCGTCTGCCCGAGGTGTTTCTCCAACGCCACGGCTACGATATCCAGCCATACGCCGCCGCCCTCGTCGTCCGCCGCGGCGACCCCGCCCCCGCTCTCGATCCCGACACCCTCTCCCGCGTGAAGAGCGATCTCCGCGAGGTCTTCGCCGAACTCCACTACGACTACCTCAAACGCTGGATCGATTGGTCCCATGCCAAGGGCTGGACCGTTCGCAACCAATCCCACGGCGCCCCCGCCAACCTCCTCGATCTCTACGGCGCGGTCGATATTCCCGAAACGGAAATCTTCGGCTCCACGCCCTTCCCCATCCCCGGTCTCCGCCGCGATCCCGCCGATATCCGCAACGATCTCGATCTTCCCGAACCCCTCGTCGTCCGCGTCGCCTCCTCCGCCGCCCACGTCATGGGCCGCAAATACACCTCGAGCGAAAGCGCCACCTGGCTCCGCGACCATTGGAAGGAATCCCTCGCCTTCGTGAAACCGGAACTCGACCGGATCCTCTCCGACGGCATCAACCACATCTTCTACCACGGCACCGTCTTCTCCCCCTCCGATGCCCCGTGGCCCGGCTGGCTCTTCTACGCCTCCACCCAGTTCCAACCCAACAATACCTGGTGGGACGACTTCTCCGCCCTCAACCGCTACGTCGCCCGCGTCCAATCCCTCCTTCAACGCGGCGAGCCCGACAGCGATGTCCTCCTCTATTGGCCCTTCGCCGACATCATCGACGACCAGAACGGCCTCATGAAAATGCTCGGCGTCCACGACGTGAAATGGCTCACCGAACAGCCCGTCGGCCACATCGCCCGCACCCTCATGGCCCGCGGCCACACCTTCGACTACGTATCCGACAAACAACTTCACGCCACCCGCGTCGAAGCCGGCGCCCTCGTCACCCCGGGCTCCCGCTACCAAGTCCTCGTCGTTCCCGCCGTCCGCCGCATGCCCGTCGCCACCCTCGAGCGGCTCAACGCCCTCGCCGACGCCGGCGCCAAAATTGTCTTTGCGCAATTGCCCGACGACGTCCCCGGCCTCGGCCGCCTCGCCGAACGCCGCGCCGCCTTCCAAGCCGCGAAAGCCCGCCTCGCCCCCAAGGCCGCCGTCGCCGCCGATTTGCCCGCCGCCCTCGCCGCCCGCGGCGTCGTCGCCGAAGGCTTCGCCGCCCACGACCTCGCCTTCATCCGCCGCCGCCAACCCGCCGGCCACGATTACTTCGTCGCCAACCTCTCCGCCAACGCCCACGACGGCTGGGTCGCCCTCGCCCGCCCCGCCGCGTCCGTCCTCCAGCTCAATCCCCTCGACGGCACCCACGGCCGCGCCCTCACCCGCACCACCGCCGGCCGCACCGAAGTTTACCTGCAACTCGCCCCCGGCGAATCGCTGCTGCTCCGCACGGCGACCGCCGCCCCGGCGAATTCCGCTCCGCTCTCTTCCCCTGTCGCCGCCGCCGGCCCCGCGGTCGCGCTCTCCGGCACGTGGCAAATTTCCTTCGTCAAAGGCGGCCCCGCCCTCCCGCCCGCCTTCACCGCCGCGACGCTCGCCTCCTGGACCGACCTCGGCGGCGACGAAGCCAAACGCTTCGGCGGCACCGCCCGCTACCGCCTCGAGTTCGAAGCTCCCGCCGGCCAAGCCGACGACTGGCGCCTTGACCTTGGCGACGTCCGCGAAAGCGCCCGCGTCCGCCTCAACGGCAAGGATGCCGGCACCGCCTGGAGCGTGCCGTTCCGTCTGCGCGTCGGCCCCTTGCTCAAACCCGGCCGCAACGTGCTCGAAATCGACGTCACCAACCTCGCCGCCAACCGCATCCGCGACCTCGATCAGCGGAAGGAGCCGTGGAAAATCATGCGCGAAATCAATTTCGTTAACATCAACTACAAGCCCTTCGACGCCTCCGCCTGGCCGCTCACCCCCTCCGGCCTGCTCGGCCCCGTGACGCTCACGCCCCTCAACTTCCGGCAGCCCTAATGCCAAGATCGGACAGCTGAGAGCAACGAGTTGAGCGTTGAGAGATCGAGCTCCCGAGTCACGGACGACCTCCCGTTGATCCAGGAAAACGCCGTTGAACCACGGAGACGCGGAGAACACAGAGACAAGCCGTCTGTAAATACCAGGAGTTGGGCTCAACTACGGGGTGAATCGGTCATTCAGACCACCTCTGCTTCCTACCCCTGTTCTCTGTGTGCTCCGTGCCTTTGTGGTTATGAGTGATCTGACGAATTTAGGCTGATCGATCTCTCAACGCCCAGCCCTCAACTCTCAACTCTTCCTCAATACGCCGTCTGCGGCGGCCGGAAAACCTGCACCAGCGTCCGCCCCGTGATCTGCAGGTCGAGCCAGACGGACCAGTGGGTGATGTAGTAAACATCCCAATACACGCGGCGGTTGAGCATTTCCGTTTCCAGGATTTCGCCCCGGTAACCCAGGCTTTGCGCCAGACCCGTGATGCCCGGTTTCACGAGGTGCCGCGTCCGGTAGCCGCGCGCCTGCCGCCGGAATTCCTCGTCGAGCAACGGCATGTAGGGCCGCGGGCCCACCACGCTCATCTCGCCCACGAGCACGTTCCAAAATTGCGGAAACTCGTCGAGGCTCCGCCGCCGCAGAAACCGGCCGAACGGGAAAATCCGCTCATCCTCTTCCCGCGCCTGCTTCGATTCCGCCACCGCATCCTCGGGCGCAACCTGCATCGAGCGGAACTTCAGCATCCGGAACGTCCGCCCGCTTTGCCCGCGCCGCTCCCGCGCATGGAACAACGGCCCCGGCGCCTGCCGCCGTTGCATCAGCGCCACCCACGCGCACAGCGGCGGCAGCACGCACAGCACCACCGGCAGCGCCACCGCCACGTCGAAGCCGCGCTTCACCAGCCGGTGCAGCGGATCCTCCAGCGGCTCCTCCTGCAAGGTGTAGAAATGGCGCCCGTCCTCGACCGTCGGCACCAGCGGATGCGTGTAGCGCTCCGCGAGATTGTTGTGGATCAGCAGGCGGCACCCGTGCTCCTGGCAAAGCTCGATCACCGCCCGCGCCTCCTCGTCCGTCCCCGGCAGCCCCAGCAAAATGACCTGCGCCACTTCCCGTTCCGCCAGCACGCGCGCCAGCTCCTCCGGCCGCCCCAGCCGCGGCACGACCGCCGGCGGCCCGCCCGCCGGTTCCTCGAAGCTCAGCACACCGACGGGCTCCACGCCGAGACTCTCCTTGTTCGCGATCCAATCCCGCAACTGGACCATCGCCGCCGTCCGTCCGACAAACAGCGTCGGCAGCCGGTGCCCGCGCGAAAACATCACCCGCGCCAGCCAGCGCGGCAGTTGCAGATTGGCAAACAGCAATCCCAGCCACGACCCGGCGAGAAACGTGCCGAGGAAAAGCCGGCTGATGCTCCGGTCCTGCGTCGCAAACATCATCGTGAACGTCAGCAGCGCCATCAGTCCCACCTGCCGCGCCGCCAACCCCGCCGCCTCCCCGAACTGCAGCACATGCGCCCGCGCCCCGACGCGCACCACTTCCCGCGCCGCCAAGGCCATGCCCCCGACCATGCACAGGAAATAGGGAATCAGGTTCACCTCCCGGCTCAGCCGCACCACCGGCACATACCGCATGATGAATTCCGCATAGACCCAGAACACGATGCCGACGCCCAACATGGTCGCCCCCGCATGGAGGTTCGCCAGTCCGCGCGCCCGGGTTGAGATCATCGCGCGCGGTTATGTCCGCCGCCCCCCCCGCGCGCAAGGTTCGGAGAAGGATGAAGCGGTAAGCGGAAAGCTCTAAGCCAAAAACTCGATGCGCCGAGCCATCGTCCGCCGCCCGACCCGCATTCGACCGCGGGCACGAACCCATTCGTCGCCGCAAGCGCCGACCGCTTCCCACTTGGGGTGCCCCGGAAACAATCCCAATGGATTTCCCCATCATCGGCTTTCGGCCCTTCGGCTCGCCGCAAAGAAGCTCAGAATCCGCAAAAGCGGCGGCCTTGGGATTCCGCTCCTTCAATCGATGCGACAAAACTTCCGAAGTGTCCGGCGGGGACCAAAACTTCGCCGCGGTCATCGCCTTCTTGCGCCTTTTGCGCCTCTTTGCGGCCATCTCACCTCCACCGGAGGATCAAGGAACCCAGCAGCGCATCCCCCCAAGGCTCCTGGACCCATAAAGCCTACAGCTTTCAGCTTATCGCTTAGAGCTTACCGCTTCTTCCCACACGTGCATCGTCGCCGTGAGCTCCGCGTACACCGCCTGCAGCTTCGCCTTCATCTCCTGCAAACGCTCCGGCTCCGTCGCCGCCAGGTCCCGCGTTTCCCCGGCATCGTCCGTCATCCGGTAAAGCGAGAAATCCGTCAGCACCGCCGCCCGCAACCGCGCCGCATTCGCCGCCGCCACATTCGCCGCCCGCGGCGCCTTTCCGCCGTCGAGCTTCGCCAGCAGCTTCCAGTTGCCGTCCCGCAGCGCCACGCGCTGTTCGTTCAGCGCATTGTAATACACCCAGAACAGTGGCTGCGTCCGCGCCAACGCCCCGCCCGCCAACAGCGGCCGCAGATCCGTCCCGTCGAGTTTCAGTCCCGCCGGCACCGCCGCTCCGGCCAACGCCGCCAAGGTCGGCAAGAGGTCCAGCGAACTCACCGCGTCCGCCCGGACCTGCCCCGCCGCGACCTGCCGCGGCCAACGCAGAATCCCCGGCACGCGCACCCCCGCCTCCGTCGTCCACAGCTTCATGCCGCGGTGCGGTCCCGGCGTGCCGTAGGAACGCTTCGCCGCCGGATAGCGGTTCAGCGTTTCCGGGCCGTTGTCGCTGCTGAAGAAAACCACGGTGTCGTCCGCCACCTTCAAGCGCTCGAGCGCCGCCAGCACGTCGCCCACCGCCCGGTCCATGTTCGCCACATTGGCAAAATACTGCGCCTCGTCGTCGTTGCGCGCCCGCGGCCGGTACTGCGCCACGAGGTCCGGCGGCGAGGCCACCGGCTCGTGCGGTTCATGAAAGGCCACATACAGGAAAAACGGCTGCTCCGGTTTCGCCGCCCGCTGCTGCTCCAGCCAACCCACCGCCTCGCGCGCGACCACCTGGCAACTGAAGCCGGTCTGCGGTCCGGCCGCCTGCCCGTTGCGCACAAAGTTCACCGGATTCTCGTGCGTCGGCGCCGCGTTGTTCTGCGTCGCGAACCAGTGGTCGAAACCAAGGTCGCCCGGCTGCGGCTGCGCCGGATCGTTGAAACGGGAATTGGCGTGCCACTTGCCCGCCAGCGCCGTCGCGTAGCCCGCCCCGCGCAGCAATTTCGGCAACGTGGTCTCGTCCTTGCGCAAATGCACCAGATGCCGCGCCCCCTGCGCCGCCGCCGCCGCGGTCGCTTCCGGAATCCAATCGTAGATGCCCGCGCGGTTCGGGCTGCGTCCGGTCAGGAGCCCGACGCGCGACGGCGAACACACCGGCGCTGCCGAATAGCAGCTCGTGAAACGCATCCCCGCCGCCGCCAACCGGTCCAGATTCGGCGTCCGGAGCTGCGGATGTCCGTAGCTCGCCAAGTCGCCCCAGCCAAGATCGTCGCACAAGATCACGACGAAATTCGGCCGCCGCGCCGCCGGCTCGGCCCCGCTCGCCGCCGCCACCGCGGCCATCGCACCGACGCAACCCATCGCCCAACGCAGCCAACCGGGAAAAAAGTTCATGGTAGGGAAAATTAAAACTGCGGAATCGCTTCGTCGCGCTTGATCGGCACGCCTTCCCACACCGCCTCGCCGGTCTTGTCGTCGTAAGTGAGCACGCGGCTCGCGCTGCGCGGCGCGTGCGGTTGTTCGTGTTTCGGCAGCCAGCGGGCCAGGTCTTTTTTCACCGCCGTCCAACGCGGATCCGCCGCCACGTTGGTCCACTCGTTCGGATCGTTGACCATGTCGTAAAGCTCCTCCGAACCGTCCGCATAGCGGATGTAGCGCCACCGTTCGTCGCGCACGGCGTGGTTGCCCGGATTGTGCGTCGTCAGCGCCGGCCGCTCCCGCGGCGCCGCCGCGTTGCGCAACTGCGGCCCGAGGCTCAGCCCGTCGAGGTCGCTCCGCGCCGGCAAACCGGCGAGCTCCAGCAGCGTCGGGAAAAGATCCAGCAGCTCCGCCGGCCGGCCGCTGCGCGCCCCGGCCGCGATCCCCGGTCCCGCCAAAATCAAGGGCACCCGCGTGGAGCGTTCCCACAGCGTGTTCTTTCCCGTGATTTCCTTTTCGCCCAGATGGTAGCCGTGGTCGCTCCACAGCACGACGATCGTATTCTTTGCGCGCCCGCTCGCTTCCAGCGCCGCCAGCACCCGGCCGATCTGCGAATCCATGAAGCTCACGCTCGCCAAATACGCGCGCACCAGCGGCCGCAATTCGCCGTGCTCCTGCAGCACCGCCGCCCGCGGCTCCGGCAATCGCCAATGCAAATACCACGAGAACCGCGGCGTATCCGCGCGGTCGTCCGCCTTCATCGGCGGCATCCGCAGGGTCGCGTCCGGATAAAGCTCGAACCATTTCTGCGGCGCAAAACACGGCACGTGCGGCAGCCGGAATCCCGTCGCCACAAAGAACGGCTTATCCGCCGGCGCCTTCTTCAACGCGTCGATCGCCGCGCTCGCGATCAGGTAGTCCGGCGCTTCCTCGTCCTTCGCCGGAAACGGACCCCAGTCCATCAACGGATGCTGTTTCCCCGGCAATTTCGAAATCCGCGCCGCCGGCCGCGTCGCCGGCCCCCGCGCCCCCCAAAGATTGAATTCCGCCGCCTGCTCGGCCGGCTTGACCGAGCCGTCATGGTAGATCTTGCCGCTCGTCGCCGTGAAATATCCGGCCTGCGTGAAGGTCTGCGGCAACGTCACCGCCGTCTTCGTCCGCTCCACGTCGCGCAACCCCGGCTGCAAGCCGTAGATCCCCGTCGTCGTCGGCCGCAGCCCCGTCAGCAGGCTCGTCCGCGAGGGATTGCAGAGCGGCGCCTGGCAATGCGCATTCGTGAAGAGCGTGCCCCGCGCCGCCAGCGCGTCGAGGTGCGGCGTCTTCACCTGCGGATGTCCGCCGAGCACGCCGACCCAGTCGTTCTGGTCGTCGATCGCGATGAAGAGGACGTTGGGACGCGCCGGACCGTCGGCCGCGCCCACCGGGACAGCCAGCAGGGCCAAAACAAAAAACAGCGGGGACAATTTCATGGGGAAAAACGGGGAACGCCGCAGCCTGCGGAGCGGCCCCGCCCGGTGCACGCCGGAAATCCGCCGCCGCCGGGAAACAGCGTCGACACCGTCGCCCGCCGCGCCTCGTCTCCTCCCGTCCGGTCCGTCCCGTTCCGCTTCACCCCCCCTTCCATGCGTCTCCTTGCCGTTTTCCTCAGCTGCTGCTGCGCCCTGACCGCCGCCTTCGCCGCCCCCGCCTCCCGGCCCAATGTCGTAGTCATGCTCGCCGACGACCAGGGCTGGGGCGACCTCGGCCTTCACGGCAACACCGACGCCGTCACGCCGCACCTCGACGCCCTCGGCCGCAGCGGCGCGCGCTTCGCGCACTTCTACGTTTCCTCCGTCTGCGCCCCCACCCGCGCCGAATTCCTAACCGGCCGCTACCACCCGCGCACCGGCGTCCGCGGCGTCTCCACCGGCCAGGAACGTCTCGACCTCGACGAACGCACCGTCGCCGATGTCTTCAAAGCCGCCGGCTACGCCACCGGCGCCTTCGGCAAATGGCACAACGGCAGCCAGTGGCCCTACCATCCCAACGCCCGCGGCTTCGCCGAATACGAAGGTTTCACCTCCGGCCACTGGGCCGAGTACTTCGACCCCGCCCTCGAGCGCAACGGCCAACCCGTCCGCGGCCGCGGCTACATCGCCGACCACCTCACCGACCGCGCCCTCGATTTCATCGGCCGCCACCGCACGTCTCCGTTTTTCTGCTACATCCCCTACAACACCCCGCATTCCCCCTGGGCCGTGCCCGCCGCCGACTGGGAAAAATGGCGCGACCGCCCGATCGCCCTGCGCGGCTCCCTCGGCGCCAAGGAGGACCTCGCCACCACGCGCATCGTCCATGCGATGAACGAAAACCTCGACCGCAACGTCGGCCGCGTGCTCGCCCGCCTCGACGAACTCGGCCTCCGCGAGAACACCGTCGTCGTCTATTTCTCCGACAACGGCCCCAACACCGCGCGTTGGAACGGCGGCCTGAAAGGCCGCAAAGGCACCGTCGACGAAGGCGGCCTCCGCGCCCCGCTCCTCGTCCGTTGGCCCGGCAAAATCGCTCCCGGTACCGTCGTCGCGCCCATCGCCGGCGCCATCGACCTGCTCCCCACCCTCGCCGCCCTCGCCGGCGTCCCGCTCCCGACGGCCAAGCCCCTCGACGGCACCGATCTCTCGCCGCTCCTCCTCGGCCGCACCACCGTCGCCCCGGAGCGCCTGCTCTTCGCCCACCAGAACGGCCGCCTCAGCGTCCGCAGCCCCACGCACCGCCTCGACCCCGCCGGCGAACTTTTCGATCTGCGCACCGATCCCGGCCAATTGCGCAACGTCGCCGCCGACCAAGCCGACACCGCCCGCCGTCTCGGCGCCGCCCTCGCCGCCTGGAAAACCGAAGTCGTTCCCCATCTCGCCGCCCCGGCCGCCGGCCCCGCC
>NEUS01000071.1 GCA_002288455.1 Opitutia bacterium Tous-C1TDCM
CAGCGTCTCGGACGCCGGCAACAAAGCCGCGCCGCCGCCGAGCAAGATCAGAGCGCACAGAATAGTTTTCATCGTGGAGTTGTCCCGACCGGGACCGGGCGGGACGATCCCACGTTGCGTTTCGACCGCAAGCGGCGGCGACACAAAAGCGCCGGGCCGGGATCGGGCCGGCAAAAGGAACCGGCTCCCCGGGATCCGGGCGGAGGCCCGCCTACCGTGCGGTTCCGTCCTTCAACTTTCACCTTTCAACTTTCAACCCCATACAACCGCCTCAGCCCACCAGCGCCGCGATCGTGCGCTTGAGCAGTTCCTCCGCCTCCGGCGCGCAGAACGCGAAGTCCACTTCGTAACCGCCGGCCGGATACTCCGCGCGCGTCGGCAGGTACCAGGGCCCGCCGTCCCCGTAGGCCGCGACCGCCACGTCGCGGCCCGGCCGCACGCCGTGCGCGAACCACTGGTACTCCACGAACGGCTCCGCCGGCAGGTGCAGCAGCGCGATGTCGTCGAGGTGCAGCGCGCTCAGCGCAAACGGCACCCGCCGCGCGCAGCGGTCGAGCAGCGCCAGC
Organism: Opitutia bacterium Tous-C1TDCM; assembly: GCA_002288455.1. Taxonomy (GTDB): domain Bacteria; phylum Verrucomicrobiota; class Verrucomicrobiia; order Opitutales; family Opitutaceae; genus ER46. The sequence continues at coordinate 567 of NEUS01000071.1, forward strand.
TTGAACGCCGGCCGCATGCGCAGCGCCGGCGCCGGCGTCCGCCGCAGGTCCATCAGCTCCCGCAGCGCCCCCGGCCCGAGCGCCGGATTCGGCGGCAGCTCCAGCGCCGCCGTCCGCCACTCGACTTTCCGCAGCGGCTCGGGCCGCAGCGTCGCCGCCGCCGCCGCCATGCCGCCGTAAATGCGTTCCGTCAGCCGCACGCGCGCCGCCGGCGTGCCGTCGTTGTACTTGCCCGCCGCGATGTTGCCCGCGCAGCCGGTGAAATAGAGCTGTGTGCAGCCCGGCTCCTCCGCCTGCCGCCGCTTGCGCGCCAGGCCGCAGAAGTCGCTGCTCACGCGCCCGTCGCCGTAGTAGCTCATCGGGTGCGTCGCGTAGTAGTGGCAGGCGGCGATCTTTTCCGCGCCGGAATAAAAGGCCACCGTCCGCAGCCACGGATCGACCAGGCCCTCGGGCAACGCCGCCAGCGCGGGATCCTTGCACGAGCTGCCGCGCATCACCGCGATCCGCCCCGCGGCATCGCGCGCCACGCGCCGGTTCGACGCCACGCCCTCGATCCGCGCCTTGCCCTGCGCCACCGCCGTCACCGGCCGCGCCCGCGGCAAGGCCGCCCGCACCGCCGCCTGCACGGCCGCGAGGCAACGCCGGTGAAACTCCCGGTCGTACACCGCCGGCAGATCCGGCTGCTCCGCGACCAACCGCGCCGCCTCCGGACACACGAGCGGCGCGTTGTGCTGGTGCACGCACTGCACCGCCACGCGGTCCGGCACCGTGCCCGCCGCCGCCGCCAACGCGCTGCGCCACTCGAGGTGCGCTTCGTTCAGCAGGCAGTCCAGTCCACCGCGCAAATCACGATCGGCGCCCCCGCCCCCAAGAGCACGAGGCCGATCGCCTCCAGCGGATCCTCGACCTCCGCCGCCGGCTTGATCCAGCCGCCGCAGAGCGAGTGCCCCGCCGGGGGCGTCACATCGCAGCGGAAGGTCGCCAGGTGCAGGTCGCCGGCCGACTCCGCCGCCGCCGCACGGCCCAAGGCCGGGGCCAGCGCCGTCGCCGCCCCCGCCTGCAGCATCTGCTCGAGAAACCGGCGGCGGGACTCCGGGACCGGCGCCAAGGCATCGCGGAAAACCATGCCGCCACCCTGCCAAAGCCCCCCGCGCCGACGCCATCCCAATCCCGTCAATCGTACCTCTGCACCGACAACATCCGGTTTCTCCCTCCGTGTCCTCCTCCTCCCGCCTCCGTGTCCTCTGTGACCTGCCCCTATTTCAATCTCACCGCCCCGCCCCGAACCGCCACGCCATGATCCGCGTCTTTTTCTGCCCCTGCGCCACCGGAATGATCCGGACTTCCGCCGCGCGCACGTCCCGCAACGCCTGCTCGATCGCCGGCAGGCTCTCGCGGCTCGACACCAGCGTCGTGAACCACCGGCACAGCTCCGGTTGCTCCGCGCTCTGCGCGACCATGCGCCGCACGAAGGCGACCTCGCCGCCCGGACACCAAAGCTCGTGCCCGCGGCCGCCGAAGTTGAGCACCGGCGCCGCCGCCGGCGTTTTCCCGCCGTTGAGATTCCGCACTTTCCGCGCCGTGCCCGCTGCCGCCTCGGCCGGCGAGGCGTGGAACGGCGGATTGCACATCGCCGCCGCAAACGTTTCCCCGGGTTTCGCCACGCCGCGCAGAATCAGCTCCGGCCGCGCCACGCGCCGGACCTCGACCGCCGCGGCCAACGCCGGATTCGCCGCCACCATGCGCTCGGCCCAAGCCGCCGACTCCGCCGCCACCTCCGTGCCGACGAAACGCCAGCCGTACTCGCTGACTCCAAGTATCGGATACACCACATTGGCGCCGGTCCCGAGATCCAGAATCGCGATCTCCGGCCCGCGCGGCGGCACACCGTTTTTCCCCGCGAGCAAATCCGCCAAATGATGCAGGTAATCGAGGCGCCCCGGGATCGGCGGACACAGGCTCCCCGGCGGCAATTCCCATTCCCGGATGCCATGGTAACAACGCAACAACGCGCGGTTCAGCGCCAGCACCGCCGCCGGATCCGCAAAGTCCACCGTCGGCCGACCCGCCGGCGAAGGCCGGACAAACCGTGCCAATTCCGGACTTGCCGCGACCAGCGCCGGAAAATCGTAACCCGCCGCATGCCGGTTCCGCGGATGCAACCCCGGCTTCACTTCGGTCACCGGTCCGACCTTGCCGTTGGAGGAAATGGGTACACGCGCCACACCCCACCCCAAGCCCCGCCCGCCTCCAAATCGAGGGAATTCCCGTTTCATCAATCCCACGGAACCAAGATTCCCCACTCCGAACTCCAAACCCCGAACTCCGAACCTCAGCCATCCCACTCAAAACCCAAAACCTCACCCTCCACCTCCAACTCCAACGCCAATTCCGAAACTCCGCACCCCGAACTCCAAACTCCAAACCCGTGAGGCGCTCCGCGCCTCACGCTTCCCAGTACACAATCCGCCCGCACTGGTCGCAGGTCGGCACCTGGGCATTGGGGTCGATGCCTTTGCCGCGCACGGCCGACTCCACTTCGCTCGAAACCTTGAGATGGCACCCGCCGCAGGTGTTGCCGTGGATCGCCACGACGGCCGGCATGCTGCGCGCCGCGATCCGGTCGTAGATCCGCACGCGGATGCCGTCGATCAGGTTGCGCGCATCCGCGACTTGCCCGCGGGCCCCGCCGAGCTCCGCCGTCACGCTGGCTTCGCGTTCGCGCAGGACCTTGATCCTCGCCTCGTGCCCGGAAATGTTCGCCTTCAATTCCGCCTCCGCCGCGGCAAATTTCTTCTTCGCCTCGTCGATCGCATACATCACCTCGAGTTCCTGGCCCTCGAACTCGCCGATCTTGGTCTGCGTCGTTTCGATTTCGTGCCCGAGCGCCTGATACTCGTCGTTCTTCTTCACCAGCGACTGCTGCGTCTTGTACTTGGCCAACTGCGCCTCCGCGGAACCGATCTCCGTTTCCAAAGCCTTCTTCTTCACCTCGAGCTCGCGCAGTTCCGTGCGCGCCGTCTCGATCGCCGCCTTCTCCGCCGCGATCTTCTGCTCCACCTTCGCCACCTCGAGGGGAACCTGCTTCAGCTGCGCCTCCAATCCCAGCCGCTTCAGATCGCGATCTTGCAGGATGAGGAGGGACTGAATCAGGGGGGTGACCATGGCCGCGGACTTTGCCGCCTCCGCCGCGCCGCGGTCAACGGAAAGCTCGGTCCGCCGGCGTTTCCGCCACCCCTCCGGCCGTTCTCCCGCCGCATTCCGGCCCGTCCTCTCCTCGTTCCGGCCCCGCCGAATTCCCATTTTCCCCACCCCCGCTCCCGCCTTTTCACCCTTTCCACCCGCCTCAACCCGCGGTCCCCACCCGTCCCCGCCGGCCGGCCGGCTTAAAACGCAAAAGAACGGGCGTTTTCCCTGCGTTTTTTCCCAAAAAAACCCTCGCCACTCCGCGCGTTTCCCCGGAGGCTTTTCCTTTCATTTTCGGCCTCACCTTCCCGCCCAAAACACCTTCATGTCCGACGCTCCCGAGTCCGCCTCCGCCCCGATCAACCCGCCCCTCACCGAGTCCTACGACGCCTCCAAACTCGGCAAACTCGAAGGCCTCGAAGCCGTGCGCAAAAAGCCCGGCATGTACATCGGCGGCACCGACGAACGCGCGCTCCACCACTGCGTTTCCGAAGTGCTCGACAACTCCGTCGACGAACATCTCGCCGGCCACTGCAAACGCATCGACGTCTCCATCCACGTCGACGGCTCCATCTCCATCCGCGACGACGGCCGCGGCATCCCCGTCGATATCCACCCGCAGTACGGTATCCCCGGCGTCGAGATGGTCCTCACCACCCTCCACTCCGGCGGCAAATACGGCCAGGGCGGCTACAAGTTCTCCGGCGGCACCCACGGCGTCGGCGCCAAGTGCGTCAACGCCGTTTCCGAATGGTTCGAGGTCGAGGTCTCCCGCAACGGCTCCGTGCACCACATGAAGTTCGAGCGCGGCAAGACGATGAAGAAACTCGAGATCATCGGCAAAGCCCGCGGCACCGGCACGCTCATCACCTTCAAGCCCGACGCCGAGATCTTCCGCGAGACCACCGTTTTCCAGAGCGCCCGCATCGCCCAGCGCCTCCGCGAACTCGCCTTCCTCAACTCCGGTCTCGAAATCATCTTCACCGACGAACGCCCCGCCGAACCCAAGCCCGAGCGCTACTTCTATAAAGACGGCGCCGAGGAATTCGTGAAGCAGCTCAACCAGGGCAAGACCGCCCTGCACCCGAAGCCCATCCGCTTCACCAAGGAGACGAAGATCAAGACCGACGACAAAGACGCCGAGGTCCACGTCGAGGTCGTCCTCCAGTACAACGACTCCTACAACGACCAGGTCCTCTGCTACACCAACACGATCCACAACCCCGACGGCGGCACCCATCTCTCCGGCTTCCGCTCCGCCCTCACCCGCGCGATCAACCAGTTCTCCAAGGCCAATAATCTCCTCAAGGAAAAGGATCCGCAGATCACCGGCGACGACGTCCGCGAAGGTCTCGCCGCCGTCATCTCGATCAAACACAGCGACCCGAAGTTCGAGTCCCAGACCAAGGTCAAACTCCTCTCCCCCGAAGTGGAAAGCATCGTCGGCTCCGTCAGCTATGAGGGCCTGATGATGTACTTCGAAACCAATCCGCCCGTCGGCAAACGCATCGTCGACAAAGCCCTCAACGCCGCCCGCGCCCGCGAGGCCGCCCGCAAGGCCCGCGAGACCGTCCGCAAGGGCGCCCTCTCCGGCGGCGGCCTCCCCGGCAAACTCGCCGACTGCTCCGAACGCGATCCCGCGCTCACCGAACTCTACATCGTCGAGGGCGACTCCGCCGGCGGCTCCGCCAAACAGGGCCGCGACCGCCGTTTCCAGGCCATCCTCCCCCTCCGCGGCAAACTCATCAACACGGAGAAAGCCCGCCTCGACAAGGTCCTCGCCAACGAGGAAATCCGCACCCTCATCACCGCCTGCGGCACCGGCATCGGCGAAGGCGACGAATCCGTCGGCGGCTTCAACGCCGCCAAGGCCCGTTACCACAAGATCATCATCATGACGGATGCCGACGTCGACGGCTCCCACATCCGCACCCTGCTGCTCACGTTTCTCTACCGCCAGATGAAGGGCCTGATCGAGCGCGGCTATGTCTACATCGCCCAGCCGCCCCTCTATAAGATCAAGCGCAAGAAACGGGAACAGTACGTCGACAACGACGACCAGCTGAACCGCATCCTCCTCGAGCTCGGCTCCGAGGACATCGTCCTCACCCGCCTCAGCGACGGCCACACCTTCGCCGCCGCCCAGATCGAGCAACTCGTCGAAAACCTCGCCGTCCTCGACAAACTCGGCGGCGGCGTCACCCGCTACGGCGCCGGCCTCGCCGAATACCTCGACCAGCAGGACCCCGCCACCCACGCCCTGCCGCGCTACGTCGCCCGCATCCGCGAAGGCAACAAGGAGAGCCACGAATTCCTCCGCGACGAGCACGCCCGCGCCGCCTTCCTCTCCGCCCACAAGCTCAACGCCGATCTCACCGAGCAGATCGAGCCCGCCGATCCCGCCGTCCCCGCCGCCACGCCCGCGGAACGCAAGGCCGCCAACCTCCAGAAGCGCGTCACGATCCACGAAATCTACGAGAGCACGGAGATGACGAAGCTCCTCCTCGCCCTCGCCAAGATCGGCCTCGACAGCGCGCGCTTCACGCCGACGGAACAGCCCCGCTACACCGTCGTCGAAAACGCCGGCCAAAAATCGGAAAACAAAACCGAGCTCGCCGGCCCCCTCGACATCGTCGCCCAGATCCGCGTCAACGGCCGCAAGGGCCTCAGCATCCAGCGCTACAAGGGTCTCGGCGAAATGAACCCGAAGCAGCTCTTCGAAACCACGATGGATCCGGACAAACGCCGCCTCCTCAAAGTCTCGATCGAGGACGCCGCGAAAGCCGACGCGTTGTTCACCCTCCTCATGGGCGACGAAGTCCCGCCCCGCCGCCAATTCATCGAGGACAACGCCCTCAACGTCCAATTCCTGGATGTCTGAGGCGTTGCTGTAGCGAGCAGCGGGTAGCGAGTAGCGAGCATGGCCGAGAAATCCCAATCCTTCCGCGATGTCCTCGTGTGGCGGAACGCCCACGCGTTCACCCTCGCGGTCTATCGCTGCACGGAGGCCTTTCCCAAGCACGAGCTCTTTGCCCTGACTTCCCAGCTCCGCCGATCCGCGGCCAGCATCCCGTCGAATTTTGTCGAAGGATTCCGCAAGCGGACGAAACCGGACAAACTCCGCTTCTACAACATCGCCCAAGGCTCGGCCGACGAATGTCTCTACCAACTTATCCTCGCCCACGATCTGCGGTACGCCGACACCGCCGAGCTTCAGGCCGACCTCGAACGAATTTCCCGCCTCCTCCAAGGCTACATCAACGGCCTTGAACGCCGCGGCACGTAACTCGTCGCCCCGCGCTACCCGCTACTCGCTACCCACTACCCGCTACTCTTTCCGCCCGTGTACACCGCCAACGAAAAACTCTCCTCCGCCAACATCACGGACATCATGCAGACGGCCTACATCGAATATTCGATGTCCGTCATCATCTCGCGCGCGCTGCCCGACGCCCGCGACGGCCTCAAGCCCGTCCAGCGCCGCGTGCTCTACGCCATGCTGCGCGAAGGCCTCCTGCACAACCGGCCCTTCGACAAGTGCGCCGGCGTCGTCGGCGAAGTCCTCAAGAACTACCACCCCCACGGCGACTCCTCCGTCTACGACACCCTCGTCCGCATGGCCCAGCCCTGGGTCATGCGCTACCCGCTCATCGACCCGCAGGGCAATTTCGGCTCCGTCGACGGCGATCCGCCCGCGGCCTACCGTTACACCGAGGCGCGCCTCAAGGACATCGCCGAGGACCTCCTCCGGGACATCGAGGAAGACACCGTCGACTTCGCCCCCAACTACAAGGAGTCGACCACCGAGCCGACTGTCCTTCCGTCCGCCCTGCCGAACCTGCTGATGAACGGTTCCACCGGCATCGCCGTCGGCATGACGACCAACATCCCGCCGCACAACCTCGACGAAATCATCGACGCCACCGTCGCCATCATCGACGACCCGCGCATCTCCGTGGACGCGATCTGCGACATCGTCCGCGGGCCCGATTATCCCACCGGCGGCATCATCTCCGGCCGCGACGGCATCTTGAGCTACCTCAAGACCGGCAAGGGCATCGTCCGCACCCGCGGCAAAGCCCACACCGAGGAACTCAAGGGCGGAATGGAGCAGATCGTCATCACCGAGATCCCGTACAACGTTAACCGCAACACCCTCGTCCTCCGCATCGCCGAACTCGTCGGCGAAAAGGAAATCGACGGCATCCGCGACCTCCGCGACGAATCCGACGAAAACACCCGCATCGTCATCGAGCTGAAACGCGGCGAACAGGCCAAGGTCGTCATCAACCAGCTCTTCCAGAAGACCGCCCTCGAATCCTCCTTCGGCGTCACCCTGCTCGCCCTCGACAAGAAGCGGCCGAAGCAGATGAACATCAAGGAACTCATCGAGTGCTACATCGAGCACCGCCGCGATGTCGTCACCCGCCGCACCAAGTTCCGCCTGAAGGAAGCCGAGGACCGCGCCCACATCCTCGAGGGCTACATCATCGCCCTCGATAACCTCGACGACTTCGTCAAAATCATCCGCGCCTCCGCCAACCGCGAGGAAGCCAAGGTGAAGTTGATGGCCAAGTACCCGCTCTCCGAGCGCCAGACCGACGCCATCCTCGAACTCCGCCTCTACCAGCTCACCGGCCTCGAGCGCGGCAAGATCGAAGCCGAATACCTCGAGCTCATGAAGCTCATCGCCGAGCTCCGCGCCATCCTCGAATCCGAGGCTGTGCTCATGGCGCTGATCAAAAAGGAACTCGCCGAAATGAAGGCGAAGTACACCTCGCCCCGCCGCACCGAGATTCTCGGCGCCGCCGGCGAATTCCGCATGGAGGACGTCATCCCCAACGAAGGCTGCGTCATCACCGTCTCCCACCTCGGCTTCATCAAACGCACGCCCGTCGCCGACTACCGCTCGCAGAAACGCGGCGGCAAGGGCGTCATCGGCGCCGAGACCTACGAGGAGGATTTCGTCGCGAACCTCTTCACCGCCTCGACCCACGACTACATCCTCTTCCTCACCAGCATCGGCCAATGCCATGCGAAGAAGGTCTACGACATCCCCGAGGGCACCCGCACCGCCAAGGGCAAATCCGTCTCCTCCTTCCTCCGCCTCGCCGACGGCGAGAAGATCGCCGCCATGATCTGCGTGAAGGACTTCGTCGAGGACCGCTACCTCGTCATGGCCACCCAGCGCGGCGTCATCAAGAAGAGCTCCCTCGCCGACTACGCCAACTGCACCCGCGACGGCGGCCTCATCGGCATCAACCTCGCCGAGGGCGATTCCGTCATCGGCACCGTCCTGACCACCGGCAACGACGAGATCATTCTCGTCTCCCACCAGGGCCTCGCCGTCCGCTTCCGCGAACGCGATCCGGAATCCGGCGAAGACAACTTCCGCCCCACCGGCCGCGCCACCGGCGGCGTCACCGGCATGCGCTTCAAGCTCGAGAGCGACTACCTCGAAGTCATCGAAGTCGTCGACCACCAGGCCAAGTTCCTCGTCGCCAGCGAAGCCGGCCTCGGCGTCCGCACGCGTTTCGAGGATTACCGCCTCATCAACCGCGGCGGCTCCGGCGTCTGGGCGATCACTTTGCCCGAAGACGGATCCATCAACCTCGCCGGCGCCCTGAGCGTGAAGGACACCGACGAGATCATGCTCCTCACCGCCAAGGGCCAGAGCGTGCGCACCCGCGTCGCCGAGATCCGCGAGGTCAACCGCGGCGGCAAGGGCGTCAAACTCCTCACCCTCGCCCCCGGCGACAAACTGATGAGCGTCGCCCGCATCATCGAGACCGACGAAGAGCAGGCCGCCAACGCCGAACCCGCGACCGACACCCCCGCCGCCACCTGAGCGCGGGCGCGGCTGCGCAGTTGAGAGTTGAAAGCTGAGAGTTGAGAGACCGATCCGCGGCCGGCGTCGCCGCCGCGGATCAACGTAGGCGGGCCCATTCAGGGCCCGCCTTTTTTTTGCGCCCCCGCGGCGCCCCGCCCCCACGCCGCCGCAAAGTAACCTATTGGGTTACTTTGCCGCATCGGGCCTCCGCTCCTGCCGCGCACACGGCCGGCGTCCTCGCCCGCACCGCCGTCCTCCTGTTCCTTCGCTCCTCCCCGTCCTGTCCTTCCTGTCCTCCCTTTCCCGCGACCGCCAATCCCGTATCTTCAATTTCCCGTATTCAAAGGCAGCACGCGCACGCGCGGCCGCACGCCCTCGATCGTCATGAAGAACGAGCCCATCATCCCCGGCACGATCTTCACCGCCGGCGATTTCACCGGCGGCGTCGAATACGCGTCCGTCCCCGAAACCTGCCAGCGCTGCCCGCTCTCCAGGGTGAAAATCGTCCGGCCGTCCCACCCGCGGAAATCCCCCGCGATCCGGCCCTCGACCGTCGTGTACTCGATCTTCGTCCCCGGCGTGAGCAGCACCTTCGCCCGCGCCAACAGGCTCTTGTCCCCTTCGCCTTCCGCCGGTTTCACCTTCTCCGCCTGCGTCTTGGCCTGCGCCTGGGCCAGCGCCGCCGCCGCCGCCGCCTTGGCTTCGGCCTGCGCCGCGCGCACCTCCGCCGCCGCCGCCTCGCGTTTCGCTTTCTCCAGCGCGCCGCTCTTGAAATCGCGCACCAGCGCATCGAGCCGCGCGCGTTCCGCCGGCGTCAATTTCTCCAGCCCCGCCGCCGCAAACTCGCCCGGCGGCAGCGCCCGCGTGAACGGCTCCTCCGCCGCCCCGAGCGTCCCCACCGTGAACATCGCCGCCAGCCCCCACGCGCGCATTCGTTGCATGCCGCGTTGTCGCGCGCCCGCCGCACCCGCGCAAAACATTTCCTCCCGCCGCCGCCCCGTCGATGTCACGCGGCGCGCCAACTCCGCCCTTGCCAACGTTTGCGGCCCTTCGCTCTCTGTCTGTCCTTCCGCATGGCCGGCCGCATCACCTCGCTCCTCGATCCCGCGCGCATCAACCTGCGCGTGCAAAGCACCAAGCGCACCGCGGCGCTCAACGAGATCGCCCGCCAGCTCGAGAGCCATCCCGACGTCGTCAACTACGCCGGCTTCTACGACGAACTGCTCGCCCGCGACCGCCTCGACACCACCTGCCTCGGCAACGCCGTCGCCCTCCCCCACGCGCGCACCGAGCACGTGAAGAAAATCGTCATGGCCGTCGGCCGCGCCGACAACGGCATCGCCTTCGACACCAACGGCGAGATCGTCCGCCTCTTCTTCGTCCTCGGCACCCCCAAGACCAAGCCCGGCGACTACCTCGCCGTCGTCAGCGCCCTCTGCAAAATTCTCAAGGACCCCGCCGACCGCGAAACCTTCCTGAAAGCGGAAACGCCGGAAGCCTTCATCGCCGCCATCGCCGCCGCGGAAGCGAAGCTGGGACTTTGAATCGCGGATCGCGGATTGCGGAAGGCGGATTTCACCGCCCCGCCCGCCGCCCGATATCGGTACCGGCAAGCCTTCTCCAAGTTTGCCATCTGCCTGACTTGCGACCGGAATCTCCGCCCATCCCCCGGCCGGCCGTTCCGCACTCCGCACTCCGCATTCCGCAATTCCGATGATCCGCTCCTTCATCTTCAGCGACGGCAAACTCGTCGGCCAGGATCTCGAGGTCGAGGCGCTCCGCCTCGTGCGCGCCGACAAAGGTCTCCTCCTCTGGGTCGATCTCGACAACCCCACGCCCGAGGAAATCAAGCTCATCCTCGAGGGCGTCTTCCAGTTCCACCCGCTCGCGATCGAGGACTGCGTCCAACCCAACTCCCTGCCCAAGGTCGAGGATTACGAGGACTACCTCTTCATCGTCACCCACGCCGTCGATTTCAAACGCACCGAAAAGTTCAACACCACCGAACTCGATTTCTTCCTCGGCAAGGACTACGTCGTCACCTTCCACACCGCGCCGCTCCGCTCCGTCAGCACGCTGATCGAGCGCACCGTCAAGAGCACCGTCGCCGGCCCGCGCGGCCCCGACCGCATCGCGCACACGCTCATCGATCTGCTCGTCGACAACTACGCCCCCGTCATCGACGAACTCCGCGCCGAGCTCGAGGAACTCGAGGAGAGCGTCCTCGCCAAGGACTCCGCCCAGAAGAAACTCGTCGCCGAACTGCTCCACGTCCGCGGCGATTTCACCCGCCTGCGCACCATCGTCCGGCCGCAGCGCGACGTCATCGACCGCCTCGCCCGCGGCGACAGCAAACTCATCCGCCCGAAACTGCTGCCCTATTTCCGCGATCTCCGCGACAACCTCGCCCGCCTCGAGGAAACCGCCGCCAGCTACCACGAACGCCTGATGATGGCCTTCGACATCTACCTCAACAAGGCCGCCTTCGAGGCCAACGAGGGCATCAAGTTCCTCACCGCCCTCACCGCCATCACCATCCCCGTGATGGTCATCGGCACCTGGTACGGCATGAACTTCGAGAAAATGCCCGAACTCGCCCGCGGCTACCCCTTCGCCGTCGGCCTCACACTCGTCACCACCGCGCTGATGTTCGTGTACCTGAAAAAGAAGAAATGGTTCTGAGCCGCCCGCGCGGACGCGCGGGAGTTGTCAGCCATCAGCGGTCAGCCGTCAGCCATCAGCTGACCAGCTCCCGAGCGCCTTGTCTTTCGCACCTCGCGTGCTAGCCGCACCTTCGGCCGCTTACCGCTTACCGCTTACCGCTTACCGCTTACCGCTTACCGCTTACCGCCGAAAGCTGATAGCTGACCGCTGCTCGCTCCCGCTCACTTGATCTTCGCCGCCTCCGCTTCCATGCGCGAGACGAGGTCGTTCATCTGGTCCACCACGGCCTGCACCGTTTCCCGCTTCGTCAGGTCCACGCCGGCCTTCTGCAGCTGCTTCATCGGGTGGTCGTTGCCGCCGCTCTTCAGCAGCTCGAGGTAGCGCGCCGTCGCCGCCGCCTTCGCCGCGGGTTCGCCCTCGGTCATGTCCTTGAACACCTTCGCCGAGGACGCGAAGCACGTCGCGTACTGGTAAACGTAGTACGGCGAATTGTAGAAATGCGGGATGCGCGTCCACGTGTATTTGTACAGATCGTTGATCTGCGCCGCGTCGCCGTAATAATCCTTCAGCAGCTTCAGGTAGATGCCGTTGAGCACCTCCGCCGTGACCGGCTGGCCCTGCTCGACGAGCCGGTGCGCCTGCAATTCGAAATCCGCGAACAGCACCTGCGTGTAGAACGTGCCGACGATCGAATCCACCGCGTGCTGCAGCAGCAGAAAGCGCTCCTTCGGGTCCGTCGACTCCGCGAGCATCTTGTTCAGGAGGAAACGCTCGTTGGTCGTCGAGGCCACCTCGGCCACGAAGATCGTGTAGTCCGCCGTCGCGAAGGGCTGGTTCGCGTACGACAGCACCGTGTGCATCGCGTGGCCCGCCTCGTGCGCGAAGGTGTACATCGCGTCCATCGTGTCGTTGTAGTTGAGCAACAGATACGGTCCCACGCCGTACACGCCCGCGCAGTACGCGCCGCTGCGCTTGCCGTCGTTCTCGTACACGTCGATGCGGCCGCCCGAAATGAACTGCCGGTACTGCGCCGTGTAGTCCGCCCCGAGCGGCGCCACCGAAGCCAGCACCGTTTCCTTCGAGGAATCGTACGGATAGGTCCGGTCCGTTTTGTAGATCGGGATCGACCCGTCGTAGAGGTGGTACGTTTCCAGCCCGAGCAGCTTTTTGCGCAGGCGCAGGTAGCGCTGGAGCGGCGCGGGGCCGCCGCGGACGGTCTCGACCAGATTCGTCACCACGGCCTGCGGGATATTGTTCCCGTCGAGCGCGGCCTCGAGCGTCGTCTTGTAATTCCGGGCCTGCGCCGTGAACCAACCGCGCTGCATCACGCCGTTGTAGATCGCCGCGTACGTGTTGGCGGTCGCCGCGTACGTCTTGAGGTAGGCCTCGAACGCCTGGCCGCGCTCGGCCTGGTTGTAGTTCGTCTGCAGCAGGTGCTGGTACGTGCCCGGCGTCAGCGTGATCTCCTTGCCGTCGCCCAGCGTGAGCTTCGGGAACTTGATGTCGGACGTGCTCAGTTCCTGGAACGTCGCCGTCGGCGTCTGGTTGAACCGCGAAGCAAACGAGAGCAGGCGCTCGCCCTTCTCGTCGAGCACATGCTCCTGCTGCCGGTAGTTGTCCAGAATGCCGAACTTGTACGGCGCCAGCGCCGGCGTCTCCGCGATCCACTTTTCCATCGTCGCCTGCGGGATCGTCAGCACCTCCGGCGTGAACCACGCCGTCGCCGTGCCGAACTTCGCGAAAATCGCGCCCACGCGCTGGAAGCGGCCCGCGATCTCCTGGTTGCGCGTGTCGACGTCGCGCTGCAGCTGCGGATAGCGGTAAACTTTGTACTGCAGCATGCCGATCTCGTCGTACGCCTTGTAGGCCTTCAGCACCGCGGCCGGTCCCTGCGCCAACGTGCCCTTGAGCGCGGCAAACGCGTCCATCTTCGTCTCCATGTCCTTCGTGCCGGCTTCCCACGCCGCCCAATCGGCATAGATGGCGGTGAAGTCCCAGCGGTACTGCGCCGGGATCTCCCCGCGCACCCGCGTTTCCGGTTTGGCGGCGAACACGGTGTAGCTCGCGAGCAACAGCGACGCGGCTCCCGCGACTCCCGTGGGCATCAGGCGACTGTGATTCATAGGCCGCGGACCTTGCGTCCAAACCTCGCTTGCGTCGAGCCGGCAGCGGCGAATCTTCGCTCGCCATGCCGTCCTTCCGCTTCCTGCTCGCCGCGCTCGGCACCGGTTTCTGCCTCGCGGTCCCGCTCTCCGCCCAGCCCGCCGCCGCTTCCGCCCCGACCCCCGAAGCCACCGTCGCGCGCATCTACGCCGAAGCCCTCGCCCACGGCGAAGCCTACGAAAATCTCCGCGCCCTCGTCGGCCGTTTCCCGGGCCGGCTCTCCGGCTCGCCCGCCCTCGCCGGCGCCGTCACCTGGGCGGAAACCGCCCTGCGCCGCCTCGGCCCGGATCGCGTTTTCCGCCAGGATGTCATGGTGCCGCATTGGGAACGCGGCGCCCCCGAGAGCGTCCACCTGCTCGGTCCCGGCGGCCAACGCGTCGCCCTGCCCGCCCTCGCCCTCGGCGGTTCCGTCGCCACGCCCGCCGGCGGCCTCGAAGCCGACGTCGTCGAGGTCAAATCCCTCGCCGAAGCCGAAGCCCGCGGCGCGCAGCTCGCCGGCAAAATTGTTTTCTTCAACCGCCCGATGGATCCCGGCATCGCCAACGGCGGCACCGCCTACGTCGCCGCGGTCGACCAACGCTCCCGCGGCCCCGCCCTCGCCGCCCGCCTCGGCGCCGCCGCCGTGCTCGTCCGCTCGATGACGCAAGCCCGCGACGATCTGCCCCACACCGGCAACACGTCGTTCCCCGGCGACGCGAAACGGATTCCCGCCTTGGCCATTTCCACCCTCGCCGCCGATCGCCTCACCGCCGCCGTCGCCGCGGCCACCGCCGGCGGCCCGCCCGCGCGCGTATCCGTCATCTCCCACGCCCGCGTGCTCCCCGACGCGCCTTCGCACAACGTCATCGCCGAAATCAAAGGCACCGAGTTCCCCGACCGCGTGATTTTGGTCGGAGGTCATCTCGATTCCTGGGACATCGCTCCCGGCGCCCACGACAATGGCGCCGGCGTCGTGCAATCGATCGAAGTCCTCCGGCTTTTCCGCACCCTCGGCCTCAAGCCGCGCCACACCTTGCGCTGCGTACTCTTCACCAACGAGGAAAACGGCCTCCGCGGCTCCACCGCCTACATCGACTCCGTCAAACGCTCCGGCCAACGCCACCTCCTCGCCGTCGAAACCGACAACGGCGGCTTCCAGCCCACCGGTTTCAACCTCGGCAGCACGCAGGGCGACGCCCACGCCCGCGCCGCCGCCAAGTGGTCGCAACTCTTCGCGCCCTACGGCATCGCCGCTTTCCGCAAGGGCACCGGCGGCGCCGATGTCGGCAACCTCCTGCCCCTCGGCGTCACCGTCGCCGGCCTCACCCCGGACTCGCCGCGCTACTTCGACACCCACCACACGACGGCCGACAGCTTCGACAAAGTTCACCCGCGCGAACTCCACCTCGGCGCCGCCGCCCTCGCCGCCCTTATCTGGCTCACCGACACGCAGGGCCTCTGAGACGAAGCTGAAGTTGAGAGATCTTGGTTGAGAGTTGAGAGCGGAACCGTTCGGAAACCTTCAGGTTGCGGATTTCGGTTCCGTTCCCGGTTCCAGCGGTTCGATCTCTCAACCCTCAGCTCTCAACTCCCAGCTCCCAGCTCTCAACTGCCTGAGCCTACGGCTCAGGCATCGCCGCGAATCCGCTCGCCTCGCCCCGGGCCGCGTGGCTCGCTCGCGCTCAGTTACCCTCCCGCGTTTCCCCGCGCGGTCCCACCCCATGACCTGGTCCCAAACCTACGCCCCTGTCGGCGGCATCGGCACCTCCGCGCTGATCGCCGCGATTCCCGTCGTCATCTTGCTCGGCCTGCTCGCGTTCTGGCACGTGCGCGCGCATCTCGCCGCGCTCATCGCCCTCGGCAGCGCGCTGCTGATCGCCATCGCCGTCTATGGCATGCCCGCCCCGCTGGCTTTCGCCGCCGCCGGCTACGGCGCCGCCTTCGGTTTGTTGCCGATCGGCTGGCTGATCCTCAACGCGATCTTTATCTACCAACTCTCGGTGGAAACGGGTCAGTTCGCCGTCCTGCAGAAACAGATCGCCGGCATTTCCGGCGACCGCCGCATCCAAGCCCTGATGCTCGCGTTCTGCTTCGGCGCCTTCATCGAGGGCGCCGCCGGCTTCGGCGCCCCCGTCGCGATTTCCGGCGCCCTCATGATCGGCCTCGGCTTCAAACCGCTCGAAGCCGCCAAACTCGCCCTCATCGGCAACACCGCCCCCGTCGCTTTCGGCTCCCTCGGCATCCCGCTGACGACCATGGCGCCGCTCACCGGCCTCGACCTGCTCGACCTCAGCGCGATGGTCGGACGCCAACTGCCGTTCTTCTCGCTGCTCGTCCCGTTCTGGCTCGTCGCCGCCCAAGCCGGCTGGCGCGGGATGATCCAGGTCTGGCCCGCCTGCCTCGTCGCCGGCGGCACCTTCGGCACAATGCAGTTTCTCGTTTCCAATTTCCACGGACCTTGGCTCGTCGACATCGTCAGCGCCGCCGTCGCCATGGCCGCCGTCGTCGTCTTGATGCGCTTCTGGCAGCCCGCCGAGGAATCCCGCAATCCCGCCGCGCCCGCCCCGTCCGCCGCCACTCTCACCGCGGGCGCCGCGTGGAAGGCCTGGCTGCCGTGGATTTTCCTCACCGGCTTCGTCTTCGTCTGGGGCCTGCCCTTCGTGAAGAACCAGCTCAACGCCTGGTACGCGCCCAAGGTGCCCGTGCCCTATCTCCATCAGGCCGTCGTCAAGGTCCCGCCCGTCGCGGCGCACCCGGAAAAGGAAAACGCCCTCTTCACCGTCAACGCCCTCTCCGCCACCGGCACCGCCCTCCTGCTCGCCGGCATCGGCTCCGCCGCCTGCCTCGGCGTCGGCGTCCGCCGCAGCCTCAAAATCTACGGCCAGACGTTGCTCCGCGTGCGCATCTCGCTGCTCACGATCTCCGTGATGATGGCCCTCGGCTTCACCACGCGCTACAGCGGCACGGATACAACCATGGGCCTCGCCATGGCCGGCACCGGCTGGCTCTTCCCCTTCTTCTCGCCGCTGATCGGCTGGCTCGGCGTCGCCCTCACCGGCAGCGACACTTCGTCAAACGTCCTCTTCGGCAATCTCCAGAAAGTGACCGCCGAACAACTTGGCTTCTCGCCTCTCCTCACCTGTGCGGCGAACAGCTCCGGCGGCGTCATGGGCAAGATGATCGACGCCCAAAGCATCGTCGTCGCCAGCGTCGCCACCGGCGGCCATCCGGACAGCCCCTCCGCCGGCACGATTTTGCGCGCCGTCTTCTGGCACAGCATCGCCCTCGCCGTGCTCGTCGGGTTTTTGGTGATGGCGCAGGCCTACTGGTTCCCCGGCATGGTCCCCGGCGCGAAGTGACGCGGGCGGAATTGCATTTCCCCGCCCCGCGCCGGGCCGTGTAATCCGGCCCCATGTCCGCCCGTTTCGGCCCCGCCTCCCCGCGCACCCGCGAGACTTGGCTCGCGGTCGCGGTCCTCGTCGTCGCGGCCTGGGTCGCCTACCGGCCGAGTTTCGCGGTCCCGTTCTACTTCGACGACGTCGCCGCCATCACCCACAACGCGAGCATCCGCGACCTGACCCGCCTCGGCACGGTGCTGCTCCCGCCGGCCGACGGCGGCGGCATGACCGGCCGGCCCGTCGTCAACCTGTCCTTGGCTTTCAACTACGCCCTCGGCGGCACCGATCCGCGCGGGTACCACGCCTTCAATCTCGGCGTCCACCTCGCCGCCGCGCTCCTGCTCTTCGGCCTCGTCCGCCGCACGCTCGCGTTGCCGTCGCTCCGGCCCCGCTTCGGCCCGGCCGCCACCGGCCTCGCCTTCGGCACCGCGCTCCTCTGGACCGTCCATCCGCTGCAAACCGAGTCGGTCACCTGCGTCATCCAACGCACCGAATTGCTCGGCAGTTTCTTTCTCCTCGCGGCCCTCTACGCCTTCGTCCGCGGCGTCACGACCACCGAGCCGCGCCGTTGGGAAATCGCGGCCCTGTCCGCCTGCGCCCTCGGCATGGCCAGCAAGGAAACGATGGTCGCCGCCCCGCTCTTCCTGTTGCTCTACGACCGCACCTTCGTCGCCGGCTCCTTCGCCGGCGCCTGGCAGGATCGCCGGCAACTGCACCTCGCCTTCGCGGCCACGTGGCTCGTGCTCCTCGCGCTGCTGGTCCAGATGGGCGGCAGTCGCGGCGCCGCGGCTGGCTTCGGGCTCGGCGTACCCTGGTGGGCGTATGCCCTCAAACAGTGCGAGGCGATCCCGACCTACCTGCGGCTCGTCTTCTGGCCGCATCCCCTCGTCCTCGACTACGGCACCGATGTCGTCACCGACCCCCGCTCCGTCCTCGGCGGCGCCCTCCTGCTGGTCGCGCTCGTCGCCGCCACGGTCTGGGCCCTCGTCCGCCGCCCGGCCCTCGGTTTCCTCGGTTTCGGTTTCTTCGCCTGGCTCGCGCCGAGTTCCAGCATCGTGCCCTTGGTCGCGCAGACGATGGCGGAACACCGCATGCACCTGCCGCTGGCCTTTGTCCTGCTCGCGGCGCTGCTCCCGCTCGCGCCTTGGCCGAACCGGCTGCGCGCCACCCTCGTCGCCGTGCTCGCCGGCGCCGCCACGGTCGCGACCATCGCGCGCAACCGGCTGCTGCAGGACGAAGTCGCGGTCTGGGCCGCCACCGCCGCCCAACGCCCGGAAAATCCCCGCGCCCACGCCAGCCTCGGCCTCGCCCTGAACGAACGCGGCCGCCCCGCCGAGGCGATCCCCGCGTTCCAACGCGCCCTCGCCCTGCGTCCCGGCAGTCCGGATACGGAATTGAATCTGGGCAACGCGCACTTCCGCCTGCGCCAATGGGACGAAGCCGCCGCCGCCTACGCGCGCGCCCTCGCCGCCCGGCCCCATTTCGCCCCCGCGCACAACGGCCTCGGTTTGGTCCGGGCGGAAAAAGGCGATGCCGCCGGCGCCCTCGCCGCCTACGCCGCCGCGCTGCAGGCCGATCCGGTCCACGCCGCCGCCTTCCAGAATCGCGCCCGGCTCCGTTTCGCGCTCGCGCGCTACCCCGAGGCCGCGGCCGACTACGCCGCCGCCGCCCGGCTCCTGCCCGAGTCCTACGACGCCCATTACAACCTCGGCCTCGCCCTCGCCAAAGCCGGCGATCTCCGCGGCGCCAAACCCGCCTTCGACACCGCGCTCCGGCTCCGCGGCGACGCCGCCGCCTACCGCGCCTACGCCGCGTTCCTCATGCAGCAAGGCGACCCGGCCGCCGCCCTCGCCGCGCTCGAAACCGCCCTGCGCCTGCGCCCGGATTTCCCCGAGGCCCTCCGCGAACGCGACCGCCTCCGGCCAGGCGCGAAATAGCCGGCGCTACTTTTTCCCCGGCACCACGCTGTTGCCCGAGGGCCGCGCGGATTGCCACGCCACCAGCCGCCAATGGCCGGCTTCGTTGCGCCACACGCCGAGGTAGCGGAGCGTGATATTCGACCACTCGGTGCCGAGCCGTTTGCGCATTTGCTGCACGCCGAAAACCACCACGACATCCGCGCTGATCTGCGTCGTTTCGACATCGAGCGTTTTCACATCCGCGTAGGCGACGTCGCCGGCGAGCACGTTCTGCACGTAGTCCTTCTTCGATTCCACCCGGCCGTCCGAATGCACGAAGTTCAATTGGTCGGACATCAGTTTGCCCAGCGCCGCGCCGTCGCCCGCCGCCATCGCCGCCAGCCGCGCCTGATCCGCCTTCAACGCCGCGATCACCGCCGGCTCGGCTCCGGCCCCGACGGCCGGCAGCAGCCACATCAACCCCAGCACCAGGGAACGGAAACAGCGGAGATGGAATTTCATCGGGAGGAAGCTTCGGATTCGTAGGCGTCGCGCAGGACTTGCAAGGTGTGCCGGACGCGCACCGGCGAGCCGCTCTGCTCGAGCTGCGTCTTCAGCTGCGTCAGGCAACCGATGTTGCCCGTGGCGACCACCGTCGCCTGCGTCGCCGTCACCGCCGCCGCCTTCTGCCGGCCGAGCGAGGCGGCGATTTCCGGCTGGTCGAGATTGTACGTACCCGCGCTGCCGCAGCAGAGATGGCCGTTCGCCACTTCGCGCACCTCGACGCCGGGAATGCCGCGGAGCAAATCCCGCGGCTGCGCCCGCACCCCCTGCGCATTCGAGAGGTGGCAGGCATCGTGGTACGCCACCGCGACCGGCTGTTTCCAGCCGGCGGGTTTCTCGCGCAAGCCCAGCCGCGCCAGGTAAACGCTGATGTCGACGACCCGGTGCCGGAACGCCTCTGCCCGCGCCTCGTCCGGCGTGCCCTTGAGAATGAGATGATACTCGTGCATCGCCGAGCCGCAGCCCGCGGCATTCGTGAGGATCGCGTCCACGTCGGCGGGAAACGCGTCCAGATTCCGGCGCGCCTGCGCCTGCGCCGCCGCCAGATCGCCCGTGTGCCAGGCGAGGCCGCCGCAGCAACCCTGCGCCGGAGGGATCACGACTTCGACGCCGTTGCGCGTGAGCACGTCGATCGTCGCGACGTTGATGTCCGGCTCGAGCACCTGCTGCGCGCAGCCCGCGAGCAAAGCCACCCGCCCCCGCCGTTCGCCCCGCGCCGGCGCGATCGCCGGCAAGTTCGCCGCCGGCGGCACGGTCTTCGGCGCCAGCGCCAACATCGGCCGCAGGGCCGACGGCACCAGCCCGCCGAAAAGCCGGCCGAGCTTCGCCCCCGCCAGCGCGAGCCGGAAGCGGCCCGGATAGGGAATCGTCTGCGCCGCCAGCCAACGCCGGAGTTTTTCCGCAAACGTCCGCGGCTGGGTTTGCTGCACCGCCGCCCGGTACGGGCTGATCAGATCGCGGTACGGCACACCGCTCGGGCACGCCGGCTCGCACGCCAGACAGCCGAGGCAACGGTCGATGTGCGGCTGCGCCGCCGCCGCCGGCAAGGTGCCTTCGAGCACCTGCTTCATCAGCACGATGCGCCCGCGCGGCGAATCCATCTCTTGGCCGAGTTCCTGGTAAGTCGGGCAGGCCGCGAGGCAAAATCCGCAATGCACGCAGGTCTGCACCGCCGCGGCCATCGGGTCGCCCAGCGGTCCGTGGTCCTTCGTTTTGATCGTATGCAGCATGGAAATACAGCTCCGCTCAGGCCCCCGTTTCGTCGAGCCCGGGGAAACGGTTCGCCGGATCGAGCGCCGCCTTGACCGCGCGCATCGCGGCGAACGCCGGCTGCGCCCCGAGCCACAGCGGCCCGGCCCCGCGCAACGTCACACCCGCGCCGGACCACGCCGGCAACGCCGTTCCCTTTGGCACCGCCGCGTAGCCGACATTCCCGCCGGCCCCGATCCAGCCCTTCGCTCCCGGCACGGCCGCGAGCGCGGCGGCAAACGCCGGCACCTGCCCCGGCGTCAGCGCAAATTTCGCGAGTGTCCCGCCCGCCGGCGCCCAGCCGAATTCGGAAATCGCCGCCCAATGCGCCGCCGCTTCCGCCGCCGGCACCGTGCGCCCCGGCCAACGCGCCAAAATCTCCGCGGCCAAAACCTCGAGCGCCGCTTCCGCACCGCCGAGCCGCAGCCACACTGCCGGCGCCGCCGGATCGGCCTCGAGCGCATCCAATTCCCAGCGCGCCGCCCCCGCCGCCGCAAAGATCGCCCCGATCGCCGCCGTGTCGACCACCGGCAGACACAACGTGCGCCGCCCGAGCGGCCGCGGAAAGACCTTGAAGGTCAACTCGCCGAACACGCCGAACCGGCCCGCGCTGCCGACGAAAAACTTCGGTACGTCGAAGCCCGCGGCGTTCTTCACCACGCGCCCGCCGAGCCGCAGCAGCCGGCCTTCGCCGTCGGCAAAGCGCACGCCCAAAATGAAATCGCGCAGCCCGCCGAAACGGAAACGCCCCGGCCCGCTCAGCCCCGCCGCCACCGTCCCGCCCAGCGTCGCGCCGGCCTCCGCCAACGGCGGATCGAAGGGCAGGTACTGCCCTTTCTCGCCGAGCGCCGCGACAATCTCGCGCAACGGCGTGCCGGCCAATGCCGTGAACGTGAATTCGCTCGGCTCGTAGTCGACGATGCCGCTCAGGTTCGCGGTGGAGATGCGCACGACGTCCGCGCCGACCTCCGCCAGCCGCGGCTTCGTGCCGGCACCGACCGCGATCACGCGCGGCGCCGAGCGCACGGCGGCGGCCAATTCGTCGAGCGTAGCCGGAGTCAGCGGAGCGGGTACCAAAGCGACCATCGGTTCAGGGGAAATTGCCGGAAGGGAAAGAGGCCGGGCGGCGGAAAGATTTCATTCGCGCGCGATCACGCCGGCTTTTTCCAGCGGATGCAGGCCGTGCTGCGTCAACGCCGGGGCCCCGGGGCCGGGAAACATTTTTCCGGGATTCGCGATTTCCAAAGGATCGAAGGCCGCGCGCAGCCGCTTGAGGCAGGCGACTTCGTCCGGCGAAAACATGTCCGGCAGGTAATCCCGTTTCTCCAGACCCACGCCGTGTTCGCCCGAAATCGAGCCGCCCATCTCCACGCACATGCGCAAAATCCGGCCGGCCAGCGCCTCCGCCCGCGCCAGCGCCCCGGCCTCGCGTCCGTCGTACAAGATAAGTGGATGCAGATTGCCGTCGCCGGCATGGAATACGTTCGCGCACCGCACGTTCATCTCCTTCGACCATGCGCCGATCTTGCGCAACGCCTCGCCGAGCCGGCGCCGCGGGACCACGCCGTCCTGCACGATAAAGTCCGGCGACAGCCGCCCCACCGCGCTGAACGCGCTTTTGCGGCCCTTCCAGATCGCA
>NEUS01000072.1 GCA_002288455.1 Opitutia bacterium Tous-C1TDCM
AAGGTGGCCAGATACAGCAACGCCATCAGGACCTCGGTGCGCTGGGAGAGGTAGGTGACGGCGTTGGTCTGGAGCGGATGGAGGGTCCAGAGCAGGGCGGCGGCGCCGGCGATTTCCGCGGCGTGCGCCGAAAAGCGCGCGAGCGCCGGCAGGAGCAGCGTGCGGCGGAGCAGCGCGAAGAGCAGGCAACCGGCCGCGAGGTGGAGGGCGAGATTGACAGCGTGGTAGCCGGCGACCGTGGTGCCGCCGGCGGCGTAGTTGAGGGCGAAGGCGAGGTTGGCGAGCGGGCGGCCGCCGAGGCCGACGTTGGCGGGAGGGGAAAGCACCTCGGAGAGCGGCCAGAGCCGGCGGAGGGACGGGTTTTCCGCGATGGAGGCGACGTCGTCGAGGAGCAGGGGAACGCGGAACGAGTTCGCGTAGGCGGCGACGCCGGCGAGCACGAGCACAACCCACGGCCACCAAGGCGCCCGCGGCGCGGGCGGGGCGGCTGGGGCGGTGACGGCGTCCATGGGGTTGGGCGTGGCGGAAAACGGCGGGGCGCACAAGCGCGCGCTCGGCGGGGGGCGGGCGCAAAAAAGCCCGGCCGGAAAACCGGCCGGGCAAATCCGGCGAACGCGCGCGGCGGGCGAACGCGTTACTTGAGCAGCATGTCCTTCACCGTCTTGCCGGCCGGGATCATCGGCAGCACGTGCTCGGTGTAGGGGACGATGATGTCGAGGACGAAGGGGCCGTCGTGGTCGAGCATCTCCTGGATGGCGGCGCGGAGCTCGCTCTTCAGGTGGACGCGGCGGCCTTTGACGCCGAAGCCTTCGGCGATCTTGACGAAGTCCGGGTAGAGGCCGGCGAGGTTGTCGGGGCTGCCGACGTTGGATTCGTCGCCGAGGATGGTGTTGCCGCGGACGCTGCCGTAGAAGCGGTCTTCCCACTGCACGACCATGCCGAGGTGCTGGTTGTTCAGGATCATGGCCTTCGCGGCGATCTTCTCGATTTTGCAGGTGGCGAGCTCCTGGATGTTCATCACGAAGGAACCGTCGCCGTCGATATCGATGACTTGCTTGTCCGGGCAGGCGACCTTGGCGCCCATGGCGGCGGGGTAGCCGAAGCCCATCGCGCCGAGGCCGAGGGAGCTGATGTAGCGGCGCGGCTCGTTGAAGCGGTAGAACTGCGCGGCCCACATCTGGTGCTGGCCGACGCCGGTGGTGATGATGGCTTCGCCCTTGGTGAGTTCGTAGAGGACCTTCACCGCTTCCTGCGGCACGATGTGTTTGCTTTCCTCGAAACCGAAGGGGTGGTCCTGCTTCCACTTCGCGATCTGGGCGTGCCAGGCGGCGGTGTCGGGGGCGGCGAACTTCGCGGCCTTGGCGAGTTCGTTGAGACGGGTGAGCGCGTACTTCACGTCGCTCACGATGGGCAGGAGGACGCGTTTGTTTTTGTTGTGCTCGGAGGCGTCGATGTCGATGTGGACGATCTTGGACTGGGCGGCGAAGTGTTTCGTGTCGCCGGTGATGCGGTCGTCGAAGCGCGCGCCGACGGCGATGAGGAGGTCGCTCTGGTCGACGGCCCAGTTGCCGTAGGCCGAACCGTGCATGCCGAACCACTGCATCGAGAGCGGATGCGTTTCCGGGAAGGCGCCGACGCCCATGAGCGTGGTGGCGACGGGAATGTTGGTCTTCTCGGCGAAGGCCTTCAGCTCGGCGTGGGCTTCGGCGGAAATGATGCCGCCGCCGGCGTAGAGGACGGGGCGCTTGGCTTCGCCGATGAGGGCGAGCAATTGCTTGAGCTGGTCGTCCTCGGCGTGGAAGACGGCGGTGGCGTAGGGGCTGCGGAATTCGACCGTGGCCGGATAGACCGGGGTGAATTTCTTTTGCTGCACGTCCTTCGGGATATCGATCACGACGGGGCCGGGGCGGCCGCTGCGCGCGAGGTGGAAGGCTTCCTTGAAGACGCGGGGCAAATCGGCGGCATCGAGCACGAGGTACGAGTGCTTCACGATCGGCAGCGTCATGCCGTAGAAATCCGTTTCCTGAAACGCCATCTTGCCGATGTATTTCGAGAACACCTGGCCGGTGAT
Source organism: Opitutia bacterium Tous-C1TDCM (assembly GCA_002288455.1). Taxonomy (GTDB): domain Bacteria; phylum Verrucomicrobiota; class Verrucomicrobiia; order Opitutales; family Opitutaceae; genus ER46. Next base: position 2,072 of record NEUS01000072.1, read on the forward strand.
CGCGACCATCGGGATGGAATCCATGAACGCGTCGGCGATCGCGGAAACGAGATTGGTGGCGCCGGGACCGGAGGTGGCCATGCACACGCCGACCTTGCCGGTGGCGCGGGCGTAACCTTCGGCGGCGAACGAACCGCCCTGCTCGTGCCGCGGCAAAATCACGCGGATCTTGTCGGTGCGGGCGAGGGACTGGTGGAGTTCCTGCGAGGCGCCGCCGGGGTAGGCGAAGACGACGTCGACACCCTCGCGGATCAGGCACTCGACGACGCAGTCGGAGCCCTTCATTTCGCGGCCGATCTCGGCCTGTGGAAACGCGGCGGGTGAGGTGGTGTCTTTTTTCATGGCGATGGCTTCGTGCAAAAGCCGTCTAGGAGAAACCGTCCGGTCGGCGCGACGCAAGCCCCGGTTCCGGGTCAGAGGTGGATTCCGCGCGTCGGCGGGGCGGCGGGCGCGGCGGAAAATTCGGCTGGCGCCGGCGGCGGCCGGGGGCAGCTTCGCCGGATGCTGAAGCTGCTGTTCATCGGCGACATTGTGGGCCGGCCCGGGCGGGAAATCGTGGCGGACCGCCTGCGGCGGATCCGGACGGAGCACGCGGTGGATTTCGTGATCGCGAACGGCGAGAACGCCGCCGCCGGCGCGGGCATCACGGGGTCGATCGCCAAATCCATTCTCGAAAGCGGGGTCGACGCGATCACGTTGGGCGACCACGTCTGGGACCAGCGCGGTTGGGAAAACGAGATCACGCAAATCGACAAGGTGTGCCGTCCCGCCAATTTGCCGAAATCCAATCCCGGCTGGGATCACCTGATCATCGAGGCGCGGGGTTTCCGGCTGGCGGTGTTCACCGTGCTCGGCCGGACCTTCATGAACAACGTGAAGGCGGACTGCCCCTTTCTCACCGCCGACCGCATGGTCGAGCAGCTGCGTTCGCAGGCGGACGCGATCGTCGTCGAGGTGCACGCGGAGGCGACCTCGGAGAAGATCGCGTTGGGCTGGCACCTCGACGGCCGGGTGACGGCCGTGCTCGGCACGCACACGCATGTGCCGACGGCGGATGCGACCGTGTTGCCGAAGGGCACGGCGTTCATGTGCGACGTCGGGATGACGGGCCCCTACGAAAGCGTGCTGGGGCGCGAAGTGCGGCCGATCGTGGACCGGTTTCTCGACGGGATGCCGCGGCGCTGCGAAGTGGCGACGGGCGACGTGCGGCTTTCCGGAGCGCTGATCGAGATCGCGGCCTCGAGCGCGAATGCGCGGAAGATCGAATTGCTGACGGTGAAGATGGGGTAGCGGCGCGGCGGGGCCGCGCCGCGGTGCGGAGTTTGGGGTTTGGAGTTCGGAGTTGGGCGAGTCGACTACGTGGCTTCCATCGGTTTCCGGAACTCCAAACTCCGAACCCCGAACTCCAAACTCAGCGCGCCGTCAGCTGCGCGCCGTGCCCGCTTCTTCGTAGACGCCGAGGTGGCGGTAGCGTTCGTAGCGCGTGTCGAGGAGCTTGGGCACGTCGAGGGCGCGCAGGTCGTTGAGGTGTTTCTGCAACGCGTACTTCAGGGCGCCGGCGGCCTGGTCGGGGTCGTGGTGCGCGCCGCCGAGGGGCTCGGGGATGATTTCGTCGACGACGCCGAGGCGTTCGAGGTGATCGGCGCTCAGTTTCAACGCTTCCGCGGCCTTGGGGGCGGCGGCGCTGTCCTTCCAAAGAATCGCGGCGCATCCTTCCGGCGAGATCACGGAGTAGTAGCTGTTTTCGAAGATGAGCACGCGGTCGGTCACGCCGATGCCGAGGGCGCCGCCGGAGCCGCCTTCGCCGACGACGATGGAGATCGACGGGGTGCGGAGCATGGCCATTTCGCGCAGGTTGACGGCGATGGCTTCGGAGACGTGGCGGGCTTCGGATTCGATACCGGGAAAGGCGCCCGGCGTGTCGATGAAGGTGAGCACCGGCAGGCGGAACTTCTCCGCCATTTTCATCAGCCGGAGGGCCTTCCGGTAACCTTCGGGCTGGGGCATGCCGAAATTGCGGATCATGCGTTCCTTCGGATCGCGGCCCTTTTGCTGGGCGACGATCATGACGGCCTCGCCGTCGAGAAAAGCGGTGCCGCCGATCAGGGCCTGGTCGTCGCGGAATTGGCGGTCGCCGTGCAATTCCTGAAAGCCGGTGCAGATGCGCTTCACGTAGTCGAGGGCGTAGGGCCGCTTCGGGTGGCGGGCGACCTGAACCTTTCGCCAAGGGGAAAGGTTGGAGTAAATGTCGCGGCGGAGGGCCTCGATCTTGAGTTCGATGGCATGGATCTCCGATGCGAGATCCACACTGGTCTCGATCGAGCGCTGGCGCAGCTCGTCGAGCTGTTTGCCGAGTTCGCGCAGGGGCTTCTCAAACTCCAACACGTAGGCCGGGGCTTCCATAAGGCGAAAACGTTACGGAGCGCCGGCAAACGCTGTCAACGGGGGCGAAGAGCGCGGCCGGCAATAACGCCGTTGCCAACGGAAGCGCGCTCCGCTCTGCCACCGCGCCAACTCCAAAATCCAAACTCCAAGCCTGGCTTTCAGAATCCGTCTTTGGCCGCGGCTGGGTTCTTGAGCTGGTCTTTCCAGCTCTGGATCTTGGCCTGGGCGCCGAAGTGCTCGGCTTTCGCCTTGTCGCCGCGTTCCATCCAGATGCGGGAGAGGGTGGTGTTGATGAACAGATCGGCCGGCTGGAGGGCGTGCGCCTTTTCGCCTGCCGCCAGGGCGGCATCGAGGCGGCGCAGGGAGAAATTCACTTCCGCCAACGCGTGCCAGGCTTCGAAGGAATCCGGGGCGGCGGCCGTCGCGCGGGCCAGTTTTTCGAGGGCCGGGTCGTTTTCGCCCAGGGCAAAATCGGCGGTGGCGTCCTCGATCAGATTGCGGAGTTCGTCGCTCGTCATGGCGTCACTGTGCACGGCGGAGGCGGATTGGAAAGGTCCGCGTCACAGGATCAGCATCGCGTCGCCGTAACTGAAAAACCGATACTCCCGGGCGATCGCCTCGGCGTAGATCTCCCGGAGCCAGGCGATGCCGTCGGCCGAGCCCGGCGCAAGGAAGGCCGCGACCAGGCAGAGCAGGGTCGAGCGCGGTTGGTGGAAGTTCGTGATGAGGGCGTCCACGCCGCGGAAACGGGCCGGGGGGTAGATGTAGATGTCCGCTTCGCCGTACGCGGTCCGGCCCTCCGGCAACGCGTCGCGGTGGCGCGCCAGAAAATCTTCCGCGGTGCGCACCGAGGTCGTGCCGACGGCGATCCGCCGGCCGGCGCCGGGCGCGAACAGCGCGGCCTGGGCCGCGGCGGGCAATTCGTAGAGCTCGCGGTGGATGGCGTGCGCCTCGATCGTGTCCGTGGCGATGGGCCGGAAGGTGCCGAGGCCGACGTGCAGGGTGACGTCGACCGCGCGGATGCCGCCGGCCGCGAGCGTCGCGAGCAATTCGGGCGTGAAATGCAGCCCGGCGGTGGGGGCGGCGACGGCGACTTGGCGCGCGCGGTCGGCGTACACCGTCTGGTAACGCTCGAGGTCGGCGGCACGATCGCGGGCGGCCTGCGGTCGCTCGATGTACGGCGGCAGGGGCACGTCGCCGAGGCGGTTGGCCACGGCGACGATCGGCTCGTCGCCCGGGGTCGTGAACCGCACCACGGCGGAACCGTCGGGTTCGCGGCCGACAACCTCGCCGACGAAGGCGCCGTCGGGGGAGGCAAAGGTCGCGCCGGGGGCCAGTTTGCGGCCGGGCCGGACGAGGCAGCGCCAGGTTTGTTCGCCGTCGGCGGGGCGCAGGAGGAAGCACTCGACCTGGCCGCCGGTGGGGCGGAGCGCATGCAGCCGCGCGGGGAGGACGGCGGCGTTGTTGCGGATCAAGATGTCTCCGGAACGCAAATACGCCGGCAGGTCGGCAAAGGTGCGGTGGGCGAGGGTGCGCGTCGCGCGGTCGACGACGAGCAACCGGGAGGCGTCGCGCCGCGCGGCCGGCACCTGCGCGATCAGGTGGGCGGGCAGTTCGTAGTCGAAGAGGTCGGTGGCGAGCGGCGGCACGGGAAAGCGGACCTTACACGGAGCCTTCCGGGAAAATGAAGCTTGCGCTTCGCAGGGCGGCGGTTTTTTTCCGCCTTTCTCGCGCGTGCCAACATAGCTCAGCTGGTAGAGCAACGCTTTCGTAAAGCGTGGGTCATCGGTTCAAATCCGATTGTTGGCTCCAGCGCCTGCGCCCCAGTCGGCGCCGATTCAAGTGGCAGCTCCGGCAACGACTTGCCGTGGTTGCAAGGCCGACTCCGTCGGGCATTCGCGCGGCGGCCATGGCCCGTCCGGTCTCAGCGGCCTTCGTCGCCGAGCGGGCGTTGGTTCGTGAAGGCGCCGCTGGCGGGCACCGCGAAGGTCGCCGGGTTGTCGGGCTGCGCGGGATCGAAGCCGGCGAAATCGTCCACCAAGTGGGCGGCGAGGGCAAGTTTCTGCTGCCGGATCGCCTGCACGACGCACTTGGCGAGCTGGTAGCTGCCGAAGTTGTTGTGGTGGGTGTTGTCGACCTTGCCGTTGGGCGCGGCGAAGGCCTGCGCCGAGCCCTCGACACCGAGCGCCTCGTAGAGGGGTTTGCTCAGGGCGTTGAGGTCGATGAAAGCGACGTCGAGTTCGGCGGCGACGGCCTTGGCGGCCATGGCGTAGTCGGCGAGGGAGCCGCGGACCTTCCCGTTTTCGTCGAAGCCGCGGCGTTCCATCGGCGACAGGATCACAGGCACGCCACCGCGACTGCGCACGCCTTCGACGTGTTTGCGGATCTCCGCCTTGTAGGTGGTGAACGGCCCTCCGCTCTTCGCCGCGATCTGTTTCTGGTCGTTGTGGCCGAACTGCATCAGCAGCCAGTCGCCGGGCCGCATCGCGCTCAGCACCTTGTCGAGCCGGCGGCGGCCGATGGAATCGCGGTAGGTCTCGCCCGACTCGCCGTGATTCGCGATCGCGACGGTCGGCTTGGAGAAACGCGTGAACATCTGGCCCCAGCTGTTGAACGGTTCTTTCGCCTGGTCGCACACCGTCGAATCGCCGAGGAGAAACACCGTCGGCACATCGATCGGCTCGAACTCGACGGTGCGGACCGCCGGCTGGCGGTTGGAGAATTCAAGGGTCAGCGCGTCGTCCCAGGCCCAGGCCTCGTCCGTCGTTTCGCGCGGGGCCTTGAGCCGCACTTGTCCGGCGGCGATCGCGCCGGTGGCGGGAATCTGCGGCGTGCGGGTGTTCACGACGAAACTGACGCGCTTGAATTCGCCGGGCGCCGTCTCGATGCGCTCGATCATGAGGCGGCGGAGCTCTGCCTTGATGGTGGTGACGGAGGCGTCGGCCGGATCGCCGAGCGTGACGGTGACGCGCCAGTTGCCCTCGGCCGGCAGGCGCGCGGTGAAGTGGAACGGTTTGTCCGCGGTGACGAAGTCGGGGCGCTGCGGATCGATGCCGGGGCGCGACACACTCCGGACGGTGGCTCCGGGTTCGAAGCCGTAGCCGCGCTCCCGCGAGTACACGGTGTCCGCCGGAACGGCGATGAAGCCGGCGGCGGCCGGGCCCGGGCCGAAGTCGAAACGCAAAGGGGGCGGCGTGGCAGAGGAAGCGATCGCGGTAATCGCGCAGCTCAGCCAAAGAAAAAGCGCGGCGCGGCGGCTGGCCGGGGGCAAGGGAAACATCCGGGGAGCGAAGGGGAACGCGGCGAACTTGCACCCCTGTTCCGCGGCGGACCGTCCGACCGGAGTCCCGCGCTCAACTCCAAACTCCGAACTCCAGACTCCAAACTCCGAACTCCAAACTCCAAACTTCGCCCCGCGGCCGCCTCAAGCCAACCACACCGTTTTCACATTGGCGAACGCCCGCACACCCCAGGCGCCGAGTTCGCGGCCGTAACCGCTTTCTTTGGTGCCGCCGAACGGTAGCTCCGGCGTGGAGCGCACGAAGTCGTTGACGAACACCGCGCCGACTTCGAGCTGCGGGATCAGCTTCTTCGCGCGGGCGCGGCTGCGCGTGAACAACGAAGCGCTGAGCCCGTAGCGGGAGGCGTTGGCGACGCGGATCGCCTCGGCTTCATCCCGCACCGGCAAGATGGCGGCGACGGGGCCGAAGAGTTCCTCGTCGGCGGCCGGCATGCCGGCGCGCACACCGGTGAGGACGGTGGGCGCGTAGAAGAAACCGGGGCCGGGCAGGGGCGCGCCGCCGAGCAGGACCTTGGCGCCGAGGCGGACGCTGGCGTCGACCTGGGCGGCGAGTTTGGCGCGCAGATCGGCGCGGGCGAGGGGGCCGACTTCGGTCGCCGGATCCGTCGGATCTCCGACGCGGCGGGCAGCCATGCGCGCGACGAAGCGGCGTTCGAACTCGCGGAGCACGGACCGCACGACGATGAAGCGCTTGGCGCAGACGCAGCTCTGGCCGGAGTTGAGCAGGCGGGCGTGGGCGCCGGTTTCCGCGGCGCGGTCGAGATCGGCGTCGGCGAGCACGATGGCGGCATCGCTGCCGCCGAGTTCGAACACGCCCGGCTTCATCGCGGCGGCGGCCGCGGCGGCGACCGCCTTCCCTGCGGCGGTGCTGCCGGTGAGCGTGACGGCGTGGACGCGCGGGTCGGCGAGCACGCCGGCGACGGCGTCGGCTTCGACAAAGAGGACCTGGAACAATCCCGGCGGAAAACCGGCGGCGGCGAAGACGCGCGCGACGGCGCGGGCGGAGCCGGGGACATTGGGGGCCGGTTTGAAGAGGACGGCGTTGCCGGCGAGCAGGGCCGGGACGGCGGCGCGGACGATTTGCCAGACGGGAAAATTCCAGGGCATGACCGCGAGCACGGTGCCGAGCGGCTCGAAAACCACGTGCGCCTCGGCCGGGGCGCCGGGCGGGCGCTCGGGCGCGAGCAACGCGGCGGCGCGGGCGGCGTAGTGGTCGCAGAGGACGGCGGACTTCATGACCTCGGCCGAGGCCTGCGCGATCGGCTTGCCCATCTCGGCGGTCGCGAGGGCGGCGAGGGCCGGGGCCTCGGCGCGGAGCGCGCGGGCGAGGGCGCGGAGGAGGCGGGCGCGGGCGGCCGGGGCCGTGCGGCGCCACGCGGCCTGCGCGCGGGTCGCGGCGGCGAGCGTGCGTTCCACCGCGGCGGCATCGTATCCGCGTTGGGCGGACAGGCGGCGGCCGGTGGCGGGATCGTGGGCGGCGAACAGCATGCCGCGAATGTCCGCTCCGTCGCGGCGGTGACAACGGGAAACCGCGGCGGCGGCGGCGCAGTGCCGCGCGTTTCCGGGCGATGCAGCGGCGGCGGTTGCCGCTTGCCGGCCGGCGGACCTTCGTGCGTGCTCCGCGCATGGCGCGCGCTGAAAAACGTCCGGTGACCGTCCGCACGATCGCGGAGCACCTTGGCGTTTCCCCGGCGGCGGTCTCGACCGTTTTGGCCAACCGCCACGAAGAGCGCCGGCTCGCTCCCGCGACCGTCGAGCGCATCCGGCAGGCCGTGCGCGAGCTCGGCTATGTGCCCAACGTCGCCGCGCGCCGGCTCCGCGCCCACGACCCCGAAGTCCGTCATGCCGAGCTCGGGATTCTGACTTCGTTCGAGGCGCCGCTGTTTCTCGTCAGCCGCACGCTGCGCATGGTGCAGGAGGCAGTCGATGCGCGCAGCACGGGCGGGCGGAAGTTTTCGGTGTCGATCGACATGTTCCACGCCGGCCGGCTGGCGGAGATGCCTGGGCTGCTCAGCGCGAGCCGTTTCAATGGGGTGATCATCGCCAACACGCTGCCGGACGACGACGCGTTTCTCCGCGCGACGACGCTGCCGTATGCGGTCGTCGTGCAGGGGCGGCGTCTCGCCAACTACAGCTGCGTCCTGGAAACACCCGGCGAGGGCGGCCGGCAGGCGGCGAAATTGCTCCGCGCGCGCCGGTCGGTGCGGCCGGCCGTGCTCGTGCCCGCGCTGCTGACCGAAACGACGGCGGACCGGGCGACGGCCTTTGCTTCGGCCCTGCAAGCCGCCGGGCAACCGCAGCCGGCGCGGATCCAGGCGGACGGTTTTTCGCCGGCGGCCGGCGCCGCGGCGGTGGCGGCGCACCTGCGGCGCGAGCCGGATTGCGACGGGATTTTCGCGGTGACCGACACGCTGGCGCTCGGCGCGCTGCATGCGTTGAAGGCGGCCGGGCGCGCCGTGCCGGAAAAAGTGGCGGTCGTGGGCGTCGGCGACCACGAGCACGCCGATTTTTTCGACCCACCGCTCACGTGCGTCGGCCCGGCCTACGAACGCGTCGTCGCCGAGATCGTGACGCTGCTCTTCGAGGTGATGAACCGGCGCCGCGTGCGGCCGACGGAAGTCTTTGTGCCGCCGAGCGTGGTGCGCCGCGCCTCGGCCTGAGCCGCGCCGCGGCCGTCGAAAGCGGAAAGCCGAAAGCCGAGAGCTGAACGCCGGGATCTGAAAGCCGAACGGAGCGCGCCCGCCGGCCAAAGCAACCCAATAGGTTGCTTTGGCCCGGGCCGGCGGCACGGGCGGGCGGCGGAAAATCGGATTTTCGCGCTTGCGCCTAAATCGATTTAGCATTTCCCGTTGCGTCAACCCCCTCTTCGGTCCGGTTGCCGGCACTTTCCGCCGGCGGCACCGGGCCGGATTCCCCGCCATGAACCCTCCCGCGTGCATGTCCGTTCTCCGGCGCCGGCTTGTCCCGGCCGTGCTGTCCCCGATGGTTGCCCTGCTGTTTCTCCTCCCGCCGCTCCGTGCGGCCGAGCCGGCGGCGATCAGCGGCGAGGTCAGCAACGCCGCCACCCGCAACCTGCTCGCCGGGGCGCGCATCGAGGTGCCGGCGCTCGGCCGGTCGGTCCTGACCGACCATGCGGGCCGGTTTGTGCTGCCCGACCTGGCGGCGGGCGAAATCGAGCTCGTCGTTTCCTACCTGGGGCTGGATCCGGAGCGACGCACGGTGCGCGTGGGGGCCGGGCAACGGGTCGTGCAGAATTTCGATCTCACGGCGCAGATCTACACCCTCGGCGAGTTCCGGGTGACCGGGGAGCGCGAGGGCAACGCGCTCGCGCTCACCGCGCAACGCAATGCCGACAATGTCAAAAACGTCGTCGCGCTCGACGCCTACGGCAATCTCCCGAACATGAGCGCCGGCGAACTCGCCGTGCGGCTGCCCGGGGTGGCGTCGCAGCTGGACGACGAGGGCAATGTCACCGGCCTGATCATCCGCGGCCAGCCGTCGACGATGAATCGCGTGAATGTCGACGGGAACCTCATGTCGAACGTCGGCGGTTTCAACCGCCAGTTCCAGACGCACAGCCTCACCGGCGCGATGTTCGAGCAGCTCGAGGTCGTCAAAGGCCAGACGCCCGACCAAACCGCGGATTCGCTCGGCGGGTCGGTGAATCTCAAGACCCGCTCGCCGCTGAGCATGAAGGAACGGCGCCGTTTCGGCTACAGTTTCGGTCTGCGCTGGGCGCCGCCGTTCTACCCGCATACCCAGGAACGGCGGAACCATCCGGTCCATCCGCTCGCCAACTTCTCCTACCAGGAGGTGTTCGATGTGGCCGGCGGGGCGCGCAACCTCGGCGTGGCGGTCAACCTCTTCTACAGCGAAAACGTCAACGGCCCGTCCTCGCTCCAGTACGATTACCAGAACACCGCGGCGTCGCCGGCGTACCTGTGGGATTTCCGCACGCAGAACCAGTTCAACAACCGCACGCAGAAGAGCATCAACGTGAAGGCGGAATACCGCCTCGCCCAGCACACGAAAATCATCCTGAACACGATCTACAACGATGCGTTCGAGAAGACCGACACGCTCTACGCCACGCGGGCCTTCTCCGCCCAGACGATCGCCGGCGGCACGGCGGCCGCGCCCACGGGAACGGGGGCCGTTTTGCCCGGCTTCACCGCGACGCGCACCGAAATCCGCAACGTCGCCGGATCGAATTTCGAGATCAGCTCGATCCTGCGCCGCTTCCTGAATCGGACGCGCCTCTTCGGCCTCGGCGCCGAGCATGAGCTCGACCGCTGGAGTCTCGATTACGAGGCGAACTACAGCCAGACGCACAACAATCTCGGCCACGAGCCCGGCGGCACCCTCACGATGCGGGTGCCGAATGTCGGCTGGGTGGTCGACACGGCCGATCCGGAGAACCCGCGGTTCACGCAAACGGCCGGGCCGAGCATCTACGATATCGCGAACTACCGCACGGCCGTGACGCTCCTCACGCGCAACGACGACCGCGATGTCGAGGTCCTCAACGCCCGCGCCAACGCCCGCTATCGCCTGCCGACCGACGTCCCGGCGACGCTCAAGGCGGGGGCGTTTTTCCGCGACCAGGAAGTCGCCGAAGTGGGCCGCCGCCGGCGGTGGAACTATCTCGCGAGCGCGCCCGCGATGAGCGCGACGTTTCCCGACGTCTTTGCTTTTCCCGGCGCGAGCCGGCTGCCGTATGTGCATCCGCGGGCGGCGTACGAAGCCACGGGCAATCCCGCGCTCTGGGCCGAGGACATGTATTTCCGCACGGCCGATGCGTTCCAGACGACCCGCAACGCCACCGAGGAGATCGCGGCGGGCTATGTGCAGGGCCAGGCCAAACTCGGCCGGCTCGGCGTGCTGGGCGGCGTGCGCACGGAAAAGACGGAGGTTTCCGGTTTCGGCTACGTGCGCGTGCGGCCGGCCACGACCGCGCAGATTCCCGATCCCGTCGCGCGCGCCCTCAACGATTGGAACAATCCCGTGACCAACAACGGTTCCTACACGCGCACGTTCCCGAGCATTCATTTCACCTACGAACTCACCGACCGTCTCCGGGCCCAGGCGAGCTGGTCGACCTCGTTCGGCCGCCCGGCGTTCACCAATCTGGTGCCTTCGGCCAGCATCAGCGACCCGAACCAGACCGTCACGGTCAGCAACCCCGCCCTCGGTCCGCAGTACGCGAAGAACATCGACCTTTCGCTGCAATATTACCTGCGCCCGGCGGGCGTCGTTTCGCTCGGTTACTTCCGCAAAGACATCAAGGATTACATCCTCACGACCGAAATCGGCGTGCTCGGCGCGGGCGCGGACAACGGCTTCGAGGGCAGCTATTCCGGCTACCGGCTGCAGAGTTCGAGCAATGCCGGCACGGCCAAAGTCAACGGCTGGGAGTTCGACTACCGCCAACAGCTCACCTTCCTGCCGGCGTGGGCGCAGGGCCTCGCCGTTTCGGCCAACTATACGCTGCTCGCGACCGAGGGCAATTTCGGCGGCGCGGCGGTGCGCTCCGACAAGCAGGTGGCCGGTTTCATCCCGCGCACGGGCAATGCCGGCCTGAATTACAGCCGCGGCAAATACCGCTTCAGCGCGCAGCTCAATTACACGGGCAACTACCTCAACACCTTTTCGACCACGCCGCAGCGCAACATCTACCGCGCCGAGCGCACGATCGTGAACCTCGGCGCCGGTTACCAATGGAAGCCGGCCGTCGCCTTCTTTCTCGATGTGACCAATATCTTCAACGAGCCGCAGAAGACCTACATCGGCGACGAAAGCCGGCAGCAGCGCTTGATCCGCACCGGGCAGGCCGTGGTCTTCGGCGTCAACGGCCGGTTCTGAAGCCACGCCGCGCAACCCGTGCCGTCCGTGCTCCATCGTGTATCCGGGTGCCGCGGCGGGCTGCTCCTCGCCGGCGTGCTCCTGCTGCGGCTGGGCGCCCCGCCCGGTTACGCCGCCGGCACGCCCGAAAAACCCAATGTCGTCTTCATCCTCGCGGACGACCTCGGCTGGCGCGACCTGCGTTGCGCCGGCAACCCGTGGCACGAGACGCCGCACCTCGATCGCCTCGCGCGCGAGGGCATGCGTTTCACGGACGGGTACGCCGCCGCCCCGATCTGTTCGGCATCGCGCGTCGCCTTGCTCACGGGTCGTTCGCCGGCGCGCCTCGGTTTCGAGTTCGTCACCAAGGAGCCGACGGCGAAGAAGCCCGATCCGCATGCGCTCGCGATTCCGCCGTATCCGCTGAATCTGCCGCTCGCGGAGGTGACGCTGGGCGAGATGCTCGGCGCCGCCGGTTACGCGACCGGCTACTTCGGCAAATGGCACGTGAGCCAGCACAACAACGGTTACCTGAACTGGTCGTCGACGCACGGGCCGCTGCAGCAGGGCTACGCCGAGGGCGACCAGGACTTCGGCAGCCATTCCTACGGCGATACCGCGCGGCCCGCCGCCGAGCAGGGGACCTGGCCCGAGGGCGACTACGGACGAGATGCGCTCACGGAAAAAGCGATCGCGTTCCTGCGCACCCAGCGCGGCGCCGCCCGGCCGTTCTTTCTGCACCTCGGCCACTACTATGTGCACACGCCGATCCGCTCCCGCGCCGCCTGGCTCGCCGAGAAGTATGCCGCGCGTCTTCCGGCCGGCGCCGACCCGCGCCGGGCGGTTTACGGCGCGATGGTCGAGCTGCTCGATCACTACGTCGGCCGGTTGCTCGCCGCGCTCGACGAACTCGGCCTGGCGGAGAATACGCTCGTGGTTTTCACCTCGGACAACGGCGGCCACCCGGAGTTTGCCGCCAACGGCCCGCGCCGCGGGAGCAAGTGGAACGTGTACGAAGGCGGCTTGCGGGTGCCGTGGATTGTGCGCTGGCCCGGCCGCGTGCCCGCGGGGACGACGAGCGACGCGCCCTTCATCGGGACGGATTTGCTGCCGACGCTCGCGGCCGCGACCGGCGCGGCTTTGCCGCGCGGCGTCACTCTCGACGGGCGCAATGTCCTGCCGCTCTGGCTCGGCGCGCCCGCCGGCCGGGCCGAGGCCGAGCGGGCGTTCACGTGGCACTTTCCCTACTACCATCCGGAGAGCGGTTTCGCCGCCGCGCGACCGACAATCGGCGTGGACGACTTCGCCGTCAGCCGGACGTTTCCGCAATCCGCCATCCGCGTCGGCGAATGGAAGCTCGTGCACTTCTACGAGGACGGCCGCGACGAGCTGTATCGCCTGACCGACGATCCGGCGGAGCAGAATAATCTCGCACCCCGGGAACCCGCGAAATCCCGTGAACTCCGGGCGCGGCTCGACGCGGAGCTCCGCGCCGCGAAAGCCCGCCTGCCGGCGCCCGCGCCCAATCCACCGCTTCCCTTGCCTCGCTAACCTTTGCCGATGTCTCCCATGGATCCCCGCCCGTTTGCTCTCGGTTTCGCAGCCCTCGCCGCGTCCTTTTCCCTCTTCGCCGCCGACCCGGCGCCCGCCAAGAAAACAAAGACCGCCCCCGCGCCCAAGGTCGCCGAGGAGGTGCTCCCGCGCCTCGCCCACCGCAATCCCGGCACGCTCGCCGATCTCGGCGTCGGGCTCTGGGCCTGGCCGCTGCCCATCGACTACAACCGCGACGGCCTGATGGACCTCGTCGTCGTGTGCACCGACAAACCCTACAACGGCACCTGGTATTTCGAGAACAGCGGCGAGGTCGATGCGCAGCTCAAATTGCCGATTTTCAAACCCGCCGTGCTGATCGGCAAATCGGCGCCGTCCTCCGGCATCTCGTACGCCACCGGCGAACCGATCGTCACCGCGACCGCGTCCGTGAAGCAGGGCGAGGTCTATGCCTTCCGCGGCAACGTGTATCCGGATTTCCTGAAATCCCAATTCGGGAAACCGCAGAAAATTCCGGTGCCGGAAAAAATCCACGCCGAGCCCGGCAATATCCGGCAGAACCAATGGAAGTTCGTCGATTACGACGGCGACGGCGCCGTCGACGTCACGGTCGGCATCGATTTCTGGGGCGACTTCGGCCCGCTCAACGGCGGCGAAGGCGCATTCAACGCCAAGGGCGAATGGACCCGCGGCAAACTGCGCGGCTATGTCTACCTGCTGCGCAACACCGGCACGACGGCGAAGCCCGTGTACGCGCCCGCCGTGCGGCTGCAGGCCGGCGGCAAGGACATCGATCCCTTCGGCATGCCCTCGCCGAGCTGGGGCGACTTCGACGGCGACGGCGACCTCGACCTGCTCTGCGGGGAATTCCGCGACACGTTCACCTATTACCAAAACACCGGCACGCGCACGCAGCCCGTCTATGCCGCCGGTCGCAAACTCACGCACGCCGGCATGACGCTCACGATGGACCTGTGCATGATCACGCCGACCGCGGTGGACTTCGACGGCGACGGCGATCTCGACCTTGTGGTCGGCGACGAGGACGGCCGCGTGGCGTTCATCGAGCACACCGGCGCGGTCGTCGACGGCCTGCCGCAGTTTTTGCCGCCGCGCTATTTCCGGCAGTTCGCGGCCGACGTGAAGTTCGGCGCGCTGGCCACGCCCTATGCGGTCGATTGGGACGGTGACGGCGACGAAGATTTGATTTCGGGCAATTCGGCCGGCTACGTCGCCTTCATCGAGAACCTCGGCGGCCAGCCCGCGCGCTGGGCCGCGCCGCGCTATCTCAGCGCCGGCGGCAAACTCATCCGCGAACAGGCCGGCCCCAACGGTTCGATCCAGGGCCCGGCGGAAACGAAGTGGGGCTATTCGATCTTGAGCGTGGCGGATTGGGACGGCGACGGCCTGCCCGACCTCATGACCAACGGCATCTGGGGTAAGGTCGTTTGGTATAAAAATCTCGGCACCCGCACCGCGCCGCGGCTCGCCGCCGGCAAGCCCGTGGAGCTTACGTTGCCCGCCGGCACGCCGACGCCCCATCCGGTTTGGAATTGGTGGAAGCCGGCCGGTCGCGAACTCGTTTCCCAATGGCGCACGACGCCGCAGATGACGGATTGGAACGGCGACGGCCTCATGGACCTCGTGATGTCCGACGCCGAGGGCTACCTCGCGCTCTACGAACGCAAACGCGGCGCGGGCGGCGCGCTCGAATTGCATGCCCCGCAGCGCGTCTTTTGGACCGAAGGCAGCAGTGTCTACAACAGCAACGGCCAGCCGCAGAACAAAGAATCCGGCCTGCTCCGCCTCAACGATGGCGTCTATGGCCGCGGCGGCCGCCGCACCTTCTGCGTCGCCGATTGGGACGGCGACGGGAAGACGGACCTGCTGGTCAACAGCAACCCCAACGTGAATTTCCTCTGCGCCACCGGCCGCGACGCCCAGGGCCGCTGGACCTTCAAAGACGAGGGCCCGGTCAGCACCCACGTGCTCGCCGGCCACGCCACCAAGCCGACCTACATGGCCTCCACGCGCGAACTCCTCATCGGCGCCGAGGACGGGTTCATCTACCGCGTGAAACAGAAATAGACGACGACCGGATGAAACCACTCTATCTCGCCGCCCTGTTTTCGCCGCTGCTCTCCGTTTCAAGTGCGCAGCCGGGTGGCCCGAGCGAGCCGGTGCGCTTGGTAAACTCCGGCATTGATCTGCAGGTCCACGATGGTCGCCTGCGCCCGGCGATCGGCGTGGAGAACATCCAGGTCATGCGGGCCAATCGCACGCACCCCGATTTGGCCGACGGTTTGGGGTGGACCTATAGCCATGCGCCGTCGCTCGCCTATTGGAACGGCCGGTTCTTTTTGCAGTATCTCAGCAATCCGTTCGGCGAGCACCACGCCCCCGGACAGACGCTCGTTGTCACTTCCCGGGACGGACGCAACTGGGATAAACCCCAGCCGGTTTTCCCGATCTATTGTCTGAAGCCGGGCCCCATTTCCGGAAACGAATCGGGCATGGCGATGATGCATCAACGCATGGGTTTCTACGTCGCTCCCAACGGCAGATTGCTCGTGCTGGGGCACTACGGACTGGCGCCGGATCCCATGGGGGAGAAGGGCATCGGGCGGGTGGTGCGGGAGGCTCTGGCGGACGGGACCTACGGCCCCATCTATTTCATCCGCTACAACTCCCTTGCCGGCGCGAATGAAAAAAACACGACCCGGTTTCCCTTCTATCTTCGCGCGCCGGACGAAGGGTTTGTTGCAGCCTGCGAGGCGCTGCTCGCCGACAAACTGAAGACCATGCAGTGGCGCGAGGAGGATCGTAGCGAAGACGGTTTCTACACCGCCCCCGGCCCTAGCTCGAAGGCTTTGTCCGCGTCTCACCCGATCCTGCAGGCCCCGGCCGTGTATCACCGCAAAGACGGGAAAGCCGTCGTGCTCTGGAAATCGTCGTGGGCGGCGCTCTCCGCGGACGAGGGCAAGACCTGGAGCACGCCGGTCGAGCTGCCGACGGTGGTGACGGGCACGGCCAAAACTTGGGCCCAACGCACCGATGACGACCGCTATGCCATGGTCTACAACCCGGCTAAGCTCACTCGTTGGCCGCTCGCGGTCGCGACCAGCGATGACGGTGTGACTTTCGATAACCTGCTCCTCGTCAATGGGGAAGTGCCGCCGCGGCGCTTCTTCGGCCGGGCGAAGGATTTTGGGCTGCAATACACCCGCGGTATTTCCGAGGGGAATGGCAATCCTCCCGGGAGTGATCTGTGGGTCACCTACAGCAGCAACAAAGAAGACATCTGGATCAGCCGCATTCCGGTCCCGGTCCGTTCCGCTGTCGCGGGGCCGGTGGCCGATGCGTTCGATCAACTGGACGCGGGCGGCACCATCCCGGATTGGAACGTTTACCGCCCCCGCTGGGCCAACGTGAGCATCGCGGAGTTCCCTTCGGCCGCGAACAAGAGCCTCCTGCTCGAGGACCGCGATCCCTACGACCACGCCAAGGCGGTGCGGGTGTTCGCCGAGGCGGCGTCGGTCCGCATCGGATTCCGGGTTTTCGCCCGGCAGGTGGAGGCAGGGCGCATGGAGATCGAGGTGCTCGACGGGGCGGGACATCGGCCGGTGCGCATTGCGCTGGGCGAAGACGGCCGGGTGCGGGCGAGCGACGGTGCGAGTCAGTTAGACGCCGGGCCTTTCCTCGCCGGACGTTGGTATCGGGCCGAACTTTCGATCAATGCGGCAACGGGACGATATGATCTGGCGTGGGATGGCCGGGTCATCGTCCGTGAGGCGGCCTTCGCCGAAGCGGCGGCGACCGTGGAGCGACTCTCCTTCCGCACCGGTGCCTTCCGCACCGAGCCCACGCGCCAGACCAACCGTTATGGCGTGCTCGCGGACCTGCCCAATCCCGACGCCGCCGTGGCGCCGGCCGCGTTTTACGTCGACGAAGTCGTGATCCGGTAGGCCCGGCGCCGGGCCAAGCTGGTCGGAGAGTTGAAAAATGGTTGACGAGCGAGTGATAGCTAAAACGATTTA
Organism: Opitutia bacterium Tous-C1TDCM; assembly: GCA_002288455.1. GTDB lineage: Bacteria > Verrucomicrobiota > Verrucomicrobiia > Opitutales > Opitutaceae > ER46. Next base: position 19,187 of record NEUS01000072.1, read on the forward strand.
GCGCCAAGGATGATTTTCCCCTGAAACGGCCCCCGAAAAACCGATTGTCCCCCAGAATACCCAAGTCCATGAAGCCTGTTTACACCCTCTTGTTCCGATTCAAATGGCGCAGCCTGCGCGACGCCGGCCTTTTGGTGGCCGGCCTGATGCTGCTTCTTCCGGCACGCGCGCAGACTGCCGGCACCGGCGCGATCACCGGCACGGTGCGAAACGAGGTCACGGGTGATTTTCTCGAGGGGGTGGAGGTGGGGCTCATCGGCACCGAGCGGGTGACCACGACGCAACGCGACGGCAGCTTTGCTTTTGCCGGCGTGCCGGCCGGTCGCCAACAGCTGCGCGCCTTTTACACCGGCTTGGATGTGCAGGAGACGGCCGTGGTCGTGGCGGCGGGCCAAACTGCGGTGGTGCCGTTGGCGTTGAACGCGGCGATCTACAAACTCGAAGCCTTCACGGTGGCCGGGCAGCGCGAAGGCAACGCCGCGGCGATCACCCGGCAACGCACCGCCGAGAACATCAAGAGCGTCGTCTCCATGGACGCCTACGGCAATGTGGCCGACGGCAACATCGGCAATTTTCTGCAGAATCTCACCGGTGTCGCGGTGAACAAAGAGGCGGGCGATATCGTCGGCATCGGCCTGCGCGGTGCGCCGCCTGAACTCAACTCCGTGACGATGGATGGCGCGCGCACCGCCGGCGCGATCGCCGGCTTTTCCCCGCAGGGCGACCGGGCGGCGCTGATCGACCAGATTCCCGCGGACTTCATCAAGGAAATCGAAGTGACCAAGGGCAATACGCCGGACCAATCGGCGGACTCGCTGGGCGGAACGGTGAATCTTGTCACCAAGTCCGCCTTTGATTTCAAGCAGCGCGTCATCACCTACCGGCTGGGCGTCAATTTGAACACTTACCGGGATGGAAACTTTGTGCGTGATGACCATGGCTGGGTGGATTCGGGCAAGTATGGGCCGACCGCGGCCCTGACCTTTATGGATACCTTCGGCGCGGCGCGGCAGTGGGGCCTGGCACTGTCGAGTTCCTTTTCGCAGACGACCAACACGCGCGATCGCGTGCAGATGACGCGTCCCAACGCCGGCAACCTGATCAGCACGCGGGCCCGCCAGCTGAACGACACGGATACGCGGGTTCGCGCCGGAATTTCCGGAAAACTGGAATACCGGCTGGACGCCCGCACGCGCCTCGGAATCACCGCGGCCTTCAACTACTTTACATTCGGCAGCGACCGCACCGATTGGGACATCACCGCGACCAACCGGGTGGCCGACTATTCCCGGGTCAGCCGCGCGCAAATCGTGGCCGGGACGGCGCCGCGCGATTCGGCCAACCAGACCGCCGGCATCGCGCCCGGGTTTACGGACACCTACACCGAGCTCCTCCACGCCACGTTGCGAAACCGCTATACCCACGGTTCCAAACTTTCCCAACAGTCCAAGTTCGGCGCGGAGGCGCGGAAGGAGTGGGCGGACACACGGCTGGATCTCCGTGCCTCCTACAATCCCTCGTCGTTTCGGAATGACGTCCGGGGATTCGAGGCGCGGCGGAACGGCGGCGTCGGCATCGCCTACGATGCATCGAAAGACGCCACCCGGCCGGTTTTCACCCAAACCTACGGCGCCCCGATCGGGGTCGGCGCCGATTTCAACAACTTCTTCGGCCTTCGCTTCGCCCAACCCGACTATACGTTCGAGGACATCGGGAATGCGCAGGCGGATCTGCAACACGCGCTTTCCCGGCTGCCGGTGCCCGTGATGATCAAGACGGGTTTCAATTACCGCCGCCAACACCGCTGGCTCACGACCTACCGTCCCACCTGGAACTTCGTCGGAGCCGACGGGGTGCAACAACGCAACCCGGCCACAGGCATCAACGACGACAACATCGGCCAGTTTCTCTCTCCGTGGCGGTACAGCATCTTCAACAACGCCATGATGCAGCGCGACCACCTTGACTATCGGCTCGCCGATGCCCTCTTCGCCAGTCAGCCGCGTTACTGGGCGCCCTCCGGCACCTCGGTTTCGACCGTGCCGGTGCCCCGCGTCGTCACGGAGGCAGTGAAGTCCGGATACGCGCAGGCCACGGCCCGACTGGGCCGGCTGACGGTACTGGGCGGTGCGCGGTTCGAGCACACCGGAGTCGAGGGCACGGGATCGTTTTCGGATCCAACGCTGCCGACGCAGAGGTCGGTGAGCGTATCGCGGGCCTACCAGGCGTGGTATCCCAGCCTGCATTTGCGCTATGCCGTGACTCCCAACCTTCTCCTCCGTTCGAGTTTTTCAACCAGCGGAGCTCGGCCCTCGTTGAGCGCGATCGTGCCCAACACCACGGTCAACTATTTGGCGGACGGCAGCGGTCTCGGCCGCGTCACCCAAAGCAATCCCGGCCTGAAGCCCCAATATGCCCGCACCTACGATTTTTCGGCCGAGTATTATCTCGAGCCGGCGGGGGTGATCTCCGCGGGGGCGTTTCGCAAGGACATCTCCAACTTTATTGCCCAGGCGACACGCGTCATCGGGGAGGGCGCCAACAACGGCTTCGACGGGCGTTACGAGGACTTCGAGCTGACGACGACCGGCAATCTCGGCACGGCCTATGTGGAGGGCGTCGAACTGAGTTACACCCAGCAACTGCGCGGTCTGCCCGCGCCCTTCAACGGCCTGGCGGTTTTTGCCAACTATACCGGTCTGCGCACCCAGGGATCCTATGCCAATGGCGCCGCCGAACTCGCCAATTTTGTGCCGCGCACCTACAACATCGGATTGATCCAAAGCTGGAGGAAGTGGGAGGCGCGCGTGACCTACCACTATAAGAGCGGCTACCTGATGACCTACAACGCGAACCCGGCGTCCCAGACCCGGGTGACGGACGACCCGACCGTGGACGTAAACCTGCAGTATCGGTTCCGGCCCGGCTTGGCGGTCTTTGTCGACTACATCAATATCTTCAACAATTCCCCCGATTGGTGGAGTGCCAGTCCGCGGCACATCTCGATGAGCGAACTTTACGGCGCCCGTCTCAATGCCGGCGTGAGCGGACGGTTCTAAGGCGACCTTATGCAACCAAAGCCGGAAAAATCATTTCTGAACCATGCGGGGTCGCTTCCGCTGCTCTGGCTGTTCGGCCTCGGGTGCGCTTTGGCCGCGCCCGCGACCGGGGCGGCGGCGCGACCCAACGTGCTTTTCATCGCCGCGGACGATTTGCGCATGAATCTCGGTTGCTACGGGGATCCGGTGGCGAAGACGCCCAACCTCGATCGGCTGGCGCGGCGCGGGGTGACCTTCGAGCGCGCGTATTGCCAGCAGGCGCTCTGCAATCCTTCCCGTGCGTCCGTGCTCACGGGGCTGCGACCCGACACGCTGCGGGTTTGGAACTTGCCGACCCACTTCCGTGAAACCACGCCGCACGCCGTGACGCTGCCCCAGCACTTCCTGCGGCACGGCTATTTCACGCAAAACATCGGGAAGATTTACCACAACTACCGCACGGCCATCGAAGGCGACCCCGCTTCATGGAGTGTGCCGGCGCAACTTCACTTTGCTTCGCACGCGGCCGATGTGGCGCTGGTCGATGGCGGCGAGGCGCCGCCCAACACCGCCCGGGCCAAAGGCGTCGAGGCGCGCGACGTGCCGGACGAGGCCTACTTCGACGGGCGCGTGGCGGCGGCGGCCATCCGGGCGCTGCGGGAATGCCGCGCTCGCGGCCAGCCCTTCTTCCTCGGGGTCGGCTTCTGGAAACCGCATACGCCGTTCAACCCGCCCAAGCGTTACTGGGACATGTATCGGCGTGAAGACATCCCCGCTATCCCCAATCCGGCGGCGCCCAAGGACGCGCCGACCGTCGCCCTGATGAATGCGAACGATGGCCGGCCGCGGGCCATCGAAGATATCCCCGAGGTCCGGCACGGCTACTACGCCGCGACGAGCTA
>NEUS01000073.1 GCA_002288455.1 Opitutia bacterium Tous-C1TDCM
GGCGGCAGCGGCGGTTGAAAGGTGAAGGTTGAAAGGTGAAAGACCGGAGGGGGGGCCGCGGTGGGCCGGATGTTTGGGGGAGCGGAGTTGCGTTCGGGGTGGGACGGTGTCCGTTGCGGCATGCGTCGGTTCACGTTCCTCTTTGCATTGCTGGTGTCCCTTCCCCTTATGGCTGCTCAAGAAGCATTCCCGCCGACTGCGCCCGGTATCAGCGAACTCAAGACGTTGCCCGCGGGCGTGCTGCTCAAGTCGGCGGGGCGCGGCAATTATTTCGAAGGCGCCGACAATCTGTTCGGTCCGCTCTTCCGGTATATTTCCAAGCACAACATCGCGATGACCACGCCGGTCGAGGCGCAGGTGGACAACGCGGCGATGTATTTCTGGGTGGCGCCGTCGGAGCGCGCCAAGGTCGCGGGCAACGAGGCGGGCGTCGAGGTGATCGAGATCCCGGAACGGCGCGTCGCGAGCCGCGGCGAACGCGGCGGGTATTCGCGCGCGAACTTCGAGGCGGCACGGGACGCGCTGCGGGCGTGGCTCGACGCGCAGCCCGCGCTGGAGGCGGCCGGCGAGCCGTACGGTGTGTATTGGAATGCGCCCTACGTACCGTTCTTCATGAAGCGCTTCGAGGTGCACATCCCGGTGCGACCGCGCCGGGCGTGAGGGGAGCGGAGGGAGTTGAGGGTTGAGAGCTGAGAGTTGAGAGGAAGTCCGGCTTGGCCGCGCGGGGCGCGGGCCCGCGCCAAAGTAACCTATTGGGTTACTTTCTCTCCACCCTCGCCGCATCGGGCGTTGAGGAACCTGCGGTCAAAGTAACCCAATAGGTTACTTTGGCGGGAGGGGTGCGGCAGTCGTGGCGGCGAGCGGAAGCGAGAGGATAGGAATGCGGGAGCGGTTCGGGGAGGCGGGATGCCCGGCCACTCGCTCAGGCTCGCGGCGGCGGGGCGGAGACGTGGACGATGGCGTTGCCGCGTTTGCGGCCGGTGGAGACGTAGGCGTGGGCGTCGGGCAATTCGGCAAACGCAAAGGTGCGGCCCACGACGACGCGCAGGTCGCCGGCGGCGGCGAGGCGGGCGAGTTCGCGCACGTCCTCGGGGCGCTCGGAGGCGGAGCCGGTGATGGACCGTTTGGTGCCGACGGGGCGGGCGCGCATGCCGGGCAGGTCGGCGGCGAAGGCGAGGTAGCGGCCGTGTTCGCGCAGGCGCGGGTGGGCGCGGGCGAAGGTCGTCGCGCCGACGGTGTCGGCGATCACATCGTAGGTCTCGGCGGCCGTCGTGAAATCGTGGGCGGCGGAATCGAGCACGCGATCGGCGCCGAGCGCGGCGACGAGGTCGCGGTTGGCGGCGCGGGCGACGGCCGTGACGTGGGCGCCGCGGAGGCGGGCGAGTTGGACGAGGGCGGTGCCGACGGCGCCGGCGGGGCCGAGCACAAGGACGCGTTCGCCGGCGCGCAGGTCGGCGCGGCGCAGGAAGTCGAGGGCGGCGGTGCCGCCGAAGGCGAGGCCGGCGGCTTCGGCGAAGGAGAGATTGGCCGGTTTGGCGACCAGGGCGCCGGCCGCGGGCATGATCCGGTATTCGGCGTGGCAACCGAGGCGGCCGCCGGTGAAACCGATGACGGCATCGCCCGGCTGCCAGGTGGCGACGCCCGGACCGACGGCGGCGATGACGCCGGACAATTCCGTGCCGAGGACAGGTTGGCGGGGACCGGTGAAGCCGAAAATCGCACGGCCGAGCAGGCCGAAGCCGCGCGGCAAGGTGCACGAGCGCAGGCGCGCGTCGGCGGAGGAAACGGTGGTCGCGACAATGCGGATCAGCACCTCGCCGGCCCGGGGCGCGGGGCACGGCCGCGTTTCCAAGGCGAGCACTTCGGGCCCGCCGTAGCGACGGCAGGTCCAGACGTGCAGGGTCTCGGGAATCATGCGCGTGACGCGAGCGGGCGGCCTCCGTGCCGTCAATGCCGCGCCGGGTTCCAGACCGGTTCGCACGGCGCGCAGCGAGACCGGGGCAGGCGGGCGGCGCTTCGTTCCCGGACGGGCGACGCGACGCGGCGTTTACTTCGCCACGAGGACGAGGCCGAGTTCGTAGGCGACGCGGGTGAGGTCGGCGGCGTTGTGGGCGCCGAGCTTCGTCATCATGTTGTGCCGGTGGTTTTCGGCGGTGCGGACGCTGATGCCGAGGTGGTGGGCGACGTCCTTGTTGGAGCGGCCGGCGGCGACGAGTTGCAGCACCTCGCGTTCGCGGTCGGTCAGGGCGTCGGCGCCTTGCGGCAGGGCGTGGCGGAGCAGGGATTTCTGCAGGGCCTCGATCACATAGGGGCCGAAGAAGGGGCGGCCGGCGGCGACGGCTGCGACGCCGGCGAGGAGGGTGGAGATCGACGCAGTTTTCTCGACCATGCCGAGGGCGCCGCGCTCCGTGACCTGGCGCACGACGGCGGGCTCGAGGCGGCTGGAGAAAACGAGAATGCGCAAGGGGCTGCCGGCTTCCTGGAATTGGCGCAGGATCTCGAGGCCGTCGACGGCCGGGAGGCCGAGATCGAGCATGAGCATGTCCGGCTTGAGGGCATTGCACTCGCGGACGACGTTGGCGCCGTCTTCGGATTCGCCGACGACGCGGTACGTGTTGCCCATTTCGATGTGGGCGCGGAACAACTCCCTCAGCGCGCGCTGGTCCTCGGCGAGGTAGAGCGTGATTCTTTTGTCGGCGGACTCGGAGGCGGGCACCACGGCGGAAACGAAGGCGAGGCCGGCGGGAACGTCAACGGCGGGCCCGGACCGCGGCAACGTTCACCGGGAATCCGGCGGATTGGTCTTGGGGGAACGGCGGCGGAGGGCGGCGAACGGGGCCCAGAGTTGGCCGAAATAGCCGGCGGGCATCGGTTCGTGGATGCCGAAGTTTTCGGGCCAGCGGCCCCGGGGCATGTAGTAGGTGCCGAAGAGCAGATCCCAGAGCGGCAGGAGGCCGGCGAAGTTTTTGTCCCAGGCCGCGCGTTCGCGGGAGTGATGCCAGCGGTGGAAGACGGGGGTGGCGACGACGGCGCGGAGGGGGCCGAAGTCCCAGTTGACGTTTGCGTGGAGGAAAATCGCGTAAAGGGTGAGCACGGGGGCGGTGCTCAGGGTGACGGTGGGATTGTAACCGAGAAGGAGAATGGGGGTGACCTAGGCGAGTTTGTTGAGGAGGTCGTTGACGGGGTGGACGCGCAGGCTGCCGAGCCAGTCGAGGTCTTCGGAGCTGTGGTGCACGGCGTGGAACGGCCACCAGCGGCCGGTGTGGAAGAGCCGGTGCGTCCAGTAGCCGATGAAGTCGGCGAGCAGGTAGATCTGCACGGCTTGCAGCCAGAGCGGTTGGCGGCTGAGCGGACCGTAGCCGCGGTACTCGCCGAGTTTCAGCAGGTCGAGGGAGGTGACATCGGCGAGGATGAGCAGGCTGACGGGCAACAGCAGCATGAGCCGGACGAACGGCTTGGTGAACAAAATCGTCGCGAACCAATAAACGACATCCGTGAACCAGCCGCGGCGGAGAATCGGTTGCGGGCGGCCGCGGCCGAGCAGGCGTTCGACGACGAGAAAGACGGCGGAGACGACGAGCAATGCGACGAGCGCACGCAGGAAGGTGGGGTCGGATTTCATGGCGCGCGGTCCGCCGGGTATACCCGGAGGGCAACGCGGCGGTTACAGCGTCGCCGGCAAAGCCGATTTCCGGCCAGAAAAAAGGCCCGGTCGAAAGACCGGGCCTGAGTGAACGGGTGCGGGACTGAATCAGCGCCGAACCGCGAGCTGGCGGCGGCGGGCCGCGACGAGGGCGGCGAAGCCGAGACCGATCAGGCCGATCGTGGCGGCCGTGTCCGGGGCGCCGACGGGATTGAAGGTATCGCGGAATTCCCACTTGAGAATGTCGTGGTTGCCCCAACCGGCGCCCGTGGCGGCGGTGAAGCCGACGTAGGCGGAAGTCTGGTTGAGCACCCCGGAACCGGCGAGGTTGACGTTGTAGGCGAGCGCGGCCGCAGTCGGGCGGACGTCGACCTGGGAGAGGCGGACCTCGAGGGCGTTGGTCGTGCCGTTGTAGTCGACCCAGGAGTACCAGATCGCGCCGTTGTTCATGCGGGGCGCAATGGCCAAGCTGGCGACGGAGTTGACGCTGCCATTGAGATCGATGCCGACGTGGTTGCCGCTGATCTCGCCGTTGTTGTAGGTGTCGAATTCGACGGCGACGCTGCGGTTGATGCCGGCGTAGCCCATGCCGCCGCCGACGCCGCCGACGTTGTTGTCGATCGTCTGGACCACGAAGGCCAGGCCGTCGGCACCGGCGCCGTCTTCATCGCCGGCCCCGTCGGAGCCGGTGATGCGAAACTGGAAGTAGGTGCTGAACGACGCGTTGTTCAGCAGGGAAATCTGGTTGGTGGAAAAGGCGCTGCCGCCTTGGCCCGACAGGGCGGGAGTCAGGCGCAGAACGGAGCCGTCGCCCGTGACCACGGGGGCGGCAGCCGAGCCGTTGAGCTGCAAGCCGGCGGTGCTGGAGAAATCGTTGAAGGTCAGAACCGTGGCCTGAGCAGAAAGGCCGGTGAGGGCGACCGTGGCGGCAAGGAGGAGTTTTTTCATCGAAAAGAAGGTTGGTGGGGTAGGGCAACTACCGGACCGGCGAGCTGGTAGGTGTCGGATATGCAGATTGCGAACCAGCTAGAGACTTCAGTCAGCGGTACTATTTCAAGAGATTGATTGGTAGCTGTTTCAAAGTCTTATTGTTTTCTAAGTCCGGTCGGCAGGATTTGGAAATTGTAAGAATTTCCGACAGCTTTCTCCCCCCGATGAAGTCATTTGGCGCCGGGTCTGCACGCCGGAAAGAGACCGCGGGATGGAGATACAGGCTGGTCCTGCGGGTGGTTGCCGGCGGCATCGCGGGGCGACGGAGCGGGGCCGAACCCGAGAGGACGCGGGCACCTCTTCGGCTTGGGCCGGCCGGAGATTGAAGGGAGCGGGGCCCGGTCAGCTGGCGGCGCGCAGCCGCGAGTCGAGGCTGGGCATGTGCGCAGCGGCGGGAGTACGGGCCGGCTGATCGGAACGGGCCGGCGAGTGGGCGGCGGGGATCCGGAACGGCTCGACGCAGGCGGCGGGTGCGGACTGGGGCAGACGCGGCGGGACAAACGCCCGGCCTTGCGGATCGATGCTGAAACGCGGCCAGACGGGGAACGGGGACGACGACATGGGCGGAGGCGGGACGGGTGCGGGTGGGCGTTTCGTCGGTGTCCGGATTCCGGATACCGACGGGTGGGACTCGGCCAGAATGCCAGCAATTCGCGCGGCCTCCTAGTCGGGGGGGCCGCAACCGCCATAGGTAGTTATGCGGGGCGGCGGGCGGAGTTCCTACGCAGCGGACAGCCGCAGCCTGCTGGTCGAGATCACGGCCAAGGGCCGCGCCGAGCAGCGGAAACTAGCCGCGGGCGTCGAGGCCCGGGCCGCGAATCTCCCGGACTGCGTGCCGGCGGCGGAGCGGGCCAACGTCGAGCGCACCCTCGGCGGCCTGCGCGCTGCGCTGGCGGCGTGCGTTGCGAACTACGCGCCGAAGCGGCGGTCGGGCTGAGCTCCGCCCTTGTGCCCGCGCCGCGGGCCGGCAACCTGCGCCGCCGTGGACCTCGCCCTGATCCATCAGTGTTTCTCGGACCGCACGCGGTTGCGGATTTTGCATCTGCTCGGCGCGGGGCCGCTGTGCGTCTGCCATTTCCAGACGCTGCTCGGCGAACCGCAGGTGAAGATCTCGAAGCATCTCGGCTATTTGCGCAGCCGCGGCCTCGTCGAGGCCGCGCGGGAGGGGAGCTGGATGGTGTACCGGCTGCCGGCGAAGCAACCGGCGGCGCTGCGGGCCAACCTCGCGTGCCTGCGGGCCTGCGTCCGGGCGGACCCGGAGTTCCGGCGCGACGCCGCGCGGCTGCGGGCCGGCCGGCCGGAGTTCGAAAAATCGAGCCCGCTGTGCGCCCCCGGCCGCGGGCCCCGGCGATGACGCAATCGTAACCGGTCGCCGCTTGACGCATATTCCCGGATGGGAATATGCCGGGGCCGCCCTTTCCGGCGTTTCGCATGAAAAAAATCCGCATCGGCATCAATGGCTTCGGCCGCATGGGACGGTTGGTTTACCGCGCCGCCTGGGATTGGCCCGAGTTCGACTGGGTGCTGGTCAACGAGGTGAAGGGCGGCGCGGAGTGCGCGGCGCACCTGCTCAATTTCGATTCGCTGCAGGGCCGCTGGGCGCAGGAGGCGAAGGCCGAGACGGGCGGCTTCCGCGTGGGCGACCGGCGGATCGCGTTCACCGAGGCGGCCAAGCCGGGCGAGGTGCCGTGGGCCGACCACGGCGTCGACCTCGTGCTCGAATGCAGCGGCAAGTTCCGCAAACCCGAGGACCTCGCCGTGTATTTCGAACGCGGGGTGAAAAAGGTCATCGTGGCCGCGCCGGTGAAGGGCGAGGCCCTGAACATCGTGATGGGGATCAACGACCATCTCTACGAGCCCGCCCGGCACCGGTTGCTGACCGCCGCGTCCTGCACGACCAACTGCCTCGCGCCGGTGGTGAAGGTGATCCACGAGGGCCTCGGGATCGAAAACGGCGTCATCACCACGATCCACGACGCCACCAACACGCAGAGCCTCGTCGACAAGCCCGACAAGGACCTGCGCCGCGCGCGGGCGGCGGGGTTGTCGCTGATTCCGACGACGACGGGTTCGGCCACGGCGATCGGGATGATCTATCCGGAATTGCTGGGGAAACTGAACGGCCACGCGGTGCGCGTGCCGCTGCTCAACGCCTCGCTCACGGACTGCGTGTTCAAGGTGAAGCGCGCGACCACCGCCGCGGAAGTGAACGCGTTGCTCAAGGCCGCCGCCGCCGGTCCGCTCAAGGGCATCCTCGCCTACGAGGAGCGGCCGCTCGTTTCGATCGATTACCAGGGCGACCCGCACAGCGCGATCATCGACGCGCTTTCGACCATGGTCGTCGACGGCACGCTCGTGAAAATCTACGCGTGGTACGACAACGAGTGGGGCTACGTGAACCGCATGGCGGAGCTCGCGCGCAAGGTGGCCGCCTCGTTGTGAACGCCGCGGTCCGCAACTACGTCCTCGTGACCGGGGCCTACTGGGGCTTCACGCTGACGGACGGTGCGCTGCGGATGCTGGTGCTGCTGCATTTTTTCCAGCTCGGGTACACGCCGGTGAAACTGGCGTTCCTGTTCCTCTTCTACGAATTCTTCGGGATCGTCACCAATCTGCTCGGTGGCTGGCTCGCGAGCCGCATGGGACTTCGGCTGACGCTGCTGGCGGGGCTGCTGCTGCAGGTGCTCTCGCTCGCGCTGCTGGCGTTGCTGCCGCCGGCGCTGACGGCGGGCCTGGCGGTGGCGTACGTGATGGCGACGCAGGCGCTGTCGGGCATCGCCAAAGACCTCACGAAGATGAGTTCGAAGAGTGCGATCAAGGTCCTCGTGCCGGAAGACGCGCAGGGCGCGTTGTTCCGCTGGGTGGCGCTGCTGACGGGTTCGAAAAACGCGCTCAAGGGCGCGGGCTTCTTCCTCGGCGGCTTTTTGCTGCACGTCGCCGGCTACCAAGGTGCGCTGTGGATCATGGCGGCGGCGCTTGGCGCGGTGTGGTTGGGTTCGTGGCGGGCCCTGCCGCCGGAGATCGGGCGGGCGAAGGCCAAGGTCGGTTTCAAGGAACTGTTTTCGAAAACGCCGGAAATCAACGTGCTCTCCGCGGCGCGGTTTTTTCTCTTCGGGGCGCGGGACATCTGGTTCGTCGTCGGCGTGCCGGTCTTCCTGCGCGGCACCTTGGGGTGGAGCTTCGCGCAGGTGGGGTCGTTCATGGCGCTCTGGGTGATCGGCTACGGCATCGTGCAGGCGGCGGCGCCGGTGCTTTTCCGGTCACGCCCGCCCGCGGGCGCGGCGGCGGCGGGTCTGGCGTTTCTGCTGGCCGCCGTGGCGGCGGGAATTCCGCTGGCGCTGGCGGCGGGCGGGCCGGCGGCGGCGGTCATCGTCGGCGGGTTGGCGGTTTTCGGCGCGGTCTTCGCGCTGAACTCGGCGGTCCACTCGTATCTGATTCTCGACTACACCGACGGCGACAAGGTCGCGCTCAACGTCGGCTTCTACTACATGGCCAACGCCGGCGGCCGGCTCGTCGGCTGCCTGCTGTCGGGCGTGCTGTTCCAGCTGGCCGGGTTGGCGGGCTGCCTCTGGGGCGCTTTCGCCTTCGCGGCGGCCGCGGCCGCGATTTCCCTCGGCCTGCCGCGGCAACCGCTGCACCCGGGACGGGCGAGGGCGGTCGAAGTTGAGAGCTAGGAGCGGTCAGCCCTCAGCGGTCAGCCGTCAGCTCTCATCTCCAAACTCCGAACTCCGAACTCCAAACCAAGTATCCGCGCCCGTTCAGGGCGCGGCGAGGGTGCGGAGTTCGGCGGCGGACAGGGCGCGGTCGAAGACGGCGACGCCGCCGATCCAGCCGGTGAAGCCGACGCCGCGGCTGCTGTGGATGACGCGGCCGATGGTGAAGGGGCCGCCGCTCTGGGCGTCGGGCGGGGCGTACAGGGCATGCGGATACCACCAGGGGTTGAGGCGCAGGGCGGCGAGGGTGCGGCCGGTTTCCTGCCAGACACCGGCGGCGTCACGGCGGAGGGTCACCTTGACCTTGGTGTAGCCGTATTCGCGCAGTTCGGTGCGCTCGGCGGCGGTTTCCTCAAGAACCTTCACGGCGACGGGCGTGGTCTCGGGCGGGTTGTAGAATTGGTCTTTCGGGAATGCCGGATCTTCGCCCGGTTGCAGGCCGGGTTCGCGGTGGAGGCGGCCCTGGAGCCAGGCGTTGGCGGCGGAGGTAATCAGGCGGTCCGCCTGAGGGTTTTCCTGCCAGCGGTCGCCGGCTTCGCCGTTGAGCCAACCCGTGAGTTCGGCGCGGGTGTGGTCGAAGGTCATCGCGAAGCATTGCCACGAGGCATCGAGGACGGTTGCGGGGGCGTCGGCGGGGACCTTGGGGGAAGCGCCGGCGGAATTGGATTTGTGGAGGGCGTAGCGGTTGAGGAAGGAGCTGGCGCCGTTTTCGGAAACGTGGCCGCAGGCGGCGCCTTCCTTGTTGAGACCGGCGAAGAGCGCGTACTGGCGCTGGCCGCGTTCGATTTTGCGGATGCCGGCGGTCGAATCCTGTTTCAGGTCGGTGCCCTCGTGCCAGATGCCGGCGAGGGCGTGGTTGCCGCTTTCGCGGATGGCCCAGACGACGACGGTGACGGAGCGGCCGGGCCCTTTGATGTCGAGGGGCGAGTCGTGCAGGCGCGACCGCGGCACGAAGAGAAACGGGCGGAACGTCGCGTCGGTTTCCGCACGGATGCGGATCGCCTGGCCGAAGGGCCCGCGGCCCAGCAGTGGAAAATCGTCGTACGAGGCCGTGCGGCCTTCGCCCCAGTAGTCGTGCACGTAGTTCGCGGCCTCGAGGGCGTAGGTGTTCGCGGCGCCGGCCGGGACATGCGCGGTGAAGCGGCGGGCGCCGGCCGGTTCGCGTTGCACGAAGTCCCAGAAAGCAACGAGGCCGGGTGTGCGCACGACGTTGGCGATCCGCGCGGCCGGATCGGCGGCGGGGGCGGCCGCGGCGAGCGGCGCGAGCGACAGCAGGGCGGTGCAGGCGAGGAAGGGACGGAATTTCATGGCGGGGAAGCGCGGGGATTTTCCCGGTCGCGGGGCCCGCGTCGAGCCTTGGCGGGCGCACGGGCGGGCGGATTGATTGCGCGGAATTGCATTTCCGGGATTGCCGCGGGAGCCGAAACCAAAACCTTCGACCTTCCCGTTCCCCAACCCGCCCCTCCTCCGCTCCATGAACTTCGAGACCCTGCAGCTCCACGCCGGCCAAGCCGCCGATCCGACCACCGGTTCCCGCGCGGTGCCGATCCACCAGACGACCGCCTACCAGTTCAAAGATTCCGCCCACGGCGCGCGCCTCTTCGCGCTGCAGGAATTCGGCAACATCTACACGCGGCTGATGAACCCGACGACGGACGTGTTTGAAAAACGCGTCGCGGCCCTCGAGGGCGGCGTGGCGGCGCTGGCGACGGCGTCGGGCCACTCCGCGCAGTTCATCGCGATCAACAACATCGCGTCCGTCGGCGACAATTTCGTCACGACCTCGCACCTGTACGGCGGCTCCTACAACCAGTTCAAGAACGCGTTCAAGGCGATCGGCGTCGAGGCGCGGTTCGCCGACGGCGTGAACGTCGCGAGCTTCGAGCCCCTGATCGATGCGAAGACGAAGGCGATCTACCTCGAGACGATCGGCAACCCCGGGTTGACGGTGCCGGATTTCGCGGCGTTTGCGGCGTTGGCGAAGAAGCACGACCTCCCGCTGATCGTCGACAACACCTTCGGCGCCGGCGGCGCGATCTGCCAGCCGCTGAAGCACGGCGCGCACGTCCTCGTGGAGTCCGCCACGAAGTGGATCGGTGGCCACGGCACGAGCATGGGCGGCGTGATCGTCGACGGCGGCACCTACAATTGGGGCAACGGCAAGTACCCGCAGTTCACGGCGCCGTCGCCGAGCTACCACGGCCTCGTGCTGAACAGCGTCTTCGGCATCGGCGGGCCCTTCGGCAATATCCAGTTCATCATCCGCTGCCGCATCGAGGGCCTGCGCGATTGGGGTCCCTGCCAGAGCCCGTTCAATTCGTTCATGCTGCTGCAGGGCCTCGAGACGCTGTCGCTGCGCGTCGAGCGCACCTGCGAAAACGCGCTCGCCCTCGCGCGTTGGCTGGCGGCGCATCCGGAGGTGCAGGCCGTCAACTACCCGGGCCTCGAGAACCATCCGACGCACGCCCACGCGAAGCAGTATCTGACGCGCGGCTTCGGCGGCGTGCTGTCGTTCCAACTCAAGGGCGACCGCGCCCGGGCGGAGAAGTTCGTCAACAGCCTCAAGCTCATCTCGCACCTCGCCAACGTCGGCGATGCCAAGACGCTCATCATCCATCCGGCGTCGACGACGCACTCGCAGCTCTCGCCTGCGGAGCAGGCGGCGGCCGGCGTCGCCCCGGGCGGCTTGCGCGTGTCGCTCGGCATCGAGCACATCGACGACATCAAGGCCGACATCGTGCAGGCGCTGAACGCGTAAGTCCGGGCGCGGCGCGCGGCCGGACCGCGTGCAGTTTGGAGTTTGGAGTTCTGCGTTTTGGGTTTTGAGCTCCGGGCTGCGGCTTCGGGTTTGGAGTTTGTAGTTCGGAGTTTGGAGTTTCGCGGTGCGGGCGTGGGATTCGGATTTGGTGATCCGGGCGCGCCCCGCCGCGTTGGAAGTACGGGAATTGCGTTTTGGGTTTCGCCTTCCGGAGCGGGCGGGCCCACAACGCTGTTACCGGTTGGTTGGTGCGCCGTCTTCCCGGGCGGCCGATTGGTCCACGTTTTCGTACCCCATGCGTTTCTTCCTCCTGCTTGTCGCGGCCTGTGCGGCCGTCGTTCCGAATGTGTCGGCGGCTGCCGCGTCGGCGGCGGCGCGGCCGCCGAACATCATTTACCTGCTCGCCGACGATCTCGGCTACGGGGACCTCGGCAGCTATGGCCAGAAATTGATCCGCACGCCGCGGCTCGACCGGATGGCGCAGGAAGGCCTGCGCTTCACCCAACATTACGCGGGGGCGCCGTCGTGCCATCCTTCGCGCTGCGCGCTCTTCACGGGCAAGCACGGCGGTCATGGCCGCATCCGCGCCAACAGCAAACTGCCGTTGCTGCCGGAGGACACGACGGTGTCCGAGATCCTGCAACGGGCCGGCTATCGCACCGGCGGCATCGGCAAATGGGCGCTCGGCCTCGAGGGCAGCACGGGTGCGCCGGAGCGCAAAGGCATGGACGAGTTCTTCGGGTTTCTCGACCAGACGCACGCGCACACGCACTACCCGGACTATCTTTGGAAGGACGGCCGCCGCTTCGAGATTCCGGCCAACCGCAACGGAGCCCGTGCCGTGTATGTGCAGGATCTGTTCGTGCAGGAGGCGCTCGATTTCATCCGGCGGAATCGCGACCGCCCGTTCTTTTTCTACGGTGCCTTCACGGCGCCGCACGCCGAGGTCGCCGTGCCCGACGACTCGCTCGCCGAGTACCGCGACCGCTGGCCCGAGCCGAAACCGTTTCCCGGCGGCAAGACCTATGCGCCGCAGGCAAAGCCCCGCGCCGTGCGCGCCGCGATGATCTCGCGGCTCGACCGCGACGTCGGCCGCATCCTCGACTTGCTCGACGAACTCGGCCTCGCGGACAACACGCTCGTGATGTTCAGCAGCGACAACGGCCCGATCACGGCCGGTGGGCAGGATCCGGAATTCTTCGACAGCAACGGCCCGTTGCGCGGCCTCAAGTTCACGCTCTACGAGGGCGGGATCCGGGTGCCGCTGATCGCGCGTTGGCCGGGCCGGATCGCGCGCGGCACGGAGACGGCGCAGGTTTCCGATTTCAGCGACATGCTGCCGACCTTTGCCGCTTTGGCGGGCGCGCCGGTGCCGGCGGGCCTCGACGGCGTTTCGCTTGTGCCGACGCTCACCGGCGGATCCGCGCCGCAGCTGCGGCGGGATCATTTCTACTGGGAAGCCGCGCCGCAGCAGGCGGTTCGCCGCGGCGATTGGAAAGCGTATCGGCCCGCCGCCGGCAAACCGCTCGAGCTCTACCATCTCGGCGAAGACCTAGGCGAAACGAAGAACCGCGCCGCCGACCGGCCCGATCTCGTCGCCGAATTCGGGCAACTGCTCGTGACCGCCCGCACCGATTCCCCGGAGTTCCCGCTGAATCGGGCGGCGCGCGGCGATTGAGCGCCGCCATCCGTTCCGGCTTTGCGCACCTGCCGTTTTCCTTTTCCGTCCCCTTCAACCCCGCCCCTGTGATGCTCCTCCGCCGTTTGCTCCGTTGCCTTGGTTTCACCGCCGCCGTCGCCGTCGCCGCCGCCGAACCGCCGCCCAACATCGTCTTCATCATTTCCGACGACCACGCGTGGAACGATTACGGTTTCATGGGGCACAAGCAGATCGAGACGCCGCACCTCGACAAGTTCGCCGCGCGCAGCGCGCTCTTCGCCCGCGGCTACGTGCCGACGGCGCTGTGCCGGCCGGCGCTCGCGACCTTCGCCACCGGCCTCTATTCGCACCAGCACAAGATCAGCGGCAACGATCCGACCTGGCTGCCCGAGATGACGGGCCCCGCGGCGAAAGCCGCCAAGGCCGCGAAACAAGCCGGCGAGCCCGCCGCCTACAAGGCGCTCCGCGAGAAACTCATCGCGCAGCTCGACCGCGTGCCGAAGGTCGCGCAACTGCTCGGCTCGGCCGGCTACCTCAGCCACCAGTCCGGCAAGTGGTGGGAAGGCGGATACGCGCGCGGCGGATTCACGCACGGCATGACGCGCGGGTTTCCGTTGCCCGGCGGCCGCCACGGCGACGACGGCCTCAAGATCGGCCGCGAAGGCATGGCGCCGATTTTCGACTTCATCGACCACGCGACGGCGGAAAAGAAGCCGTTTTTCGTGTGGTACGCGCCGTTCATGCCGCACACGCCGCACACGCCGCCGGACCGGCTCTTCCAGAAGTACAAGGCCAAGGGCATCGCGTCCGACCACGTCGCGCGCTACTACGCGATGGTGGAGTGGTTCGACGAGACCTGCGGCCAGTTGCTCGATCGCCTCGAAGCGAAGGGCCTGACGCGCAATACCCTCGTGGTCTATGTCGCCGACAACGGCTGGATCCAGCAGCCGAACGGTCCCGGCTTCGCTCCGCGCTCCAAGCAGACCGCCAACGAAGGCGGCATCCGCCAGCCCATCCTCTTCAGCTGGCCGGGCACGATCCGGCCCGGGAATCGCGGCGAGCAGCTGTGCTCCAGCATCGATATTTTGCCCACGGCGCTCGCGGCCGCGGGTGTCGCCGCGCCGGCGAATCTGCCCGGACTCAATTTGCTCCCGTTGCTCAAGGACGGCCGGCCGACGCCGCGCGACACGGTCTTCGGCGAGACCTTCGCCCACGACGTCGCCGATATCGACCGGCCCGCCGAGAGCCTCGTCCACCGCTGGGTGATCGAAGGAAAATGGAAACTGCTCCTGACGTACGACGGCATCGTGAGTCCGCGTTACGCCAGCGCCAATCCGCGCGAGGAGAAACGCCCGCAGCTTTTCGATCTGCTCGCGGACCCGAAGGAAGACCGGAACCTTGCCGCACAGAATCCCGAGGTCGTCGCGCGCCTCGCCGCCAAGATCGCCGGCTGGTGGCCGGCGACGGGCCGGCAGGCGCAGACGGTGTGGGCGGATCGTTGAGTTTTCGGACGCGGCGGATACGCGGGCTGAAGCTCCGCGCTACCCGTTTCCCAATTTCCCCATTTTCCCCGTTTCATCTTTTCCTCCCCCATGCATTCCCGCTTTCCGCTCTTCCTCGCCGCGTTGACGCTGGCGTCCTCGGTTTTTGCCGCCGCCGAAAAACCGAACGTCCTCGTGATCATGGCCGACGATCTCGGCTACGGTGATCTTTCTTCGTACGGCGCGACCGCCTTCAAGACGCCGCACATCGATCGCCTCGCGGCCGGGGGCCGGCGTTTCACGAGCGGGTATTGCACGGCGTCGACGTGCACGCCGACGCGGTACTCGTTTCTCACCGGCTCGTATGCGTTCCGCCGCAAGGGCACGGGCATCGCGCCGCCGAACGGCCATCTCGTCGTGCCGGCCGACGCCGTCACGATCGCCGACTTGGCCAAGACCGCCGGTTACCGCACGGCCGTGATCGGCAAGTGGCATCTCGGGCTCGGGGCCGAGGGCAAGGGCCCGGATTGGAACGGCGAGATCAAGCCCGGCCCGCGCGAGATCGGCTTCGACTACAACTTCCTCCTGCCCACGACCAACGACCGCGTGCCGCAGGTCTATCTCGAGAACCATCGCGTCGTCGGGCTCGATCCCAAGGACCCGCTCTGGGTCGGCGACAAGAAGCCGTCCGAGGACCACCCGACCGGGATCACGCATCGCACGACGCTGAAGATGGATTGGTCGCACGGCCACAACGCCACGATCCACAACGGCATTTCGCGGATCGGCTTCTATACCGGCGGCCATGCCGCGCGTTTCCGCGACGAGGATCTCGGCGACAAGTGGATCGAGAAGGCCAACGCCTGGCTCGAGACCAACCGCAGCCAGCCGTTCTTCATGTTCTTCGCGTCGCACGACCTGCACGTGCCGCGCATGCCGCACGAGCGGTTCCAGGGCGCGACCGGCCTCGGTTTCCGCGCCGATTCGATCGTGCAGTTCGATTGGCAGGTCGGCGAATTGATGAAGACGCTCGAGCGCCTCGGCCTCGCGGAAAAGACGCTGGTCGTCGTCTGCTCCGACAACGGCCCGGTGATGGACGACGGCTACAAGGACTTCGCCTTGGAAAAACGCGGCGAGCACCGCGCCGGCGGCCCGTTCCGCGGCGGCAAGTACAGCGTGTACGAAGGCGGCACGCGCACGCCGTTCATCGCGTATTGGAAAGGGCGCATCCAGCCGGCGGTTTCCGACGAGATCGTCAGCACGATCGACCTCGCCGCCACCCTCGCCGCGCTCGCGGGCACGCCGCTGCCGGCCGACGCCTGTGTCGACAGCATGGATGTTTCGGGCGTCCTGCTCGGCAAGCCGGGCGCGAAGGGCCGCGACCATGTGATCCAGCAGGACAACGGGGGCACGGGGAATTTCGGTTTCCGCGCCGGCAACTGGAAACTGGTGCGCTACGATACCAAGTCCGCCCGCAACGTCGTGGTCGAGCGGCAGCTCGCCAATACGCCGGTGCCGCAGTTCCAACTTTTCGACCTCGCGAAAGATCCCGGCGAGAAGACCGACGTGCTCGCGCAGCACCCGGACGTCGTCGAGCAGCTGAAGGCCCGCTTGGCCGGCTATATCGCGGCCGGCCGCACGCGGTGAGCCGCGTATCCGCAATGAACGCACGACGCCGTTTCGGCCGTTGGTTTTGGGTGATGGGCCTGGCGGCGGTTGCGCCGGGCTTGGCGCCGGGCCGGGCTGCGCCGGCGGGGCCGCCGCCCAATCTCATCTTGATTCTGGCGGACGACCTCGGCTGGGCGGATCTCGGTTGTTACGGCAATACTTTCAACGAGACGCCGCGGATCGACCGGCTGGCGCGCGAAGGCCTGAGGTTCACGCAATTCTACGCCGGGCCGGTGTGCTCGCCCACGCGCGCGAATCTGCAGAGCGGCCGCGACCAGGCGCGCTTCGGGATCACGCAACACATCCCCGGCCACCGCCGGCCCTACGCGCGCCTGCTTGATCCCGTGGTGCCGCGGGAATTGCCGCTGGAGGTCGAGACGTTTGCGGAGCGGCTCGGCGCCGTCGGCTACGCGACGGGCTACTTCGGAAAATGGCATCTCGGCGGCGCGGGTTTCGGACCGAAGGAGCAGGGTTGGCAGACCGTGCGTGAGCTGCAGGGCAATGTGCTCGCGCCCGCGATCACCGGTGCGGCGGTTCCGCGACGCTCCGCCGACTACCTCGCGGAGCAGGCCGCGGCGTTCATTGCCGAAAACCAAGCGCGGCCCTTCGTCCTGCAGGTGTCCGCTGCCGCCGTGCATATTCCCTTGTCCACGACGCCGGAATTGCTGGCGAAGTACACCGCGAAGCCGAAGCAGCCCGGTTATCCGTCGCTGCCGGCCTACGCCGGTTTGCTCGAGGAACTCGACGCGTGTGTCGGCCGGATTGTCGACGCCGTCGACCGCGCCGGCCTCGCGGAGCGGACGCTGATTCTTTTTGTTTCCGACAACGGCGGCCTCGAGCACGAGCAAAGCGGCCGCGTGGTGACGTCGAACCGGCCCCTGCGCGGCGAGAAGGGTTCGCTCTACGAAGGCGGCATCCGCGTGCCGGCGATCGCGCGTTGGCCGGGCACGGTGCCGGCCGGCCGGGCAACGGCGACACCGGCGCTGACGCACGACGTGTATCCGACGTTCGTCGAACTTGGCCGCACGGCGCCGTTGGCCGCGCAGCCGCCGGACGGCGTCAGCCTCGCGGCCCTCCTGCGCGATCCCGCGCGGGCGCCGGCCCGCGACACCTGGTTCTGGCACCTGCCGCATTACCACCACAGCACGCCGGCGAGTGCGATCCGCCGCGGCGACTGGAAGCTGATCGAGTTTTTCGAAGACGGTACGCGTGAGCTCTTCAACCTCGCGGCCGATCCCGGCGAAACGACAAACCTCGTTGCGAGTGAAGCGTCGCGCGCGGCCGAAATGCAGGCGGCATTGGCGGCGTGGCGCACGCGCGTCGGCGCGCGGATGCCGTTGCCCAATCCGGCGTTCGATCCGGCGCGGGCGGGAGAACTGGGCCGGGGCGGCAGCAATCGGTAAGCGCGCGGGGAGGCGCGCGGTTGAAGGTTGAAAGGTGAAAGTTGAAGGAACCGAGACGGGACCGGGCGAAATCAGCTGCCCGCAGCCAGTGCCGAACCCGTCGATGACAAGAATTGCCTAGGGTGTCCCGGGTCGGGTACGGGCGTAGCGGGCGCAGTTGGCGGAGGCGCTTTCAGCCGGCATAGACTCTCAAAGCTATGATCCAAAGGAATTAAGGACGGATGCGGAGTTTGCGCATTTCTTGGCTACGCGTCAGCCGTAGGGATAAACCCCTAGTTTGTTTTTGACGAAACCCCCTAGTTTATCTGATCTCCGGGGCATGACGTTCCCCCGCTCCCTGACCTCCCTCTTTCTGCTGCTGGTTGGTTTTGTGGCAACGGTGCAGGCGGGTCAGGCGAACGCGGCGACGTTCAACTCCCCGTTGGTTTTCAAGGGCACGCAGTGGAAGGTGAAGTCCTCCGTGGGGCCGGTCTATCTGGCCCGCATGGAAGGCGGTGCCTGGAAGGTGCTCGCGATCTTCGACGGCACCAAGGGCGAGTACCACTTGGATTGGGAAGCTCCGGCGGATGGGCTTTACTCCGCGGTCGATTCCCGCGGCGTGTGCTCCGAGACGGTGCGGATTGCCGAAACGCGTTCCGCCAACGCCACTGTTGCCGCGGCGGCCGCGTTGGCCCGTCCGGCCAATTTCCAGGAACTCACCGAATATCACCTCCGCATGCAGCAGGTTTACGCGGCGGCGGGGAAGCGGTGAGGGGAAGCGGTGAGGGGAAGCTTTAAGCTCTAAGCGGTAAGCTTTAAGCGGAAAGCTCTCGGTGGTTCGACGGTGCAGTCTCTCGAGGGCATGATTCCCGATCAGCCGAGATGGCGGGCGACTTCGGCCATGGTTTCGCGCTGGAGTTTTTCGACGTAGGCGCGGGCTTGCGCGGCTTTGGCACGGGCGGCGGCGGGGTCTTTGGCCATGGCGAGCACGGCGGGGGCGACGCGTTTTCGGTCCGCCTCGGAATCCAGGTCGAAGAGCCAATCCCCGAGCCCGATGTCGCGCCACATGAAACCCTTGCTGGTCTGTTCCGCCCAGCGGCAGACGAGGGCGGGGATGCCGGCGCCGATGCACATGATCGGGCTGTGTTGCTCGTGGCCGAAGAGGCCGGCGCTGCGGCGGTAGGTGCTGAGGGCTTCGTCGGTCAGCCAGAATTTTTCCCGCCAGACCACGCGCGGTTTCACGTCGGCCGGCAGCCGGTCGTAGAGCATCTCTTTGCCGACGGTCATTTGGGTTTTGTCCTCGGGACAGAGCAAAATCTTCAGTCCGGTTTCGCGGACCACCGCGTTGATCGCCTCGAGCAGCGGCGCGTGGTCGGCGACCTTCATCTGCTCGTTGCGGGCGTGGCGCGTTTCGTCTTTCGGGGAATTCCGGATCGTCCAGTACGGCGTGAAGCGGAGTTTGGGGATGCAGCAGAAGAATTTGCCCGGCGCGAGATCGTGCGCCGCGAGGAAGGCATCGGCCGCGGCATCGTCGCGCAGGTCGCAGGCGAAGGCGCCGTCGGGCGCGAAGCCGAGCAACGGTCCTTTCACGCCCTGGCTGCGGACCAGTTCGAGGGAAACGGAATCGCGGAAGAAAACGAACTTCGCGCCTTCGAGCGCGGCGCGGTCTTCGCCGCCGGACATGAACGAGCCGTGGGTGATGCCGTAGACGCCGTAGGGTTTGCGCACATGGCGCGCAAAGGCGGCGACGTCTTTGGCGGCGACGAGCGAAGGGCCGGAGCCGTGGAGCAGGAAATCCGTCCACGCGAGGGTCTCGGCCAGCGCGGGATTGGCGGCGGTGCCGTCGGCGCGGATCGTGCCCTTGACGATCTGCAGCTTCGGAAACCGGCGGTGCTCCATCGCGATCACCTCGGGCGTGAGGTCGGCGGAGGCCCAGAGCCGGACCTCGGCGTGCGGCAGGTGCTTTTCGATCAGGGCGAGGACGCCGGGCGTGTGCGCGATGTCGCCGATGTTGACGACCTGCCAGGAGGAGCGGAGCAGAATCCGCGGCGCGCGGCCCATCGGGGCGGCGCTGCGGAGCGCGGAGGCGAGGGTGGCGGCGAACGAAGAGGCGAGAAACGTGCGGCGGTTCATGGCGGAGGGAAGTGGCAACGCGGGCGGCGCGGCCGGCAGTGAAGTCAGCCGACGCGGTGCAGTTTGAAGGGGTGGACTTTGCCGGCGTTCCATTGGCAGACGTAGAGGTTGTCCTCGTCGTCGGCGCAGACGTCGTGGCCGTGGAGGAAAACGGGTTGGTCCTGCAGCATCACGAGCAGTTCGCCGGCGTCGGTGTAGCGCGGGGCCCGGCCGCCGGGGTTGGAAATCACGCGGTTGTCGCGGTCGAGGATCGTGACGAAGCCGCGTTTCATCTTCGGGCGGAAATCGTGCGGCACCATGCCGAAGCAGACGCCGGCTATGAGCAGGTCGCCCTTGAGCACGGGGCGCGAGAGGAAGGCGCCGGGCAGGTAGACCGATTTCACGAATTCGCCCTCGGGCGTGAACCATTGGAATTCGTTGCGCATGCGCTCGGTGCAGAGCAGCAGCGGCACCGGCCCGCGGTAGTCGAACACGAGGCCGTGGGCCTGGAGGAATTTGCCCGGCTGCAGTTCGCTTTTGCCGCCGAATTTGCCGAGGTACTTGCCCGCGGCGTCGAAGCGGAGGATGAACTGCGAGCCGTATCCGTCCGCGACGTACAAGCGGCCGTCGGGGCCGACGGCGACCTCGGTGGGCACGTATTTTTCGCCGGGTTTGTAGGCGCCGCAGGCCTCGGCGGACGGCAGCTCCTGGAGCAACGCGCCTTCGAGCGAGGCCTTGACGACGCGGCCGCGGGTGTCGGCGATCCACAGGACCTCGCGGCCGTTTTCCACGGCGAGGGTGAGGCCGTGGGCGCCGGCGAGGCCGAGGGTCCAGGAGCCGAGCAGGGCGCCGGATTTCGCGTAGATGAGGATGTTGTTCTTCGCTTGGTCGGTGAGCAGGAAGAGCCGGCCGTCGCGGACCTGTACCATCTCGTGGCAGTTGTTGACGGGAGTTTTGGCCTGGTCGGCCTGGCTCCAGAGCCGGTCGACGCGGTAGCGGTGCGCGCCGTGGCCGACGATGAGGCCGTGGAACTCGGGGGCGGTTTTGCTCTGGGCGCGGATCGAAGGCACGGCGGCGGTGGCCGTGGCGAGGGCGGCGGAGGCGAGAAATTCGCGGCGGGTGGAAAGCATGGGGGCGAGGATGATCCCGGGGGAGCCGGGATCATCAGTTGAAAGTTGAAAGGTAAGGGTTGAAAGATCGATCCGCCGAACCCGGACGACGCGGTCGCGTACCGATGAACGTGGTGCGAAGTTCAACTCACCGCCGGCGCAACCAACGGACTGAATTGGCTCAGCCCGACTCGGGCAAAAAGGTCGGGAAAACGACGCCGCGGGCGGAGAGAACGGGTGCGGTCGATTGCGCGAGGTGCAGCTCGACGTTGCGCGCGCCCCAGGTGTAGGCGGCGCGGACGACATCGGTCGCGGCGCAGGGCAGGAGAAACACGACGGACTTGCCGCGGAGCAAATCGAGCGTGGCCCACAGCAAGGCGGTGGCGGCGGCTTCGTCGGCGGCGACGCCGGGACCGATCATGAGCGCCGACGGATGCGTGCTCGTGACGAGGAAACCGCGCGGGGCGCCGTCGGCGCCGGGCAACATGAGCACGCGCCAGGCGCCGGCGGTCGGCTGCAAAAAGAACGCGAGGTCTTTGTCGCGGCGGATGCCTTGCAGGGAAAATTCCAAATCGGCGAGGGCGGTGGCGTCGGCGGGACGGGCCTCGCGCACCGATTCCGCGCCGGCGGGGGCCGGCCCGGGCAAGCCGGCGGCGGGCACGGCGAGCTGCAAGTCCTGGAACAACGCGCCGGGGACGAAGCCGAGGCGGTTGTAGAGCGAGAACGAGTCGAGGTTGAGCAGGCTGGAGACGAGACGCGCGGGGCGACCGAGGCGGCGGGCCTGGGCGAGGGCGAGCTCGAGCATGCGTTTCGCGAGGCCGCGGCCGGCGGATTCGGGCGCGGTGGCGACGATGCCGACGGCGAGGTGCGTGGGGCGTTCGTGCGTGAAGCAGACGCCGAGAATTTCGCCCGTGGCGGAGGCGCGCGCGGTGATGGTTTCGCCGGGATCAAGGGCCTCGTACACGTCCGGAAAAATCCGGAACGGCGCCGCCTGGTCGCCGAAGCGGTGGCCTTGGCGGAGCCGCGACTCGTACCACTGCACGAGCGAGCGGTGGATGAGGGCGGCGACGGCGTCGCGATCCGCCTCGCTCAACGGGCCGAAAGCGACGGTGCACTCCATGGAGCGAGTCGGGGCGCGGGGGAGTTCAGCGTTTCTTTTTCTTCGGCGCCGCGGGCTTGGGCGGTTGGAAGAGGCCGGCGACGGCGCCGGCGGGGTCGCGGATGATGGCCATCTTGGCGTCGCCGATCGCGGTCGCGGGGCGGATGATTTCCCCGCCCTGTTTCACGCAGGCCTTCAGGCTCGCGGCGAGATTTGGCACGCTGATGTAGACGAGCCACTGCGGCGGGGCATCGGCATTGATGCCGCGGGCGTGGCAGATGCCGGCGGCCGGGGTCTTGGAGCCGGGAGGCATCATGCAGTAGTCGTTGTAGCCGTCCATTTCGATGGGCATGACGCCCCAGCCGGCGACGGCGGAGTAGAAGGTTTTGACGCGGTCGGCGTCGGGCACGGTGAGGTCGCACCAGGAAATGGTGCCGGGTTTCGGAGTTTTCATGGGGAGGGGCGGAGGGAAGGACCGAGCTGCCGGAATCGGATGCGGGCAAACGCGGCGCGCGGCAAACGCGAACTGCGGGTGCGGCGGCGTTCCGGTTTGCGCCCAGGGGCGATTTCGGCGCTTTCAAGGCATGGGCGCGAAATATTTGCCGACGATCAAGGACCAGAAGGCACACGGCCGCTACCAGCGGCAGCAGCTCGTGCAGTCGAAATTCATCAAGCCGGCGGCCCCGAAGGCCGGTCCGGCGAAGCCGGCGGCGGGCGTGGCGAAACCGCGGGACTGATCCGGACTCAGGTAGTTGAGGGTTGAGAGATCGATCCGGCGAGGCACGGAAACCGGAGCTGCCGCACGTAACCTGAGGAACCAAGGGGTTCCGCTCTCCGCTCTCACCCAAGCTCTCAACTGCCTGAATTCAATGACCGCAGAGGAGGCGCCGGAGGCACGGGAGATTTCCGGCCAAGCCGGGACCACGTGGGTTGGCGTTGCGGGAATTGATCCTGCGGAAATTGAAATCCGCGACCAATCGGAGCGGGGCGGGAACCGTTGCGGCAGGGCATCGGTCCGTGGGAGATGAAACACCGAACGGCACCGACTCACGAAACGATTTCCCGGCAGGCTTACGGATATTGGCAGGATCAGGGCTGTCCGGACGGACGCGACGTCGAGATCTGGCTGGAGGCGGAGCGGATGCTCGGTACCGCCGAGCCGGCGGAGACGTTTGCCGTCAACGCCAGCGCCGAGACCGCGGCCGAGAGCAAGGTCGAGCATCATCTGGATTCGGCGATGCCGGAGCAGGATGCGATCAACGCCGCGCTGATGCGGGCGGAAGCCCGCGCGCCGCAGGTGCCCCATCA
>NEUS01000074.1 GCA_002288455.1 Opitutia bacterium Tous-C1TDCM
ACCACCACTCAGCCCCGTTTTGACCGCTTCGCCCTCTTCTTTGCTCTCTGGCTTCCGAAAAAAAACGCCGCCGCTCCCACGCGGGGACCAGCGGCGCGTTTTTCAGAGGCTCCTTGAGGGTTGGGAGATCGATCCGTCGACGCCCAAGCCAAAACCCATACCCATCGCCTCAAGCTTCAGACCAGCAGCACAGACTCCACCGATGGGCACGGATGCGGCATTTGTCATCCGGGAGATTCCGTGAAAGCCGTGGTCTTTGGTCTTTTCCCAAAGTCCAAAACCAAAGGGACATTAGGCTGAGGAGGGCGGGGAAACTTGAGCCGGATCGGCGCCGATCGGAGTTGATCCCCGCGCCGCGCCCCGCGTATCTCAACGGCCACCCCATGCAGTTCCCCGCGCTTATTCTCGCCGTCCTGGCCGTCGCGTTGCCGGCGGCCGCGGCGCCGGTGCCCGACTTCAATCGCGAGATCCGGCCGATCCTTTCGGACAATTGTTTCCGCTGCCACGGGCCCGACGAACACGACCGCAAGGGCGGCCAGAACGGCCTGCGGCTCGACACCCGCGCCGGGGCGACGGCCGATCTCGGCGGCGGCGGTTTCGCGATCGTGCCGGGCAAGGTGGAGAAGAGCGAGTTGCTGGACCGGCTCGTCACGACCGACGACGAGGAACTGATGCCGCCGCGCAAGACCGGCAAGACGCTCTCGCCCCGGGAAATCGAATTGCTGCGGCGCTGGATCGCGGGCGGGGCGCCCTACGCGGAGCATTGGTCCTACGTGCCGCCCCGGCGGCCGGAGCTCCCGGCGGCGCCGGCCGATCGGGCCTGGGCGGGGCCGATCGACCGCCTGCTCCTTCCCCGGATCGTGGCCGCGGGTCTGCGTCCGCAACCCGAGGCGGACCGGCTGACCTTGGCGCGGCGGGTGGCGCTCGATCTGACCGGCCTGCCGCCGGCACCGGAAGAGGTCGCGGTGTTTGTCGCCGACGCGGCGCCGGACGCGTACGCCCGGTTCGTCGACCGCCAGTTGGCGAAGCCCGCGTTCGGCGAACATTGGGCGCGGCTGTGGCTCGACCTCGCGCGCTACGCCGACTCCAAGGGTTACGCGGACGACCAGCCGCGCAGCATCTGGCGGTACCGGGACTACGTGATCGACGCGTTCAACCGCAACCTGCCGTACGACCGTTTCACGGTGGAGCAACTGGCGGGCGATCTGTTGCCGGAGCCGACGGAGGACCAGATTTTCGCGACCGGCTTCCACCGTAACACGATGAACAATACGGAGGGCGGGACGGACGACGAGGAGTTCCGCGTCGCGGCGGTCATCGACCGCGTCAACACCACGATGGCCGTCTGGATGGGCACCTCGATCGCTTGCGCGCAATGCCACACCCACAAGTACGACCCGCTGACGCACAAGGAATACTTCGGGCTCTACGCGCTTTTCAACCAGAGCGCGGACGCGGACCGGAGCGACGAGGCGCCGGTGCGGGAATTTTTCACGGCCGCGCAGCAACGCGCCCGCGGTGCGGCCGAAGCGGAGATCGCCCGGCTGGTGGCGGCGATGCGGGCGACCGCGCCGATGCGGGCGGACGCGGCCCGCGCCTGGGCGCAGGCGTTTCCGGCCGAGCTCGACTGGCAGCCGGTGCAGGCGGCGCGGGTCATGGCGGGCGGGAAAGCGGTGGCGGCGGCCGCGGATGGAACCGTGCTCGTGCCGCCGGCGCAGGCTGCCAAGACGGTGACGGTGGCGTGGACGCCGGCGGAAGCGTTGACGGCGCTGCGGCTCGAATCGGTGCCGCGGGCGGATTTGCCGGGCGGCGGCGCGGGCGGGGCGGCCGACGGAAGTTTTCTCGTTTCCCGGGTCCGGATCGGCATCAAGCCGTCGCAGCCCGCGCGCGAAGCGCGCTACGTGCGCATCGAGTTGCCGGGCCGCAACCGCACCTTGGCGCTGGCGGAAGTGCAGGTTTGGCACGGAACCGAGAATCTCGCGCCGGGCGGAACCGCGACGCAGAGTTCCGTGGCGGACGGCGCGGTCGCGGCGCGGGCGACGGACGGCCGGACCGACGGCAACCCGGACCGCGGCTCCGTGAGCACGACCGCGCCGGGCGACAACCCGTGGTGGGAATTGGATCTGGGGAAAACGGCGGCGCTCGACCGAGTGGTGCTCTGGGGCCGGACCGGGTTGGAGCCCACGGCGGGCGGCCTGAAAGTTTCCCTGCTCGACGCGCAGCGGGCGACGGTCTGGGAGCAGACCTCGCGCGAGGCCCCGCGGCCGAAAAAGGAATTGAAGCTCGGCGATCCCGTCGACGTGAAGATCGCGCGCACGAGCGCGGATTTCGCGCAGGCGGAATTCGACGAAACCTACGTCGGTGCGGACATGGAACCGAAGTCGCCCAATCGGAAGAAACCCGGCGCGACCAAGCGCGGTTGGGGCGTGGCCGGGGCGGCGGCGCGCGGGCACCGGCTGACGCTCGAGCCGGAGAAACCGCTGCGGCTGCAGCCCGGCGAATCGCTCGTGGTCACGGTGCAATCGGGCGGCGGCGATGGCGGAGAATTGCGCAGTTTCCGGCTGGCCGGAACCTCGGCTCCGCGCGCCGGCGAGCACCTGCGGCTGCCGGCGGACGTGCTCGCGGCGTTGCGCACAGGGCCGGCGGAGCGCAGCCCGGCGCAGGCGGCGCGGCTGTTGGACCACTATGTGCGGGAGGTCGCGCCGGAGTCGGCGCGGGACCGCGCTC
Source organism: Opitutia bacterium Tous-C1TDCM (assembly GCA_002288455.1). GTDB lineage: Bacteria > Verrucomicrobiota > Verrucomicrobiia > Opitutales > Opitutaceae > ER46. Next base: position 2,728 of record NEUS01000074.1, read on the forward strand.
GGGTCGCGGCGCAGCAAAAGGAACTCGACGATATGCCGGTGCAGACCTCGCCGATCATGCGCGAGCTGCCGCCCGAGCGGCGGCGCAAGACACAGATCCATTTGCGCGGCAATTTCCTCGCGCTCGGCGAGGAAGTCGGGCCGGGCGTGCCGGCGGTGTTTCCGCCGTTGCCCGCCGATAAGCCGGCGGACCGACTGGCCTTGGCGCGCTGGCTCATGGCGCCGGAGAATCCGCTCACGGCCCGCGTGCACGCGAACCGTTTGTGGGAGGCGATTTTCGGCCTTGGTCTGGTGCGCACGACCGAGGAGTTCGGTTCGCAGGGCGAGCCGCCGTCGCATCCGGAATTGCTCGATTGGCTCGCGGTGGAGCTGCGCGAGAGCGGCTGGGACACGAAGCATTTTCTGAAGCTGCTCGTGATGTCGGCCGCGTACCGGCAGGAGGCGCGGGTCGCGCCGGCGGCGCTGGAGATCGACCCCGAAAACCGGCTGCTCGCGCGCGGGCCGCGCGTCCGTCACACCGCGGAGATGATCCGGGACCAGGCCTTGGCCGTGAGCGGTTTGCTCAGCCTCAAGGGCGGGGGGCCGTCGGTGCGGCCGTTCCAGCCGGTGTCCGGTTTGAATGCGGCGTTCGGCGGGGCGCTCGATTGGAAGCCCAGCACGGGGGAGGATCGCCTGCGCCGCGGACTTTATACCGAATGGCGGCGGAGCAGCCCGTATCCTTCGATGGCGGCCTTCGACGCGCCGAACCGCGAGGTCTGCACCTTGCGGCGCAACCGCAGCAACACGCCGCTTCAGGCCCTGGTCACGCTGAACGACCCCGTCTACATCGAGGCCGCGCAGGCGCTCGGCCGGCGGATGGCCGCGTTGCCCGGCGGACCGGAGGAGCAGATCCGCGCCGGGTTCCGGCTCGTGCTGCTGCGGCCGCCCGCAACGAACGAGACCGCGCCGCTGGTCGCCTTGTATCGGAATGCCCGTGACGCCTATGCCGCGGCGCCGGCCCAGGCCGCGCTGTTCGCGGGGCAGGGCGAGGCGCAGAATCCGCCGGCCGGGGCCGCCGAGGCCGCGGCCTGGACCGCGGTCGCGAATGTCCTGCTCAACCTCGACGAGACCCTGATGAAACGCTGAACCGCCGATGAACCTCCGTCTCGCCCAGCTCCAACTCGAAACCCGCCGCCAGTTCCTCCGGCGCGCGGGGCAATTCAGCCTCGGCGCGATCGCGTTGCAGGCGCTCGGCGGTCCCGCCGCCCAGGGTGCCGCGGTGACGTCGAATCCGCTCGCGCCCCGGCGCCCGCCGCGTCCGGCCAAGGCGAAGCGCGTGATCTATCTCCACATGTCGGGCGGACCGCCGCACCTCGATCTGTTCGACTACAAACCCGAACTCGTGAAACGGGACGGCCAGTTCGCGCCCGACGATTTCGTGAAGGGGAAGAAATTCGCGTTCACGACCGGGACGCCGCGGCTGATGGGCACGCCGCGCACGTTTACGCAGCACGGCCGCGCGGGAATCTGGATGTCGGACGCGATCCCGCATTTCCAAGGCATCGCGGACGAATTGTGCGTCATCAAGTCGATGTACAGCGACCAGTTCAACCATGCCCCGGCGGAGCTGTTGCTGTTCACCGGTTCGCCGCGGCAGGGGCGGCCGTCGCTCGGCTCGTGGGCGACCTACGGTTTGGGTTCGGAAAACGAAAATCTGCCGGGCTTCGTGGTGCTGATCTCGAGCGGCACGCAGCCGAGCGCGGGCAGCGCGGTGTGGGGCACGGCGTTTTTGCCGTCGGTTTTCCAGGGCGTGCAATGCCGTTCGCAGGGCGATCCGGTGCTGTACGTCGGCGATCCGCCGGGCATGGACCGGGCGATGCGGCGCCGCACGCTGGACGCGTTGCAGGAAGTGAATGCGGTGCAGGCGGCCGAGCTCGGGCATCCCGAAACGCTCACGCGCATCGCGCAGTACGAACTCGCGTACCGCATGCAGGCGAGCGTGCCCGAAGTCATGGACATTGCGCGCGAACCGGCCGACGTGCTCGCGGCCTACGGGGCCAAGCCCGGCGAGGCCAGTTTCGCGAACAACTGCCTCCTGGGCCGGCGCCTGCTGGAGCAAGGGGTACGATTCGTGCAGCTCTTCGACTGGGGCTGGGATTTCCACGGCACGAGTCCGCGCGAGGACATCCGCGACGGCCTCACGGCCAAGATGGCCCGGACGGACAAGCCGGTTGCGGCGCTGATCCGCGACCTCAAGGAACGCGGCCTGCTCGAGGACACGCTGGTGGTCTGGGGCGGGGAATTCGGGCGCACACCGTTCCGCGAGGGCCGGACCGCCGCGAGCGACATCCTTGGGCGCGACCACTTTCCGGACGCGTATTCGATCTTCCTCGCGGGCGCGGGCGTGAAGCACGGCACGGTTTACGGCGAAACCGACGAACTCGGCTTCGGCGTCGTGCGGGACAAGGTCCACGTGCACGACTTGCAGGCGACGATTTTGCACCTGCTCGGCTTCGACCACGAGGCGCTGACCTACCGGTTCCAAGGCCGCGATTTCCGGCTCACCGACGTGCACGGGCACGTGGTGAAGGATATCCTGGCGTGAGCCGGTGGGCGGGCGGGGAGTTGAAAGTTGAAAGGTGAAGGTTGAAAGGCCTGACCACCGCGGATCGGGTCTTTCTTTCAGCTCTCGGCTTTCAACTTTCAACTGCGCAGCGCGCAACTCAGCGCGGCGGCGGTTCCGCGAGGCGGCGGTGGGTGCGGAGGATCTCCTGCACCTTGGCGTGGGGCAGGCCTTCGGCGGTGTGGCCGTCGCGGCCGGTCATGGTTTCGCCGGCGACGAGGGCGTTGACGATCGCCTCCTCGGTCGCGGCCACGACGCATTCGAAGAGCGGGCTCATCGCTTCGTTGGGCAGCGCCTGAAAGACGGAGGGCGTGAACGCGTCCGGTCCGCCGGCGCCTTCGCGGGCCGCGGCCGCGGCGTTGGCGGTGGAGAAAGCGAGGAAGAGATCGCCGGAGCCGTTGCCGGACACTGCGCCGGTGCGCGCGAGGCCGAGGGCGGCGCGGCGGGCGAGGCGTTTGAGCTGGTGCGCGACGAGCGGGGCGTCCGTCGCGACCACGATGAGAATGGAGCCGGTTTCGCCGATGCTGACGCCGGCGCGGTCGGCGGGATCAAGGCCGGCGTAGCGCCGACGTCCGCCGCCGATTTCCTCGCCGACCGGAACGCCTGAAATCACCAGTTGGCGGCGGACGCCATGGTTGGCCTGCACGAGCACGCCGAGGGTGAAGCCGCCGAGATCCGGCGCGAGCCGGCGGGACGCGGTGCCGATGCCGCCTTTGAATTCGTAGCTGACCATGCCGGTGCCGCCGCCGACCCCGCCTTCGGCGACCGGGCCGCCGGCCGCGGTCTCGAGGGCGCGGAAAACGTGTTCCGGTTTCACGTGGAAGCCGTCGATGTCGCTGAGCCAGCCGTCCCAGGTTTCCGCGACGACCGGCAGGGACCAGGCGCCGACGGATTTGGCGCCGGGTTGCCGGACCTTCCACGCGATCACGGCATCGCGCACGACGCCGACGCTGTGGGTGTTGGTGAAAAGGATCGGGCCTTCGAGAAATCCCGATTCCTCGATCCAGGCGGTGCCGGTCATCTCGCCGTTGCCGTTGAGGGAAAACGTCGCCGTCGCCACCGGCGGGGCGGTCGGGTCTTTGCCGCGGGGCAAAATCGCCGTCACGCCCGTGCGCACCGGGCCGCGGCCGACGACGAGCGGGCCGTCGCCGGCGACGAGGGTGACGTGGCCGACCTCGATGCCGGCGACATCCGTGATCGCGTTGCGCGGACCGGGCGTACCGTCAAAGCGGATACCAAGGTCGCGGGCGCGGGGCCGGCCGGCCGGCTCGGCGGCGAGAACGATTCCGGCGAGCAGCGCGACCGCCGGCAAAAGCAGGAGTCGGCGCGGCATCGGGAAAATCGGAAGAGGCCGGCCGGAGGCGGGGATCAGCCCTTGGCCGCGGGCACCGGCTTGCCGAACTCCTTGAGCAACGCGTCGATCTTCCGGACCTTCTCCGCGTGGGGCGAGGCCGGGTGCATGCCGGTGTGGCGGACGGTGCCGTCGGGCGCGATGATCGCCATGTGCGGGATGCCGTTGACGCCGTAGGCGGGGTTGAAAACGGGTTCTTCGCTGAAAGCCACGGTCCAGGTGATGTCCTTGGCTTTGATGAAATCGGCCATCAGCGCCATCTCGCGGGCGGGGTCGTTGCGCGTGTCGATCTTCGACGGGCCGAGGTTGCTGACGGAGCCCTGGATGCTCGTGACGCCGAGGACGACGACATCGGCGCCCTTGTAGTGGGCGGTGAGTTCCCGGACCTGCGGGAACGAGGAAATGCACGGGCCGCACCAGGTGGCCCAGAAGTCGAGGACGACGACTTTGCCCTTGAGCTCGGCGAGGGTCTTGAGCGGGGCGCCGCTGGACCACTTGAAGTTGAGGGCGGGGGCGGTCTGGCCGACGAGGGCGGCTTGGGCGGACTTGGCGGCGGCGGCCTGTTCGAGGGCGGCGAGGGTGCGTTCGACCCGGGCGGCGGTCGGGGTGCCGGGGAAGTCGGCGAGGATGCCGGTGAGCAATTTCTTGGCGCCGGGCAAATCTTCGAGGACCTGGCCGAGCAAGGTCGCCTGCATGTAGTGAATCTGGGCGACGTCGTCGGTCTTCGTGTCCTTGTACTTGGCGCGGAGGGCGTCGAAGGCGGCGAGGTCGGGAGCGAGATCCGCGGGGCGCGAATTGCCGGCGCGGAGCTTGGCGGAGATTTTTTCCACGACCGCCCGGAGTTCGGTGGCGGGGGAGGCGGCTTCCTGACCGAAGACGGCAGGAACGGCGAGCGCGGCGAGGGTGAGCAGGGCGGCGGAACGGCGGAGGTGCATGCGACGAAGGAGGCGCGGAGCGTCGGCCGGGTTTTCCGAATGTGCAAGACCGGGGGCGGCACCTGACCGTCCAAGCGAGCGCGGGCTTGCGCGGCGGAAATTCCTGGCCGAGGGTTCGGGCCAGCGAATCGCGTCATGAATTGCCCCGACCCGGCGCTGCGGCGCCAGCTCCCCCTGATCCAGAAAATCATCGCCGACGAGACGTGGCTCGAAGGCGAGCGCCGCGGCCAGCCCGTGGAACCGACCGACGAAGTGGTGCGCGAGAACGTATGCCAGGTGGTGCTGCGGGTCGGTGCGGACTTGCGCGCCCGGGCGACGGAATCGCCGCCTGCGTCCTGAAGCGGGAATCGGCGGTCGCGAGAAGTGGAGAGAGCCTGGCTGAGAATTGTCGGGCAGAGCCGATCGGTTGCGCATGGGGCGCTGGTGCGGGAGCTACGTCCGTGCTTCGGTAGAGCGCGCTCTCATGCCAATTGCCCAAGCCTTTCGGACTTTGACCACAGATTCCACGGATGGGCACGGATGCGGCATTTGTTATCCGTGAGATTCCGTGAAATCCGTGGTCAAAAAATCGGTTTCCCAAAGTCCAAGGGGCGTTGATTCGAGTCGGAGCTGGCGACCGGTGCCGGCGGCAGCAGCGGGAAACGGTTTCGCCTTCGTCGGGCCGAGGGTGGGCAATAAAAAGCCCCGCGTCGGCGAGACGCGGGGCTGAAGAGCGGGAATCGTGGCAAAACGGAAAGGGCCCCGGGAAACCAATCCCGCGGCCCGAACCGGATTACTTCTTCTTCGCGGCCTGCAGATCGGCGACGGCGGCCTGGGCGGCCGCGAGGCGCGCGACCGGGACGCGGTACGGCGAGCAGCTGACGTAGGTGAGGCCGATCTTGTGGCAGAACTTGACGGAGTCCGGATCGCCGCCGTGCTCGCCGCAGATGCCGAGCTTGATGCCGGGGCGGGTCTGGTTGCCCTTTTCGATCGCGATCTTCATCAGCTGGCCGACGCCGGTCTGGTCGACCGTGGCGAAGGGATTCTTCTTCACGATCTCGAGGTCGGCGTAGCCGGGGAGGAAGGAACCGGAATCGTCACGGGACATGCCGAGGCAGGTCTGCGTGAGATCGTTGGTGCCGAAGCTGAAGAACTCGGCGGACTGCGCGATCTCGTCGGCGGTGAGGGCGCCGCGCGGGACTTCGATCATGGTGCCGACGCTGTACGGGATCTTGGTCTTGCGTTCGGCCATGACGGCCTTGGCGACCTCGTGCACGACGGCGACCTGGAGATCGAGCTCCTTCTTGAAACCGACGAGCGGGATCATGATCTCGGGCTTGGCCTTGAGGCCGGCCTTGTTCGCATCGGCGGCGGCCTCGAAGACGGCGCGAGCCTGCATGGCGGTGATTTCCGGGAACTTGATGCCGAGGCGGCAGCCGCGGAAACCGAGCATCGGGTTGAATTCGTGCAATTCGTGCACGCGGTGCATGATCTTCTCGACGCCGATGCCGAGCTTCTGCGCGAGGTCGACCTGCTGTTCCTTGGAGTTCGGGAGGAACTCGTGGAGCGGGGGATCGAGGAAACGGATCGTGGCCGGGAAGCCCTTCAGCGCTTTGAAGATACCGAGGAAGTCGGCGCGCTGGTAGGGGAGCAGTTTCGCGAGCGCGGCTTCGCGGTCGGCGAGGTTGTTCGCGAGGATCATCTCGCGCATGGCGTCGATGCGGTCGCCCTCGAAGAACATGTGTTCCGTGCGGGTGAGACCGATGCCGACGGCGCCGAAGGCGACGGCGATGCGGGCCTGCTCGGGCGTGTCGGCATTGGTGCGGACGCTCATCTTGGTGACCTGCGAGCACCACTTCATGAGCTGGGTGAAGCTCTTGAACTTGGCGGTGGCCTGGGCGGCCTTGTCGCCGTTGACGAGGCCGGAGATGATCTCGGAAGGAGCGGTCGGGATCTGGCCCGCGTAGACGAGGCCGGAGGTACCGTCGATCGAGAGGAAATCGCCTTCGTGGAAGGTGTGGCCGGCGATGGTGGCGGTCTTCCTGTCGTAATCGATGACGACGGCGGCGGCGCCGCAGACGCAGACCTTGCCCATCTGGCGCGCGACGAGCGCGGCGTGGGAGGAGACACCGCCGCGGGCGGTGAGGATGCCTTCGGCGGCGATCATGCCGCGGAGATCTTCCGGCGACGTTTCGACGCGGACGAGGAGGACCTTTTCGCCCTTCTCGGCGGCCTGCACGGAGCGGTCGGCGTTGAAGTAGATCTTGCCGGTGGCGGCGCCGGGGCCGGCGGGGAGGCCGGTGGCGATGACCTTGGCCTTCTTGACCTCGTTGAGGTCGAAGATGGGGGCGAGGAGCTGCTCGAGCTGGTCGGCCGGGTTGCGCATGATCGCGGTCTGCCAGTCGATGAGTTTCTCCTTCACCATATCGATGGAGAACTTGAGCGCGGCGGCGGCGGTGCGCTTGCCGTTGCGCGTCTGGAGCATGAACAGTTTGCCTTCCTGGATCGTGAATTCGATGTCCTGCACGTCCTTGAAGTGCTTCTCGAGCGTCGCGCGGACCTTGAGGAGCTCGGCGTAGGACTTGGGCATGACGTCCTTGAGCTTGATCACGGGCTCGGGCGTGCGGACGCCGGCGACGACGTCTTCGCCCTGGGCGTTGACGAGGAATTCGCCGTAGAACTCGTTGACGCCGTTGGCCGGGTTGCGCGTGAACGCGACGCCGGAGCCGGAGGTGTCACCGGTGTTGCCGAAGACCATGGCCTGGACGTTGACGGCGGTGCCCCACTCGGTGGGGATGTTGTACTTCGCGCGGTAGACCTTGGCGCGGTCGTTCATCCAGGAGCCGAAGACGGCGCCGGCGGCGCCGCGGAGCTGGTCCCAGGGATTGTTCGGGAAAACTTTTCCGGTGCGCTCTTTGACGAGGGCCTTGAAGCGCTTGACGAGTTCCTGCTGGTCCTCGGGCGTGAGTTTGGAGTCCTCGATGTCGCCGTGGTACTTCTCGTGCTTAAAGCCTTCGATGACCGTCTCGAACGGCTCGTGGTCTTCGCCTTCGCGTTTCTGGACGCCGAGGACGACGTCGCCGTACATCTGGATGAAGCGGCGGTAGCAATCCCAGGCGAAGCGGGGATTCTTGGTGGCGGCGGCGAGGGCGAGGACGGAGTCGTCGTTGAGGCCGAGATTGAGAATGGTGTCCATCATGCCCGGCATGGAATCGCGGGCGCCCGAGCGGACGGCGACGAGCAGGGGCATGCCGGCGGTCGCGCCGAACTTCGTACCCATGATCTTTTCCATGTTGGCCACGCCGGCCTCCATCTGGGCCTGCAGCGAAACCGGGTAGGTGCGCTTGTTGGCGTAGTAGTACGTGCAGACCTCGGTCGTGATCGTGAAGCCGGGGGGCACGGGCAGGTTGATGCGGGTCATTTCCGCGAGGTTGGCGCCCTTGCCACCGAGGAGGGCCTTCATGGAGCCGTCGCCATCGGCGCGACCGGCGCCCCAGGTGTAGACGTATTTCGTCGCCTTGGCGGCGGATTTGGAAGCGGAGGACTTGGCCTTCGCGGCGGGTTGCTTGGCTTTGGATTTTACGGCCATGTGGATGAGGTTGGTGCTGAGAAAACGAACCGGCGCGCGGAAGCGCGAAAAGCGTGAGGCAATAGAAAGCCCGCCCTGCCTGTCAACGGCGCAGCGGTGCCCGTTGCACAATGGGATCGCCGCGGCGGTGCCGGCGACCGGCGTCCGGCTACATCGCGCTTCCGTTTTCGGAAAAACTTCCCACCATCCGACGCTCCACCCGTCCCGTGAGCCAAACGAACCCATCGCCCGAAGACCCCCAGCTGACCGACGACCTGCCGCCGGCGCCCGAACGGGAGAAACCGATGGGCTTTTGGGACCACTTGGAAGAGCTGCGCGGGGTCATCGTGAAGAGCGTCATCGCCTTCATCGTCGCGGCGGTGCTGATCGGCGCGTTCATCAAGGAGTTCAACGACGTGTTGCTCTGGCCGTTGCAGACGGTGCAGAAGGACTATCCCGGGCTCGTGATCGAGCTCGGCACCCAGAAGGTCATGGAAGTCTTCAGCATGATCATCCAGATGTGCGTGCTGGGCGGTCTGGTGATCGCGGCGCCGGCGATCCTGTTTTTCATCGGGCAATTTGTGGCGCCGGCGCTGACCGAAAAGGAAATGCGGGCCGTGCTGCCGATGTGCGTTTCGGCATTGATCCTCTTTTTGCTGGGGGCGGCCTTCGGTTTCTTCCTGCTGATGCCGAAGACCATCCAGGTCGCGGTCGAGCTGAACCAGACCTTCAACCTCGCCCTGCGGTGGACCGCCGGCGACTACTACAGCACCTTGTCGTGGCTCGTGCTCGGCGTGGGCGCGGCGTTCGAGTTTCCGCTCATCATCGTGCTGCTCGTGTGGCTCGGCATCATGTCGACGGCGTTCCTGCGCAAGTACCGGCGGCATGCGGTCGTGGCCATCTTCGTGATGGCGGCGATCATCACGCCGACGCCGGATCCCGTGACGCAGACGATCTTCGCGATTCCGCTCTACGCCCTTTTCGAAATCTCGATTCTGGCCTCTTCCCGCATCGAGAAGAAACGCCAAGGCGCGGCCCGCTTCGGCAACTGAGCCGACTTCCTCAGAAGGCGGCAAAGTAACCCAATAGGTTACTTTGCCCGGGAAGTGCGGTGCGGCGGAGAGCCCGGGGTGGGACGACAAAAAAACCGGGGTCGGTGAACCCCGGTTCGAATTGCCGGCACGGTGCCTCGGGCCGATCGCGGCGGATCACATGCCTTTTTTCACGAAGGCGATGTCGCTGTGCGTATCCTTGATCCGGATGCTCTTCTGGCCCTGCGTGTCCTTGCCGATGTAGTCGATGCTGGCGGCGACGAGGACGGGCAGGGTTTTCCGGACGTCGCGGCTTTCGCCTTCGCTGGTGACGTCGACATTCCAGATTTCCGTCTGCGGGCGGCCTTCGGTCTGTTCCTTGTTCTCCTTGGCCGAGAGCTTCAGGTACTTTTCGTAGACCGTGACCGTGACCTGGTATTCGCGGAAGCCGGCGAATTCGGTAGTCGGCGGATCCTGGACCGTGATGGTCTGGTAGATCGGGCGGCCCTGGGAGTCGGTGCCGACCTGCACGCGTTCGGTGCGGACCTGGCCGGGGAGGGTGATGTAGACCGGCTCCGAGACGGTTTCGCGGCGCATCTGCGGCGGGCCGATGCCGTAGTCGAGATCGACGACCATGTCGGCCTTCACGTTGGGCGGGGCCTCGAACATGCCTTTGCCGGAGAGCGCCGTCTTCACCATGCCGGCGGCTTCCTGGTAGCGGAGCGAGTCGTCGGCCACGAGCGGGTTCTTGTTCTTGATCTGGTAGGAGATGGCGTTCTCCGCGTTGGGCTTGGCGATGGAATCGACCTTGAGCGTGTGGGTGGTCGCGCAGCCGGCGAACAGCGCGACGGCGGTGGCGAGGACGAGGAGCCGGGCGGGAACGCGCGCGCGGGCTGGGTTCGAACCCGATGGGTGATCGGCATTCATGGTGGGAACGCCGAGACGTTGGACACATCCGGCGGATTGCGCAAGCGGGAGCCGGTAACGTTCCGGCAGGATTGGGCCGGCAGGCACAAAAAACCCGGAGCGGGCGGCTCCGGGTCGGAAGGGAGAGGGAAGGAATTCCCGGCTACTTGCGGCGGGCGGCGAGCTGGGCGCGCAGCACGACGCGGAACATCTGGATGCAGAGCCAGAAAACGCCGGTCATGCAGGCGGCGGTCAGGGCGCCCCAGAGCATGATCATGCTCTTGTCGTTCGAGGGCACGTGCGGGCTCACCCAGAGGTAGAGGCCGACGAAGAACAAGATGCAAAGGACCGCATCGACGAAGAGGCTGACGGGAGTGGTGAACTTCTGTTCCGGCTGCGACATAAAGGAAAAAGGAGAGATGTTTCCGCCGGCTTGTCCATGGCAAATTCCGGATCCCGGCCGGGTCGAACGCCGACGGCGCTCAGCCCGATAGGATCTTCGGGATCGCGGCGGTCAGGACCTCCGGCCCGGCCGCGGTGACGAGCACGTTGTCCTCGATCCGGACACCGCCGAGGTCGAGATGTTGGTCCACCAAGGGCCAGTTCACGGCGTCGCGGAATCGTTGCCGGCGGACCGGATCGGTGAGCAGCGGCGGAATGAAATAGAGGCCGGGCTCGACCGTCACGACGTAGCCTTCCGCCAACGTCAAATCCATCCGGAGCGTTTTCAGGCTGGCGCGCGGGTCCTTGGTCCGGCCGGGAGCCAGGCCGCTGCCGTCGCGCACGCCGAGCCCGACCATGTGGCCGAGGCCGTGGGGGAAAAAGAGCGTGTGCGCTTCCTGTTCGACGAGCGCATCGGGTCGGCCGCGCATCACGCCGAGCTCGACGAGGCCGGCGACGAGATCGACCGCCGTCGCGAGGTGGATCGCGGTCCATTCGGCGCCGACGACGCAGCGGGCGATGGCCTTTTCCTCGGCGGCAAGGACGACGGCGTAGAGGTCGCGCTGGAACGCGGAGGGCCGGCCGGCAACGTAGGTGCGGGTCACGTCGGTGACGTAGCGGTCGATTTCCGCACCGGCATCGACCAGCACGAACTCGCCGGCGCCGACGGGGCGGGCCGAAGGCTCGAAGTGCAACACGGCGGAATTCGGCCCGCCGCCAACGATCGTGCCGTAGCCGGTGCGCGTGCCGCCGGCCCGGAAAAAGCCGGCCTCGAGTTCGATCTGCAGGTCGCGCTCGGTGACGCCGGGCCGGATGAGGCCGGGCAGCAGGGCGTAGCCCGCGGCGGTGGCGGCGGCGCTGCGGCGCAGCAGCGCGATTTCCGCGGCGTCCTTGGGCCGGCGCAGGTGCTTGAAATGGGAGCGGAGCGATTCGGTCGCCGCGGCGTCGGGCGCGACGCCCGCGACCGGCGCGCCGAGGGCGGCGATGCCGCGGCCGCGCCGGGCTTCGAGCCAGCGGGGCAGTTCTTCCAGCGGCGTGCCGGGCAGCGGCCGGCGGCCTTCCCAAACCCGTTCGCCCTCCGTCACCGGCGGCACGAACGATACCCAGCCGGCGTCGGCGCCGTCGCGCGGATCGAAAACCACGACACCGCCCGGCGCGTCGAGTCCCGTGAGATAGAAATAATCGGCGTGCGCACGAAACGGATACGTCTGGTCGCTGCCCTCGGGCAGCGGGACGGGGTCGCCGGCGCCGACGACGAGCAGGCGGTCGGCCAGCGGCAGCGCGGAACCGAGGCGGTGGAGACGGGCGGCGGGCAACGACGGGGCGGGCACCAGGGCACGCTGGGGTCGCCGGCCGCCGCAGCAAGGCGGAAGCCGGGTCCCGGTTGGAAGCCGGCAGCCGGACGACCGATCCGCCGGAGCGGGATCAGTTGGCCGGGAGAATCTCGTAGGTGCCGGCGGCCACGGTCGGGACATCGACCGTGACCGTATCCGGAATCCGGATGTCGGGCAGGACGGCGCCGGCGGCCAGGACCGGAGTGCCGGCCCGCACGGTGCGCTGGAACGGATTCGGGTTGGCGCCGCGCGCGGGGGCGGCGGCGACCGCGGTGCCGCCCTGCGCGACGCGGACCGGCGCGGCGGTGCGCAGGCGGAGATTGCCGCCGAGGGCGGAGCGGATCACGGCTTTGGTCAATTTTCCCTGGCGCCAACTCAGATCGACGGTGAAACCGCCGCGGGCCTTGAGGCCGACGACATCGCCTTCGGGCCAGACGGCGGGCAGGGCGGGCAGGAGTTGGATCGCGCCCGCATGGCTCTGCAGGAGCATTTCCGCGACGCCGGCGGTGTAGCCGAAGTTGCCGTCGATCTGGAACGGCGGATGCGCATCGAACATATTCCGGTAGAGGCCGCCGCCGCGCATGTTGGTTTCGGAGGTGCCGACCAAGGTGAAGAGATTGCGGATGATCGCGTAGGCGTGGTCGCCGTCGCGCATGCGGGCCCAGAAATTGATTTTCCAGCCCATCGACCAGCCGGTCGCCTCGTCGCCGCGGAGTTCCAGCGTGCGGGCGGCCGCGCGGAACAGTTCGGGCGTGGCTTCGGGGTCGATCTGGTTGCCGGGGTGGAGCGGGTAGAGGTGGGAAAGATGGCGGTGTTTCGGTTCCGCTTCTTTGAAATCCTCGCGCCATTCCTGGAGTTGGCCGCGCGCGCCGATGCGGTAGGGCGCGAGTTTCGCGAGCTTGGCCCGGAGTTCGGCCTGCAGCGCGGCATCCCGGCCGAGCAATTCCGCCGCCTCGACCGTGCGGGTGAACAGTTCGCGGATGATGGCGAGGTCCATCGTCGCGCCTTGCGAAGCGGCGGCCCGGGCGCCGGTGGAGTCGATGAACGCGTTTTCCGGCGAAGTGCTGACCGGGGTGACGAGTTCGCCGTTGCCGGCATCGGCCAACCAATCCGCGTAGAACTCGGCCGCACCCTTCAGGAGCGGGTAGGCCTCGTCGGCGAGGAAGCGGCGGTCGCCGGTGAAGAGCCAGTGTTCCCAGAGATGGCTCACGAACCAACCGGCGGCGAAATTCCAGAAGGCGGCGCGGGCGTGGCCGTCGACGGGGAAGGCGTCGCGCCAGATCGTGGTGTTGTGGTGCACGACCCAGCCGCGGTGGTCGTACATGTTTTTCGCGGCGATCGCGCCCGTCACGGCGACTTCGCGCATCAGACGGAAAAACGGCTCGTGCAACTCCGAGAGGTTCGCGACCTCGGCGGGCCAGTAATTCATCTGGGCGTTGATGTTGACGGTGTAGCCGGACGCCCAGGGCGGGATGACCTGGTCGTTCCACAGGCCCTGCAAATTCAGCGGCTGCGTGCCGGCGCGGGAACCGGCGATCATGAGGTAGCGGCCGAACTGGAAGCAGAGCGCGGCGAGGTCGGGATCGCCGGAGTTCCGGAAGTCGGCGATGCGGCGGTCGGTCGGCAGGGCGGCCTTGGCCGGATCGCCGGCGAGGCGGAGAGTGACGCGGCGGAAGAGCTCGCGGTAGTCGGCGAGGTGCCGGGAGCGGAGTTCGGCCAGGGTCCGGCCGAGGGCCGCGGTCGTGTCGCGCTCGGTGCGCAGCGCCGGGTCGACGCCCTCGCGGCTCGGGCTCTTGTCGAAGCCGTTGAAACTGGTGCCGGAGGCAAGGATGAGCACGGCTTCGGTCGCGCCCTCGATTTTGAGGCCGTCGCCGTCGGGCGCGACCTTGCCGTCGGTCCGGACCGTGAGCCGCACTTCGAAACGCATGCCGCGGCCGCCGACCGCATCGCCGTAGAGGACGGTGCCGGTGCCGCCGCCCGCGTAGGGCACGGTGGAGGGCAGCCGCTGCCCTTTGGCGTCATAGAGTTCCGGATACCGCGACTGTTCGCCGGCCTGCTCGAGCACGGTCAGGGCGCGCCGGCCGACGAAGCCCGGGGCCTGGCCGCGGAGCACGGCGGTGCGGCCGGCGGCCTCGGCGCGCGCGGTCGGATGCACCGACGAGAGCGCGGCCCGGAAGGACAGGGAGCCAGGCCGGTCCTGGCGCAGCCGGACGACGATGACCTGGTCCGGATGGCTGGCGAAGATTTCGCGCGTGTGGGCGATGCCGTCGCGCCGGAACGAGACGCCCGCGGTGGCGGTGTCGAGGTCGAGCCAGCGGCGGTAACCTTCGGCCGGCGCCGCGCCGGTGCCGGCGAATTCCAGCGCGAGGTCGCCGAGCGGCTGGTAGCATTGCTGGTTCCGGCCGAGCCAGTTTTTCGTGATGTAAGTATCCGCTTCGGCATTGCGGCCGGCCTTGATGAGGCCGACGACGTGGCCGAGGTCCTTGCGGATATCGATGGAGCGGAGATCGGCCGGCGGTTCGCCGGAGTAGAGCGTGTCTTCGTTGAGCTGGAGGCGTTCGCGCTCGGGGCCGCCGAAGACCATGGCGCCGAAGCGGCCGTTGCCGAGGGGCAGGGCGTCGGTCCACTTTTCCGCGGGGGCATCGTACCAGAGGGCGAGCGGCCCGGCGGGCGACTGGGCGCGGAGCAGGGTCGCGGCACCGACGATGACGCAGCCGGAAGCAAGGAGGCGCAGGACGTTCATGGGGTCCCGTCAACCAAACCGCGGCCGACGACGGAGTCGAGGACCGGCCCGCCGGCCCGTTTCAGGGACCGACCGGGGCGGCGCCGACCGGCGCGACTTGCTCGAAACGGAGCACGGGACGGTTCTGCGCGCGGGATTCGGGCAGGAGCACGGCGAAGGAGACTTCCCAATCGTTGTGGTCGGCGCCGTCGATCAGGACCTGCGCGACGGACCAGGCGGCCGCGTGATTTTCCGTTTCGGCCGGCCAATGCGTGTGTTTGGCGGAGCGGCCTTCGGGATCGAGGCGGAAGCGGCCGCGGTCGGCGAAGTAGCCGGTGAACGCGGTCTCCAATCGACGGGCTTCCGGCGAGAGCGGGGCGTTTTCCACGCCGCCGCCGCCGGCGTCGCCGGTGGCCAACCGCACGGCGGCGCCTTCCCAGTCGCGTGCGGCGATGTCCTGCAGGAAGCCGAAGATCGCGGTGCGCACGAGGCGGCGGAAGCCGGGGAGATCGCGGGTGACGTCGAAGCTGGCCGGGCGGGCCGGTTTGTCGGCGGCGTCGGCGGCGGCGACGAAGCCGGGATTGCGCAGGCGTTCCCATTCCTCGAGCAGGCTGGAGTCGATGCCGCGGATGAGTTCGCGGAAGTAGTCTTCCATTTCGACGACGGCCTCGGTCTTCGAGGCCGACGGCACAGTCTGAGCGAGCACCTTCCACACTTGGGAAAGGTGGCGCAGGAGGAGGCCCTCGGAACGCTGCAGGCCGTAGTCGCGGATGTAGTCGGCGAACGACATGTAGCGCTCGAACATTTCCCGCGCGATCGACTTGGGCCGGACGTTTTCCTGGTCGACCCACGGATGCGCGGCGGCGAAGGCGTTGAACGTGTCGTACAGAAACTCGCGCAACGGCTTCGGGTGCTCGATCAGGTCGAGTTTCTCCATGCGTTCCTCGTACGGCACGCCGGCGGCGCGCAATTCCTCGACCTTGTCGCCCTTCAATTTGTCGACCTGGCGGCGGAGAATTGCGTCCGGGTCCTCGACGATGGCCTCGCAGAGCGTGAGCACATCGAAGGGGTAGTCGGGCGATTCGCGATCGAGCTGCGGCAGCGTGTCGATGAGGTAGAGGGAGAGCGCTTGGTGCAGGGAAAAATCGTCCTGCAATTCGATATTCACGCGCAGCTTGGCCGGGGCGGGTGCGGCCGCGGCGGCGGGCGCTGAGGCGACCGCGGTGCGGGCCTCGCGCGGGAGAATCTCGACGATCTTCCGGTCGACGAGGGCGCGGAAAAGTTGCCAGGCGCGGCGGCGCAGGGCGCGTTTCTTGTGGTCGGTTTCGTGGCAGTCGCGGATCAGCTGCCGCATCGCGCCGCAGCCATCGCCGTCGCGGCCGAGCATGAGGAGCAGCATGCCGTGGGAAACGTCGAAGCGGGAAACGAGTTCCTCGGCCGGCGCGGTGCGGAGGCGTTCGAAGGTCTTGGTGTCCCAGCCGACGGAGCCCTCGGGGGCCTTGGCTTTGGCGGCGGGTTTCTTTTTCCCGGGATTGGCCGCGGCCTTTTCGTCGGCGCGCTTGTTCTCGATGACGTGCTCGGGGGCCTGGACAATGACGTAGCCTTTGTCGTCGTAGCCCTTGCGGCCGGCGCGGCCGGAGATCTGGCGGAAGTCGCGCACGCTGAGAATCGCGGCTTTCTTGCCGTCGTATTTCCAGAGCTGCGTGAAAACGACGGTGCGGATCGGGACGTTGATGCCGACGCCGAGCGTGTCGGTGCCGCAGATGAGTTTGAGCAAGCCCTTCTGCGCGAGTTGCTCGACGAGAATGCGGTACTTCGGGAGCAGGCCGGCATGGTGCACGCCGATGCCGTGGCGGAGCCAGCGGCGCACTTCCTTGCCGTAGGGGCTGTTGAAACGCACGCCCTCGAGGGCGTCCTGCAGGGCGGATTTCTCCTCTTTCGAGCAGACGTTGAGACTCATCAGCGCCTGGGCGGCCTCGCTCGCGGAGCGCTGCGTGAAGTAGACGAGGTAGACGGGCGCGCGCTTGAGGTTGAGCAATTCGGCGATGCGCTCGGTGAGCGGCGTTTCGCTGTATTCAAATTCCAAGGGCACGGGCCGGCGGTCGCTGCGGACCGTGAGGCTCGGGGCGCCGGTGAGGCGCGTGAGTTCGCGTTCGAAGAATTCCGTCGCGCCGAGCGTCGCCGACATGAGCAGGAAACGCGACTGCGGCATCGTCAGCAGCGGCACCTGCCAGGCGTAGCCGCGCTCGGCGTCCGAGTAGTAGTGGAATTCGTCCATGATGACCGCGCCGATGTCGCTGCGGTCGCCGCGGTGGAGGGCGAGATTGGCCAAAATCTCGGCGGTGCAGCAGAGCACGGGGGCGCCGGGATTCACGGAGGCGTCGCCGGTCATCATGCCGACGTTCTCGGGACCGAAGTCGCGGCAGAGGGAGAGGAACTTCTCGTTGACCAAGGCCTTGATCGGGCAGGTGTAGACCGAACGTTGGCCGGCGCAGAGGGCCTGGAAGTGGAAGGCGGCGGCGACGAGGGATTTGCCGGAGCCGGTCGGGGTGTTGAGGACGACGTTCTTGCCGCCGAGCAATTCGAGAATCGCCTCCTCCTGTTCCGCATAGAGCTCGAGGTTGCGGGCGGCGATGACCTCGAGGAAGCGGGCGAGAACGGCGTCGGCATCCGGACGCGAGCCGTCCGCGGCGAAAAACGGGGCCAGCGGGGCGACGGACGGGACGGACGGCGGAGTCGGCATGCGGCGCCCAAGGGCGCAGCGGGGGCGGCGCGAGTCAAACCCGCGCGCGGCGGGCGCAAGACGTTGCGGCTCCGGTCGGCGAAACCGGAACCGCCGCAGCGGCGGCGCTCCCTTCCATTATCGGCGCGGCGGCGGCAAGGTTTAGGTTCAGCGAAGGGGAAACGGGGCCGATGAACGGGGAAACCTGCGTTTCCCGGACTACCCCGCCATGGCCAACGTACTTTTCCTCGATGACAGCGATCTCGCCGGCCGCGCAATGCGCGGAATCCTCGCGCGGGGGCGCCACGCCTGTTTCGTCGCGCCGAGCTCGGCCGAGGCCTGGCGCATGCTGCGCGAAGGCGTGGTCTTCGATCTGGTGATCATGGAAATGAAGCCGCCGGAGAACTCCGGCCCGGCGTTTCTGCAGCGGCTGCGCGACGACTGGTTCTGGCGCGTGCTGCCCGTGCTGGTCTACACGCAGGACAGCGAGATGCGGCATGTGAAGCGGGCACTGGAGCTGAAGGTGCAGAACTACCTGCTCAAGCCCTTCGACGCGCAGGCGGTCTACGGCGAGGTCGCGAAGGCCCTCCAGAATCCGTGGCGCAATCTGCTGTTCGAGGAACCGAAGTCGTTCTGCCGCCTGGTCGGCGTGACCGCCGAGCAACTGGCGCAACAGCGCCGCGAAGTCATGGTCGCCTATTCGGAGGCCGCGCAGCTCTTCCCGACGTGGGCGACGGCGCGCCAGAACAAGGAAGTGTTCGCCCGGATCAACGAATTGGCCGACTCGGCCGAGGCGGCGGGGGTCTGGGCCGGCGTCGACTACCTCCGCGATTTGCAGGCACAGGCGCTGGCGGGGAACTGGAATGTTTTTGAAAACAGCGCGGAGGTGCTCGAGTTCGCGAGCCGGCTCATTTTCTGCCAATTGAATCCCTCGTACACGCCGGATTGCCTGTGCACGGCGGCGCAGCTCGAGGAGGCGCGCGAGACGCACGAACGCGAACGCTGGGCGCACATGGATCTCTCCGCCGGACCGGTGCTCGACCGGGCCGTGCTCGAGCAGCAGATCGCGGCGCTCGGCACCTGTCCGGTGATCGATACAGCCGCAGCGGCTTTCCAAATGATGGCCGACGGCAAGGCGACGAGCCTGAGTCCGGTGATGGATCTGGTGGCGAGCGATCCC
The DNA here is from genome assembly GCA_002288455.1 of Opitutia bacterium Tous-C1TDCM. Taxonomy (GTDB): domain Bacteria; phylum Verrucomicrobiota; class Verrucomicrobiia; order Opitutales; family Opitutaceae; genus ER46. The sequence continues at coordinate 21,498 of NEUS01000074.1, forward strand.
GGGCTTTGCGCGCAGGTGCTCGTGGCCGCCGGGCACGTGAAACACGACGAGATGACGGCGATCGAGGACGCCCGCGCGGCCGCCAGCCTGCTCGGCGAGATGCGGCTCCACACGCTGGCGAAATCGCTGCCGACGGCGCTCGAGCGGCACCTCGACCTGCCGCCCCTCAACTGGTCGGGCTACTGGATGTTCCAGGCGGCGGTGGGGCGCACGGCGCAGTTCATCTGTTCGTATCTGGAATTCGACTACCTGAAGGGCACGGCCTACACGGCCGGGCTGATCCACGATGTCGGCCGGCTTTTCCTGCTGCAGCTGCATCCGTTCGGCCTGCAGGCCATGGTGCTGGAGGCCCGGAAACTGAAGGTGCCGCTCTCGGAGGTCGAGCCGCGCTTCTTCGGCGGCACGAGCCGCGAGCTCGGGGCGCATTTTGCCGCGACCGCGGGGCTGCCGCCGGCCTATGCCGACGTGATCCGCTATATCGAAGTCCCGGATACGGCGCCGGACCACCACGACCTCGTCGCGATCGTCTCGCTCGCGCGGCACATCTGCCTGCATGCGCACGTGGGCAACTCCGGGGAATCGATCCCCACGGCCCACATTTCCATCGCGAGCACGCGGGCGTGGACGGTGCTCGGGACCCGGACGTTCCCGAGTTTCGACCTGCGCAAATTCGAGGTCCAGTCCCACGCCTTCTGCCTGACCCTGAAGAGCGAACTGACCGGCCAGATCGGCGACCGGCGGCCGTCGCACGCCCAGCGGGCGGCGGAGCTCGTCTAAAGCTGCTTTTCGTTCTCGGTGCGGCGCTCGGGGCGTTCCGAGGCCGGGGGCGCGGCAGGGGGTGCGGAATGGCCTGCGGCGGGCGCCGGCGCGGCGCGGAGTGACGGATTGGCGGAACGGGACGGCGAAGCGGGCGAATCCGCCCGGGCCGGGCCCGGGAGCGCGGCGGGCGCGGATTGCGGGCGCGCGAAGGAACGCTGGGCCGGGACGGCGTCCGGGGCGGAGAGCGTGGGATAGGCCGGAGTCGGCGACAGCGACTGGGGCCCGACGGCGGCTTGGCCGCGACGGTCCGGGGCGGGGCGGGAAAAGTCCCGGCGGGCCGGAGCCGGTTCGGTCGGGCCGGAAACCGGGGCGAGGACTTGGCCCGTGCGGGTGCGGTTGGGCGGGGACGAAGGCGCGGACGGTTGGCCCCGCGGGGCCGGAGCCGGCGCGAACTCGGGCCGCGAGTCGGGACGAACCGTGAGCGTGCGGCCCGGTCCGGAGTCGCCGGCCCGGTAGTGCGACGGTTCGGGACCGACGCGCTGCGTGTAGGTCGCGGTGCTCGGCCGGCTGGGCCGCGGGGGTGGAGTCCACGGGCG